>JASEFK010000012.1 GCA_030019255.1 Actinomycetota bacterium
GATTGCTCTCCATAATGTCTATGGATTTGGTGACACAATTTCGTATACGCTACCGTTTTAGAGGAGGAGGAAGGGAACTCGATTGAGCGGGAAACGGATCAGCACGGTGTTCCTGGATGCCGGGGAGACCCTCGTCCACCCCATCCCCTCCTTCCCGGAGCTCTTCCGGGAGGTCTGCGCCTCTCACGGGCTGACGGTGGACATGATGGAGGTATCCAGGGCGACCCGCAGCCTGATGGCCGAGGTGGAGGAGAGGCAGAAGGAGGGCTTCACCTTCAGCGACCATCCCGAGAAGTCCCGCCGTTTCTGGCTCGACTTCTACTCCAGGCTGGTCGGCGAGCTGGGATACCGGGGCGGCGACGGCCTGCCGTGGGAGCTCTACCGCGTCTTTTCCGACCCGGAAAGGTACGACGCCTACCCGGATGCCCGGGAAGCCGTCTCCGGGCTGCGGGAGCGGGGCTTTCGCCTGGGCCTGATTTCTAATTTCGAACCCTGGCTGGAAGGTCTTCTAGCTCGCCTTGGGCTGGCGGATTACTTTTCCGTCCTGGTAATCTCGGGGAAGGAGGGCATCGAAAAGCCCCATCCCCGCCTTTTCGGGATCGCCCTGGAACGGGTGGGTGCCCATCCCGGGGAATGCCTGCACGTGGGGGACTCGCCCAACTCCGATTACCGGGGCGCCCGCGAGGTCGGAATGCGCGCCGTCCTCCTGGACCGATGGGGGAGGCATCCCTTTTTCCCGGGGGAGCGCATCTCCGACCTGCGAGAACTCCTCACCCTGCTGGACTGAGGTGCGAGATGGGAGGCTTCAGGCTGGAGACGGAACTCAAGCCCCGGGGCGACCAGCCCAAGGCCATCGCCCGGCTCACGGAGGGCGTCCTGCGGGGGGACCGCTACCAGACCCTGCTGGGGGTAACGGGCTCGGGCAAGACCTTCACCATGGCCCACGTGATCCACAACGTGCAGAAGCCCACCCTGGTCATCGCCCCCAACAAGACCCTGGCCGCCCAGCTGTGCAATGAGTTCCGGGAGCTCTTCCCCGAGAACGCCGTGGAATATTTCGTCAGTTACTACGATTACTACCAGCCGGAGGCCTACGTTCCCCGCACCGACACCTATATCGAGAAGGACACCTCCATAAACGACGACATAGACCGCCTCCGCCACCGGGCCACCTCCGCCCTCCTGTCCCGGGAGGACGTGATCATCGTGGCCTCGGTGTCCTGCATCTACGGCCTGGGGAGCCCCCAGGAATACATGAAGCGGGTGCTCATCCTCAAGCGGGGTGGGGAGTATGACCTGCGGGAGGTGGCCAGGAAGCTGGTGGACATGCACTACGAGCGCAACGACCAGTTCCTGGAGAGGGGGCGCTTCAGGATCAGGGGGGATACCCTGGAAATTTATCCCAGCTACGAGGAGAGGCTGGTGAGGGTGGAGTTCTTCGGGGACCAGGTGGACCGCATCACGGTAGTCGATCCCCTCACCGGAGAGGTGATCTCCCGCGAGGAATCCACGGCCGTCTACCCCGCCACCCACTACCTCACCAGCGAGGAGAACCTGGAGAGGGCGGTGGCCTCCATCCGCGCCGAGCTGGAGGAGAGGGTGGCGGAGCTGGAATCCGCCGGCCGGCTGCTGGAGGCCCAGAGGCTCCTGCAGCGCACCACCTACGACCTGGAAATGCTGCGGGAAACGGGTTACTGCTCGGGCATCGAGAACTACTCCCGGCACCTGGACGGGAGGAAGCCGGGGGAGCCGCCCTACACCCTCCTGGACTTCTTCCCCGAGGACTTCCTGGTCTTCGTGGACGAGAGCCACATCACCGTGCCCCAGCTGCACGGGATGCACGAGGGGGACCGTTCCCGCAAGGAGACCCTGGTGGAATACGGCTTCCGGCTGCCCAGCGCCCTGGACAACCGTCCCCTGCGCTTCGACGAGTTCCTGGAGAGGGTGCCCCAGCTGATAGCCGTTAGCGCCACCCCCGGCCCCTGGGAGCTGGAGGTCTCTACCCAGGTGGTGGAGCAGATCATCCGTCCTACCGGCCTGGTGGACCCGGAGCTGGTGGTGCGCCCGGCGGAGGGGCAGGTGGACGACCTCA
The DNA here is from genome assembly GCA_030019255.1 of Actinomycetota bacterium. NCBI lineage: Bacteria > Bacillati > Actinomycetota > Actinomycetota bacterium. Next base: position 2,093 of record JASEFK010000012.1, read on the forward strand.
TCGGGGAGATCCGCAAGCGGGTGGAGAGGGACGAGCGCGTCCTGGTCACCACCCTTACCAAGCGCATGGCCGAGAGCCTCACCGACTATCTCCTGGAGATGGGCCTCCGGGTGCGCTACCTGCACTCAGAGATCGACACCCTGGACCGGGTGGAGATCATCCGCGACCTGCGCCTGGGGGAGTTCGACGTCCTGGTGGGCATCAACCTCCTGCGGGAGGGCCTGGACCTCCCGGAGGTCTCCCTGGTGGCCATCCTGGACGCCGACCGGGAGGGCTTCCTGCGCAATGAGCGGTCCCTCATCCAGACCATAGGCCGGGCCTCCCGCAACGTGAACGGACAGGTGATCATGTACGCCTCGGAGATCACCGATTCCATGCGCCGGGCCCTGGAGGAGACGGAGCGCCGGCGCAGGCTGCAGATGGAGTACAACCGCCGGCACGGCATCAACCCCCAGACGGTGCGCAAGAGGGTGAGTGACATCATGGACATGGTGCTGCTGCCGGATGAGAAGGTCCCCTACCGGGCGCGCCGCAAGGAGAGGGAGGAGATGCCTCCCGAGGAGATTGAGCAGCTCATCCTGGGCCTGGAGGACGAGATGCGCCTGGCCGCCGAGGATTTGCGCTTCGAGTACGCAGCCCGCCTCAGGGACGAGATCGCTGACCTCCGGAAGCGCCTGCGCTGGGCCACGGCGGGGGAGAAGAGGTGAGCTCGGCATGGAGTGGATAACGGTCAGCGGGGCAAGGGAACACAACCTCAAGAACATAAGCGTCCGGCTCCCCCGCAACCGGATGATCGTCATGACCGGACTTTCGGGAAGCGGCAAGTCCTCCCTGGCCTTCGACACCATCTACGCCGAAGGGCAAAGGAGGTACGTGGAATCCTTGTCCGCTTACGCCCGCCAGTTCCTGGGGCAGATGGAAAAGCCCGACGTGGACCATATCGAGGGCCTGTCCCCGGCCATCTCCATCGACCAGAAGAGCGCCAGCCGCAACCCGCGCTCCACGGTGGGGACCATAACCGAGATCCACGACTACCTGCGCCTCCTCTACGCCCGCATCGGGAAGGCCCATTGCCCCTCCTGCGGGAGGCCCATCGAGAGGCAGACCGCGCAGCAAATAATCGAGAAGGTCTCCTCCCTGGAGCCCGGGACCAGGTTTTCCATCCTGGCCCCGGTGGTGAGGGGCCGCAAGGGGGAGTACACTCGTCTGCTGGCAGAGATAAGGGCCAAGGGCTTCTCCCGGGCACGGGTGGACGGGGAGCTGCGAGAGCTGGAGGAGGAGATCCGCCTGGAGAGGTACAAGCGCCATGACATCGAGGTGGTTGTAGACCGCCTGGTGATGAAGGAAGGCGTTGAGAGGAGGCTGGCGGAATCCCTGGAGGCGGCCCTGGAACTGGGGAAGGGCACGGTGGTCATCTCCCTGGAAGGGGGCGAGGACCGCTATTTCAGTGAGCATTTCACCTGCCCTGAATGCGAGGTTTCCCTCCCGGAGCTGGAACCGCGCATCTTCTCCTTCAACAGCCCCTACGGGGCATGCCCGGAATGTAGCGGCCTGGGTTTCCTGCAGGTCATCGACCCCGAGCTGGTGGTGCCCGATCCCGACCTCAGCCTGGAGGAGGGGGCCATATCCCCCTGGCCCCGCACAGCCACCATCTTCTACCGTAAACTGGAGGCCCTGGCCCAGAAGTACGAGTTCAGCCTCAAGACCCCCTTCCGAGAGCTCCCCGAGAGGATCAGGGAGATAATCCTCTACGGGAGCGGAGAGGAGAAGATCTACCTGCGCTACCGCAACCGCCGCGGCTTCCTGCGCTCCTACTTCACCCATTACGAGGGAGTCGTCAACTGGCTGGAAAGGCGCTACCAGGAGACGGACTCCGAGTACGCGCGGGCCCGTATCTCCCAGTACATGAGCCTGCGCCCCTGCCCGGCCTGCGGCGGCGCCCGCCTGAAGCCGGCTAGCCTGGCGGTGACCGTGGGCGGGCTGAACATCCACCAGGTCTCCCAGCTCTCCGTGCGCGAGTGCATGCGCTTCCTGCGGGAACTGAAGCTCACCCCCACGGAGAGGGCCATCGCCGAGCGCGTGCTGCGGGAGCTGGAAGCCCGGCTCCGCTTCCTGGTGGACGTGGGCCTGGACTACCTCACCCTGGACCGCGCCGCCTCCACCCTGGCCGGGGGTGAGGCCCAGCGCATAAGGCTGGCCACCCAGATAGGCTCCGGGCTGGTGGGAGTACTGTATATACTGGATGAGCCCTCCATCGGCCTTCACCAGCGGGACAACCATCGGCTCATCGCCACCCTGCACGGGCTTCGCGACCTGGGGAACACCCTCATCGTGGTGGAGCACGATGAGGCCACCATCCGCTCCGCCGACTGGGTGGTGGACATAGGTCCCGGGGCGGGGGAGCACGGGGGGGAGATCGTCTTCAGCGGTCCCCTGGAGGAGCTGCTCAGGCATCCCGACTCCATAACCGCCCGCTACCTGCGGGGGGACTTGAGCATCCGCATCCCGGAGAGGAGGAGAAAACCCTCCGGGAAGAAGCTGGTGATACGGGAGGCCCGGGAACATAACCTCAAGGGGATTGACGTGGAGATCCCTCTGGGGCTCTTGGTTTGCGTCACCGGGGTCTCGGGCTCCGGTAAAAGCACCCTGGTCCACGATGTCCTCTACCGCGGGGTGGCCAGGAGGCTCTACCATTCCCGGGTGCCGCCCGGAAAACACCGAAGCATCGAGGGCCTGGAGCACGTGGACAAGGTGATCAACATCGACCAGAGTCCCATCGGGCGCACCCCGCGCTCCAACCCGGCCACCTACACCGGGGTCTTCGACCACATACGGGCCCTCTTCGCCGAGACCCGGGAGGCGAGGGTGCGCGGCTATAAGCCTGGCCGTTTCAGCTTCAACGTCCGGGGCGGAAGGTGCGAAGCCTGTCGTGGCGAAGGCACCATAAAGATCGAGATGCATTTCCTCCCCGACGTGTACATACCCTGCGAGGTGTGCAAGGGGAAGCGCTACAACCGCGACACCCTGGAAGTAACCTACCGGGGGAAGAACATCAGCGAGGTCCTGGACATGTCCGTGGAGGAGGCCCTGCACTTCTTCGAGGCCGTCCCCGCTGTACAAAGGCGCCTGCGCACCCTTTACGACGTGGGGCTGGGCTACATCAAGCTGGGCCAGCCGGCTCCTACCCTTTCCGGCGGGGAGGCGCAGCGGGTGAAGCTGGCAGCGGAGCTCAATAAGCGTCCTACGGGGAAGACCCTTTACCTCCTGGACGAGCCGACCACCGGCCTGCACTTCGACGACATCAACAAGCTACTGGCCATGCTGCAGGGGCTGGTGGAGGCGGGGAACACCGTCCTGGTCATCGAGCACAACCTGGACGTAATCAAGTGCGCCGACTGGATAATCGACCTGGGCCCGGAGGGAGGAGAGGAAGGGGGTTGGATCGTGGCCGAAGGGCCGCCGGAGGAGGTGGCCCGGGAACCGCGATCCTATACCGGTTATTATCTGCGGCCCCTCCTGGGCCTGGAGGAGGCCAGGGCCATGGGGGGTTAGGGTCAGGGGATAATCCGTGAAGGGACCCGGTGGCAGTTGTTTCCAGGACGGCAGGCGATCGGTGGCGGTGATAGGGAGATGACCGAAGCCCGTCGGAAGGCGGAATCGCTGCCCGAAGCTCCCGGCGTATATCTCCTCAAGGACGACCGGGGGAGGATCATCTACGTGGGCAAAGCCGCCTCCCTGCGCAAGAGGGTGGCTTCCTACTTCCATTCCCGGGAAGAGGAGAACCCCAGGCTGGCTGGGCTGCGGGCACGCATAGCCGACCTGGATTTCATCGTAACCGCCAACGAGGCGGAGGCCCTTCTCCTGGAGGCCAACCTCATCAAGAGGTTCCACCCGGACTACAACATCGACTTTCGCGACGACAAGTCCTACCCCTTCATGGTCATTCGCACCGGGGACACCTACCCCCGGGTGATGTTCACCCGGGGCAGGCGCCGTCCGGATGCCGTTTATTACGGTCCCTTTGCCCACGCCGGGGCGGTGCGGGAGACCATCGAGACCCTGCGCAAGGTTTTTCCCTTCCGCGCCTGCCGGGGGAGGGAGCCGGGCAAACCCACCGGCGGACCGTGCCTCGACTACCACATCCGGTTGTGCTGCGGTCCCTGTACCGGCAAGGTATCCGTGGAAGATTATGGAAAGATAATTGAGGGGGTGCGCCGCTTCATGGAGGGGGACCACCGGGCCGTGCTGGAGGAGCTGGAGAACCGCATGCGGGAGGAGGCCTCCCGGCAGGAATTCGAGCTCGCCGCGCGGACCCGGGACCGGCTCCTGGCCCTGCGGCGCATCCTGGAGAGGCAGCAGGCCCATACCCTGAAGGAAGGGGACCAGGACGTGTTCGCCCTGGCCGCCGGTGACCTGGACGCCTGCGTCACCATCTTCTACGTCCGGGGTGGGAAAATAATAGGAAAACAGGATTTCTTTTCCACCCCTCCCGCAGGCAGCGGGGAAGAGGATATCCTGGCCGCCTTCCTGCCGCAGTTCTACGCCCAGGCCGCGCATATCCCCCGGGAGATCCTGCTCTCCCACGCCCTCCCGGAGTCCGAGCTTCCCCTACTCGAGGAATGGCTGTCCGGGAGGGCGGGCAGGAAGGTTCGCCTGCTGGTCCCGCAGAGGGGGGAGAAGAGGAGCCTGGTGGAAAAGGTCGCCCGCAACGCCCGCATGTCCCTGGAGGTGCACCTGGCCAAGCAGGCCGCCGACCTGGGTTGGATCTCCAGGGCGGTGCAGGGGATAGGTGATGGCTTGGGGTTGAGCCGGGTGCCCTACCGGATAGAGTGTTACGACGTCTCTAACCTGGGGCCGCTGGACGCCGTGGGCTCCATGGTGGTCTTCGAGGGGGGCATTCCCCTGCGGCGGGACTTCCGCCGCTTCCGCATCCGGGGGGTGGAGGAACAGAACGACGTGGCCATGATGGAGGAGATGCTGGACCGGAGGCTCTCCCGCCTGGCCTCGTCCGGTGGAAACGGGGGCGATGGAGAGGTCAAGTCCGGGGTGCGACTGGACACCTTTCACAAGAAGCCCGACCTCATCGTGGTGGACGGGGGTATCCCCCAACTGGGGGCGGCAGTGCGGGCCCTGGCCCGGCACGGGATAAGGGACGTCGAGGTGGCAGCCCTGGCCAAGCGGCTGGAGGAGATATACCTTCCGGGTAGGCGCGAACCCGTGGTCCTCCCGAGGGATTCGGAGGCCCTCCACCTCCTGCAGCGCATCCGCGACGAGGCCCACCGCTACGCCCTGGAATACCACCGCCAGCAGAGGGAGAGGAGGACCCGCCGTTCCCTGCTGGACGAGGTCCCGGGCATCGGGCCCCGACGCAAGCAGAGGCTGCTGCGCCATTTCGGGAGCCTGGCCCGCATCGCGGAGGCCTCCCGGGAGGAACTGGCGGGGCTGAGCTTCCTGGACCGGAGGACGGCGGAGAACCTCTACCGCGCCCTGCATCCCGGGGAGGAGGGCTGATGCGCTCACTGGCAAACTTTAACATATACATCCGCCCCCGGTGGGGATACCGAACCGGATCGACTCGGCCTCAAGGAGATGATGGTGAGCGAAGGGACGAAGGAAAGAGGACGTAGCTGCCTCATCACCATGCCGGGAGAAATCTACGTCCTCACTCGTAGGGATATCCAACCGGGTTGAATAGGCCTCAAGGAGCCTGATGTGTGCGGAAGAACCAAGAAAATAAGATGTTACCAAATCATGACCGTGCTGGGAGATATTTACATCCATTCCGTCGGAGGAACCCCGAGCCGGATAAGTTTCCTGCCGCCGGAGTCGGATGTCTCCCTGGAAGAGGAAGAGCCTCCCCCTGGAATACGGAGGCTGAAGCGCGCCCTCCTCGACTGCCTGGAAGGGAAGGAGGTCGACCGCGAGGTGGCGGAGGGGCTTCTGGCCTTGCCAGGCCTGACCGAGTTCCAGCGCCGCGTCTACCGCGCGGTCATCTCCATACCCCGGGGCAGCACCCTTTCCTACCGCCAGGTCGCGGAGAGGGTCGGTTCTCCCCGGGCGGCGCGGGCGGTGGGGAACGTCATGCGGCGCAACCCCTTCCCGGTGATCATCCCCTGCCACCGCGTCGTCCGCTCCGACGGGAGCCCGGGAGGCTACAGCGGGCCCCGGGGCATGAAGGAGAGGTTGTTGAGGATGGAGGGCGCCGCGGCGGGCGCAGGGAGGTCGCCGTGAGGAGGCGGCGAAATCTATAATGGTGGTTGGAGAGCGCGAAGGCGGCGCATTCCCGTTTCTTTTCAGGCTACGGGGGGAAGCCGGGAGAGGGAGCCCAACGGCTTGGCGAGGTGGGGGAAGGAGGCCTTCAAGGAGCGAGGCCGCAAAGGGGGTAAGCCCCGTCGAGGGAGGAGGAAGGAACTGGAAATCACCATCATCACTGGGCTTTCCGGAGCCGGTAAGTCGGTAGCCATAAAGAGCCTGGAGGACCTGGGCTATTTCTGCGTAGACAACCTTCCGCCCTCCCTGCTCCTGAAGATGGTGGAGCTCTGTTCGCAGGGTGCCTCCAGCCTGGAGAAACTGGCCGCGGTCATAGACGTGCGGGGAGGGGAGTTCTTCAGGGACCTCAACCAGGCGCTGGAGGAGCTGGACCGCGGTAACATTTCCTACCAGATCATCTTCCTGGAGGCGGATGAAGAAACATTGGTGCGCCGCTTCAAGGAGACTCGCAGGGCTCACCCCCTCCACAGCGAGGGGGGGATCCTGGAGAGCATCGCCAGGGAGAGGGAACTCCTCCGGGGCCTGCGCGCCCGTGCCGACGTGGTAATCGACACCTCCCGGAGCAACGTGCACCAGTTGCGGGAGCAGATCATGAACCGCTACCAGGCCCGCGAGGCCGCCGAGTCCCTGGAGATGAGCCTGGTCTCCTTCGGTTACAAGTACGGTCTGCCCCTGGACGCGGACATGGTTTTCGACCTCCGTTTCCTTCCCAACCCCTTTTGGGTGGACGATTTGAGGGAACGGGAAGGAACCGACGGGAGGGTCAGGGACTTCGTGCTCGGTCAGCCGGAGAGCGAGGAGTTCCTCTCCCGCCTGCAGTCCCTCATCCTTTACCTTAAGGACCGTTTCGTCCGGGAGGGGAGGCGCTACGTCACCCTGGCCATGGGCTGCACGGGAGGACGCCACCGGTCGGTGGTGCTGGTGGAGGAGCTCGCCCGGAGGCTGCGCGAGGCGGGGATCAAGGTGGAAGTGCGCCACCGGGACATGGATCGCGGGTAAGCCATGAGTCATATCGCGGAGGTCAAGGAGGAGCTGGCCCGGATCAGGGCTTCGAGACGCTGTTGCCGCCTGGCCGAGCTTTCCGCCTTGCTCCACCTGGAGGGCAGCCTCCACCTGGGAAGCGGCAGCCACCTGGTCCTGCACACGGAAAGCGAGAATGCCGCCGTGGCCCGCAAGATGTTCAGGTTGCTCAAGGAGCTCTTCGCCCTTCTTCCCGAGTTGCGCGTGGAGAGGTCTCCCCGCCTCAGGGGACATAACTGCTACCAGCTCTTCCTCTCTGGTGACGGCCTGCCCCAGGTGCTCAACGAACTGGGTCTGCTCGATGATTCCCTGCGTCCGGTGCTGGGGATTCCGCCGCGCGTCATCCGGAGGCGCTGCTGCGGAATATCCTACCTCCGGGGTGCCTTCCTGGGCGGGGGTTACGTAAGCCGGCCGGATCTTCCCGCTCACCTGGAGATAAATACCCAGCACTGGGAGATGGCCCGGGACCTCCGGGAGCTGCTGAAGAGATACGGCATCCGCACCCAGGTGACGGAGCGGAGGAACATGATCACCCTGTACGCCAAGAGCAGGGCCGATCAGGCCGACTTCCTGGCCCTGGTGGGAGCTCACGAGGCCCTGCTCCGCCTGCAGAGCGAGTCCGTGTTGCGCGAACTGCGGGAGAGCGTCAACCGCCGGGTGAACAGCGAGACCGCCAACCTGGAGAAGGCGGTGGACGCCGCCCAAAGGCAGCTCAGGGACATCAGGATTCTCGAGGACACCATCGGACTGGAGAACCTTCCCCTGGCACTCCGTTCCGTAGCCGAACTCCGCCTGGAGCATCCCGAGGCCACCCTCAAGGAGCTGGGCGACCTCATGCAACCCGCCCTGAGCAAGTCCGCCGTCTACCACCGCATGCGGCGCTTGAGCCGCCTGGCCGCGGAGCTGGGGAAGACGTAGGTGACGAGCGCGGCCGCCCAGCCGAAAAACCGGAACCGGAGTGGATGGACCTTTAACGGCTCGTGCAAGTTCTAGCCGCGACGTGGCAATGCTTCCCTTGAACCCTTCGGATACTTCGCCTCTTTGGACGCCGCTGCGACACCGCTCCCACGCGACGCGGGAAGGACTCTTCGATCCCTTCCCGAGTTTAAACGCCCTCCCTTTTGCTTATAATGTCAGAGTGAGCGGCTTGACGGCGATAGAGATAGAGATAGAGATGGAGATGGAGATGGAGATGGAGATGGAAGGAGGTAGGAAATGGGAGTCAAGGTCGGGATAAACGGTTTCGGCAGGATAGGAAGGCTCTTCCTGCGCGCCGCGGCGGGCAAGGACGTGGATATAGTGGCCGTGAACGACCTCACCGACCCCGCCACCCTGGCACACCTGCTGAAGTACGATACCGTCTTCGGAAGGTACCCGGGCGAGGTTTCCGCGGGGGAGGGGAAGCTGGTGGTGGACGGCAAGGAGATAAAGGTGCTCTCCCAGTCCGACCCCGCCCTGCTTCCCTGGAAGGACCTGGGAGTCGAGGCGGTGATCGAGGCCACCGGAAGGTTCACCGCTCGCGAGAAAGCCTCAAAGCACCTGGAGGCCGGGGCCCGCAAGGTGATCATCACCGCGCCGGCCACCGATCCGGACATCACCGTGGTCATGGGGGTCAACCACGACAAGTACGATCCCTCCTCGCATCACATCGTGAGCAACGCCTCCTGCACCACCAACTGCTTGGCCCCGGTGGTCAAGGTGCTCATGGAGAGCTTCGGCGTGGAATCCGGCTTCATGACCACCGTGCACGCCTACACCAACGACCAGCGTACCCTGGACCTGCCTCACAAGGACCTGCGGCGAGCCCGTGCGGCGGCGGGCAACATCATCCCTACCTCCACGGGTGCCGCCCGGGCCATAGGCCTGGTCATCCCGGAGCTCAAGGGCAAGATGGACGGCATCGCCATGCGCGTTCCGGTGATGGACGGGAGCGTGGTGGACCTGACCGCCGTCCTGAGCCGGGAGGTGAGCAAGGAGGAGATAAACGCAGCCATGAAGGAAGCCGCGGAGGGAGCCCTCAAGGGCATCCTCGAGTACACCGAGGACCCCATCGTCTCCTCGGACGTCATCGGCAACCCGGCCTCCTCGGTATTCGACGCCCAGTCCACCATGGTCATGGGGAAGCTGTGTAAGATAGTCTCCTGGTACGACAACGAGTGGGGCTTCTCCAACCGCCTGGTGGACCTGCTGGGCATCCTCTTCGCCTGATACGGAGGCGGAAATGACCAAGAAGACCGTTCGGGACGTGGAGGTGGCCGGCAAGCGGGTGCTGGTCAGGGTGGACTTCAATGTCCCCCTCACCGAAAGCGGGGAGATAGAGGACGACACCCGCATACGCGCCGCCCTGCCCACCCTCCGGTATCTCCTGGACAAGGGAGCCTCCCTGGTGATCATGTCCCACCTGGGACGCCCAAAGGGGCAGGTGGTGGACAAGCTGCGCCTAGACCCGGTGGCCAAGAGGCTGGGAGAGCTCCTGGGAGCGCCGGTGCGCAAGCTGGACCAGGTGGTGGGCCCCGAGGTGGAGGAAGTCTGCTCCGCCCTGCGTCCCGGCGAGGCGGTCCTCCTGGAGAACCTGCGCTTCCACCCCGGCGAAACGGCCAACGACCCCGAGTTCGCCGCCGCCCTGGCGCGACTGGGCGACCTCTACGTGAACGACGCCTTTGGGGCGGCCCACCGGGCACACGCCTCCGTGGTGGGCGTGGCGGAGCGGCTCCCCGCCGTGGCCGGCCTGCTCATGGAGAAGGAACTCCGGGCCCTGGGAGGGCTGGTGCAGAATCCCGGCCGGCCCTTCGTGGCCGTCCTGGGGGGAAGCAAGATCTCCGACAAGCTCAAGGTGCTCTCCAGGCTGCGTGAGCTGGTGGACACCCTCATCCTGGGCGGGGGCATGTGCTTCACGATAATGAAATGGAAGGGACTGGAAATCGGGAAATCACTCTGCGAAGAGGATTTTCTGGACCAGGTGGGGGAACTGGTGGAGGGAGGCCCGGCCGGGGGGGCGGAGATCCTCCTTCCCCGGGACCTGGTGGTGGCCGACGACTTCCGACCCGACGCGGAGAGTCGGGTGGTGGACGCGGAGCACATCCCTCCAGGTTGGATGGGCCTGGACATCGGCCCGCGTACCTGCGAGGCCTACGCTTCCAGAATAGGCCAGGCGGCCACCGTCTTCTGGAACGGCCCCATGGGCGTCTTCGAGTGGGAACGTTTCCAGGAGGGTACCCGGAGGGTGGCGGAGGCCATAGCCTCCTCGGGAGCGGTAACCGTTGCCGGAGGGGGAGATACCATAGCCGCCATCCGCAAGTTTGGCCTGGAGGACCGCTTCACCCACATCTCCACGGGCGGTGGCGCCTCCATGGAATTCCTGGAAGGCAAGGTACTTCCGGGGGTGGAGGTTCTTCAGGAAAAATAAGGAAAGGGGGACCTTACCCATGCGCTTGCCGCTGGTTGCAGGGAACTGGAAGATGCACAAGGATCACCGCGAGGCGGTGGAACTGGTGAAGGAACTGGACGGTCTCCTGGCTGGGCTGGAAGGGGTGGAGGTAGTGGTCTGCCCGCCCTTCACCGCTCTCTCCGACGTCTCGCGCACGCTCAGGGGATCCGGCTCGCGGATCGCCCTGGGGGCCCAGGACGTATACCCAGCGCCGGAAGGGGCCTATACCGGGGAGATATCACCCCGCATGCTCAAGGCCCTGGAAGTACTTTACGTAATCGTGGGCCACAGCGAACGCCGGGAGATCATCGGGGAGGGAGACGACCTGGTGGCCGCCAAGGCGCGTGCGGTTCTGGAGGAGGGAATGGTGCCCATCCTGTGCGTGGGCGAGACCCTTAAGGAGAGGGAGGAGGGGAAGGCCGTCTCCAAGGTGCGGGGGCAGCTGGAGGCGGCTCTCTCCGCCTGGACCGGCGACGAGGTCTCCGGTCTGGTGATCGCCTACGAGCCCATATGGGCCATAGGGACGGGCAAAACGGCCACCCCCGAGGATGCCCAAGAGATGAACTCCTTCATCCGCGGCTGGCTTGCCGAGAGGTACGGGCAGGACACCGCCTCAGAGGTGCGCATCCTCTACGGCGGCAGCGTGAAGCCGGATAACGCCGCGGAGCTCATGGCCATGCCGGACATCGACGGGGCGCTGGTGGGCGGAGCCAGCCTGAAGGCGAAGGATTTCGCCGCTATCGCTCGCTTCCGCGATTGACCTCCTAAATGTCAAGCGCGGGGACGGGGGAGACGTCGTCGTGGTAAAATACCCCTGGTGGGCCGTTCCGCATTTAAGGACGCAGGATCGCGAGAAGGAATGACCTTGAGACGTGCAGCCGGGAGGTAGGAATTGGATATCCTGAAATACATCATGATCCCCCTCTTCTTTATCTCCGGGCTTTCCATGACCGTCTTCGTCCTCCTGCATTCCGGGAGGGGGAGCGGCCTCTCCAGCGCCTTCGGAGGGTCCTCGCTGGGGGGCCTTTCCGGGACCCAGGTGGTGCAGAAAAACCTGGACCGCATCACCATCGCCAGCGCCTTCGTCTTCGTCATCACCACCATAGTCCTCATCTTCATTTACAAGTGATCACGGCCACGTAAGTGGCCTCGGCCTTCCTGGGTATCCTGGAGAGACGGGGAATACCGCCGGCCTCCGTTCCCTGGTGGCGGATGGGGGACGAGACGGTACTTCGTCGGCCTTTCCGGTGGAGGGAGCCTGGGGCTTGCCGTTTCCCCTCGGCGGGGGATCTCCGGTACGTAATTGTTGGAATATTTTCCCATTGAACATGGAAGTTTCAGGTACCGCCCGGGCACGGAAAGACGCCGAAGATGGTTGCCCCTCCCGTCTCCCAGACGTGTAAATATTCTCCGGGCGCATGGATACGCCGCATGGTGACCGCAGGCGCATTCAGGGTTAAGGAATGGTGGGCAACACCGTTATCCCTGGCAGGCATGCGGGTGGGAGGCGGATGGGAGATATTATTGTAGTATAATGTTTCGATTAGGGTTGGAAAGCCGCAGGGATTCCTTTATGCGGCCGAAGGGAAAGGAGAGGAAGTGACCGACAGGTACCTGTTCACCTCGGAATCCGTCACCGAGGGGCATCCGGATAAGATAGCCGACCAGATAAGCGACGCCATCCTGGACGAGGTGTACCGCGATGACCCCTTCGGAAGGGTGGCCGTAGAGACCCTGGTGACCACCGGCCTGGTGATCGTGGCGGGGGAGATGACCACCTCCACCTACGTGGACATCCCCGGCGTGGTGCGCAAGACCATCGAGGAAATCGGCTACACGCGCGCCAAGTACGGCTTCGATTACGAGACCTGTGGCATCGTGGTCTCCATCGATCCCCAGTCCCAGGACATCGCCCAGGGCGTGGACCAAGCCTACGAGGCCAGGATGGGGATGACCGAGGACGAGATGCTGGATTCCCTGGGGGCGGGGGACCAAGGCATGATGTTCGGTTTCGCCTGCAACGAGACGCCGGAACTCATGCCCATGCCCATCATCCTGGCGCACAAGCTGGCCCACCGTCTGGCCGAGGTGCGCAAGGCGGGCATACTTCCCTACCTGCGGCCGGACGGCAAGTCCCAGGTCACCGTGGAATACGAGAACGGCAGGCCAGTTAGGGTGAACACGGTGCTCATCTCCGCCCAGCACCGCCCCAACGTGGACATCGAGGAGCTCATGAAGCCCGACCTCATTGAGCACGTCATACACCCGGTGCTACCCCCGGAGATGGTGGACAAGGACCTGCGGGTGCTGGTGAACCCTACGGGGAAGTTCGTCACCGGAGGCCCCATGGGCGATACCGGTCTCACCGGGAGGAAGATCATCGTGGACACCTACGGGGGCATGGCCAGGCACGGGGGAGGCTGCTTCTCGGGAAAGGACCCCACCAAGGTGGACCGCTCCGCGGCTTACGCGGCGCGCTACGTGGCCAAGAACGTGGTGGCCGCGGGGCTGGCGGACCGCTTCGAGATCCAGCTGGCCTACGCCATCGGCGTGGCCCGTCCGGTGTCCATAATGATCGACGCCTTCGGCACGGAGAAGGTGGAGCTGGACACCATCCTGGAGCTCATCCGGGCCCACTTCGACCTGCGCCCGGCGGCCATCATCCGGGACCTCAATCTCAGGAGGCCCATCTACAAGAAGACGGCGGCCTACGGCCATTTCGGGCGCATGGACAAGGACTTCACCTGGGAGAGGACGGACAAGGCGGAGATCCTGCGCCGGGAGGCCGGCCTGGATTGAGCGGGGTCAAGGCCCCCGGGGGCCGCGGGTGTTAGTCTTGAGGCGTTGCGGAACTCGAGTCGTGTCGCTGGTGGAGGCGTGAAAATGGCGGTTCTTCCCATCAGGGTCTTCGGGGATCCCGTGCTCCGGGAGGTCTGCCCGGAGGTGAAGGAGATCGACGAGAGCGTGGAAAAGCTGGTCCGGGACCTGGTGGACTCCCTGCCCCGTCCGGGAGGAGCGGGTCTTTCCGCGAACCAGTTGGGGGTCCTGAAGAGGGTCTTCGTCTACGAGGACCAGGGGGAGGTCAGGGCCTGCATCAATCCGCGCCTGGTGTCCGTATCCGAGGAGACGGGGGAGGATCTGGAAGGATGCCTCAGCCTTCCGGGAGTGGCGGTGCCCGTGACCAGGCACCTGTCCCTGGTCCTGGAGTGCCTGGACCTGGATGGCAGCCCGAGGCGGTTAGAGGTGGAGGGCTGGCTTGCCAGGGTTTTCCAGCACGAACTGGACCACCTGGACGGCCGGCTCATCCTGGACAGGACGGACCGCTCGAGCAGGGTGCAGGCCATACAGTTCCTACAGGGAGAACTTGAACCCGAGTGCAGCGACTGACCGCCGGAAATAAGGGAGGGGGACTTCGTTTCCTTGAGATTCCTTTTTCTGGGAACCGGTGATTACGCGCGTGATGCCCTGGAGAAGCTGCTCAGCGGGGGGCTGAACCCACGGGAGGTGATCACCGGTCCGGACCGGCCCTCCGGAAGGGGACTGCGTACGCGGCCCACCCCGGTGGCGGAACTGGCGGGAAGGAGGGGGCTGGACCTCCACAAGCTCGAAAGGCCGGCGGAATGGGAATTCAAGGAGATCCTGGACCGGCACCGGCCCGATTTCATCCTGGTCTGCGACTACGGGAACCTGATACCGGGGGGCGTTCTTTCCCTCCTGCCCGGACGTTTCCTGAACCTGCACCCCTCGCTCCTGCCGCGGTACCGCGGTGCAGCGCCCATCCGCCGGGCGCTGATGGACGGGGCGACGAGGACCGGGGTATCCCTGATGGTGATGGACGAGGGGCTGGACACCGGACCGGTGGTGGACGCCCTGGAGGTGGAGGTCCTTCCCGAGGACGACGCGGGAACCCTGCGGCTCCGGCTGGCGGAGCTGGGCGCGCACCTGGTTGAGGCGGCGCTTCCCGCCTACCTGGAGGGAAGGTTGCCTCCGAGGGAGCAGGATCCGCGTGAAGCCACCTACGCCCCTCCCCTGCGGAAGGAGGAGCTGTTGATAGACTGGAAGATGCCGGCGTCCGAGATCCACAACCGGATCCGGGCCTTGGCCCCCTCTCCGGGCGCGCGGGGGAGGTTGGGAGGGAAATGGATGAAGATACTCCGTTCGCGGCCGCGTGAGGACGTCCTGGGCCTTCAACCCGGAGAGCTGGCCGGGGAGGGGAAGAGGGAGATGCTGGTGGGAACGGGGCACGGCGCCCTGGAGGTGCTCCAACTGCAGCCGGAGGGCCGCAGGCGCATGGAGGCTGCCGAATTCCTCAGGGGCTACCGCGGCGGAAAAGGGGGTTTCTTCGAAGCGGTGGTCGGAAATGGCTGACAACAGAAGGAAGGGGAAGGGCGTCCGCGCGAGGGAGAGGAAGGCGGCGGTCCCTCCCGCCGATGCCCGGGACCTGGCCTACCGGCTTACCCGGCGCGTCCACGCCGAGGGGGGTTACCTAGGCCTTCTTATCAGGTACGGCCTGGACGGCAGCAACCTGAGCGCCCGCGACCGCGCCTTAGTGGCCGAGCTGGCCTACGGTGTGCAGCGGCACCGCAACAAGATCGACCACGTCATCGCCGCCTTTTCCAACCGCCCCCTGAAGGAGCTCAATCCCGAGGTCCTGGACATCCTGCGTTTAGGGGTCTTCCAGCTGCTGGAGATGCGGGTGCCTCCCCACGCGGCGGTAAATGAGAGCGTGGAGCTGGCCAAAAGGCACCTTGGGAAAAGCGCGGGCTACGTCAACGCGGTGATGCGCGGCGTGGCCGAGGGGCTGGAAGATGTTTCCTGGCCCGGTCCGGAGGACCTTCCCTTCCACCTGGAGGTGGTCCATTCCCATCCCCGCTGGCTGGTTGAGTACCTGATAAAGCGCTTTGGGGAGAAGGAAGCCCTGGAGCTCTGCCGGACGGACAACCGGATCCCCACCCTCACCCTGCGGATAAATCCTCTCCGCACCTCGCGGGAGGAGCTCCTCGTGGAGATGGAATCCCACGGCTGGCGGGGGAGACCCTCCGCCCTGTTCCCCGAATCCCTGGTGGAGGTGGCCGTCCCCTATCCAACCCTCCTGGACTGGCTGGAAAGAGGCCTCTGCGTGGTTCAGGACGAGAGCTCCATGCTGGTCAGCCACGTGGTAGATCCCCGGGAGGGGCAGGTGGTGGTGGACGCCTGCGCCGCTCCGGGAGGAAAGTCCACCCACCTGGCTCTGCTGGGAGGGGAGAGGTGCCGGGTGATCGCCGTGGACCGCAACCCCGGGCGACTTAAGGCCATGCGCAACGCCGTGAGGCGGCTGGGGCTGAAAAACATCGATATCCGGATGGGAGACGCGGCGCGCCTGCGCGAGGTGGTGGAGGTTTCCGCCGATGCCGTGCTCCTGGATGCTCCCTGCAGCGGGCTGGGAACCTTGCGCAGGAATCCGGAACTGAAGTGGAAGCGTTTCCCCGGCGACATCGCCAACCTGGCCGGCGTGCAGTCCAGGCTCATCCGAGGCTGCGCGGAGGCGGTGCGCCCCGGCGGGGTCCTGGTCTATTCCGTATGCACCTTCACCCTCGAGGAGACGGTTGGTGTGGTGGAGGACTTCCTGCGGGAGAGGAAGGATTTCGTGCCGGAGAGCCCGGCTTCCCTGATCCCCGAAACGCTGGCGGTGGATCTCTCGCCGCGAGGATACCTCCAGATCCTGCCTCATCGCCACGGCATGGAGGGGATGTTTATCGCCCGCCTGCGGAGGAAGGAGTGAGGGCTGCGGCATGACGCGCCGCCGGTCCTGATCTTCGCCACCTCGCCGGATCTTGAGCCGGGCGGACCGGCGCCGGCCCGGAAAAATTGATCTCGTGCACCCCGCAACAGCGTGGTTTACCGTCGTTCCCCGTCGGGACGCATGTTCGATGGGACCTCCGCCTCCAGGGTCCTTCAGGGCTGGAGGTAAAGGTAATTTTGTCACCCCGCGGAAATATAATCAGTGAGGACTTGACGAGAGGACTTCGCGCACGGGCGGTTCATGGTGAAGGTCGGGACGTGAGAAGAGCGGGAGGATGAAAGTGGAAAAGGAAAAGGCACTGGAGATGGCCCTGATGCAGATTGAAAGGCAGTTCGGCAAGGGTTCCATCATGAAGCTGGGCCAGGACAACCACCGTTTCCAGGTGGAGGTGATACCCACGGGCGCCCTTTCCCTGGACATCGCCCTGGGGATAGGGGGGGTACCGCGGGGACGTATCGTGGAGATCTTCGGCCCCGAGTCCTCGGGAAAGACCACCGTAGCCCTGCACATTATCGCCGAGGCGCAGAAACGCGGCGGCATCGCCGCCTTCATCGATGCCGAGCATGCCCTGGACCCAAGTTACGCCAGGGCCTTGGGGGTGGACGTGGACGAGCTCCTCATCTCCCAGCCGGATACCGGCGAGCAGGCCCTGGAGATAGCGGATATGCTGGTCCGCAGCGGGGCCCTGGACGTGGTGGTCATCGATTCCGTGGCCGCACTGGTTCCCCGCATGGAGATCGAGGGGGAGATGGGTGACTCCCACGTGGGCCTCCAGGCCCGGCTGATGTCCCAGGCCCTGCGCAAGCTTGCTGGAACCATAAGCAAGTCCAACACCACGGCCATCTTCATAAACCAGCTCCGAGAGAAGATAGGCGTGATGTTCGGAAGCCCGGAGACCACGCCGGGTGGGAAGGCGTTGAAGTTTTACGCCTCCGTGAGGCTGGACATAAGAAAATTGGACAGCATCAAGCAGGGTGCGGAGATCATCGGCAACCAGGTGAGGGTCAAGGTGGTCAAGAACAAGATGGCCCCGCCCTTCCGGAAGGCGGAATTCGACATCATGTATGGGAAGGGGATTTCCTCGGAGGGAAATGTCCTGGACCTGGCGGTGGAGCACGGCCTGGTGAAGAAGAGCGGTTCCTGGTACACCTACGGCGAGGAGCAGCTGGGGCAGGGAAGGGAAAACGCCAAGCAATACCTTTCCGACAACCCGGACCTCATGCGCAAGCTGGAAAACCAGTTGAGGGCCATGCTCAACCTCCCTCCCGTCCCGGAGATCGTGCCTCGGGTGGCGCAGAACGGAAAGGCCAACAACACCAACGGGTCCAAGGCCAAGCCAGAGGCCGCCTCCAGGGGTTCCGAGTAAGGCGGCATGGCATGGTATCCGCCTGGGGTATTCAGGGGAACCCCCTCCTTCCGGATGTGGGGTTTCCTTGACACTATATCGGCGCTTTTCTTAGAATAAAATTCGGCTAAGGTTATTGGCAGCTGGTTGATATCCGAGCGGCTTTGCCGCTTCATGGATAGCCGTAAGAGAGCAAGGAGTTGATACCTGAACCTTACGGTCAATCTAAACCGTAGATTTAACCTTATGCCGAGATTAAAACTCGGCATTTTTGCGTTATTTCTCCGGGGTTTAACCCGGTTTGACATACAAGAAGGGAGGAAATGACCATGGTATTGGCAATCATTATCGGAGTAGCGGCCCTGCTGGTGGGGGCCCTGGGTGGTTATTTGGGGCGGAAGATCATAGCCGAGTCCAAGATATCCTCCGCCGAGGATGCGGCCAGGAAGATCATAGAGGAAGCGGAGAGGACCTCGGAGAACAAGAAACGCGAGGCTCTACTTGAGGCTAAGGATGAGATCTTCGCCATGCGCAATGAAGCTGAGCGGGAGATAAAGAACCGCCGCAGCGAGCTCCAGAGGCTGGAGCGGAGATTGCTCCAGAGAGAAGAGCAGATGGACAACCGGGCGGAGAACCTGGAGAAAAGGGAAAAGGCCCTGGCGGAGAGGGAATCTCAGCTGGAATCCATGCAAAAGGAAGTGGAGAGAACCCTTCAGGAGCAGCAGGAGAAGCTGGAGAAGATAGCCGGTCTATCCAGGGAGGAAGCCAAGCAGATACTCTTGGCCCAGGTGGAGGAGGAGAGCAAGCGGGAAGCGGCCCAGATCCTGAAGCGGATGGAGCTCAAGGTGAGGGAGGAGGCCGACAAGAGGGCCAAGAACATCATCGCCAACGCCATCCAGAGATGCGCTTCCGATCACGTGGCGGAGACCACCGTTTCCGTGGTCCCCCTGCCCAACGACGAGATGAAGGGGAGGATCATCGGTCGGGAAGGGCGGAACATCCGCACCTTCGAGACCCTTACAGGCATAAACCTGATCATCGACGACACCCCGGAGGCGGTCATACTGTCCAGCTTCGACCCGGTGAGGCGGGAGATAGCGCGCCTGACCCTGGAGAGGCTCATCGCCGACGGCCGCATCCAGCCCGCCCGCATCGAGGAAATGTACGAGAAGGCCAAGGCCGAGGTGGAGGCGGAGATCAAGGAGGTGGGCGAACAGGCCGTCTTCGAGGTGGGCCTCCACGGGGTCAACCCTGAGCTCATGCGGGTTCTGGGAAGGCTGAAGTACCGCACCAGTTACGGACAGAACGTGCTCAAGCATTCCCTGGAGGTGGCCCACCTGGCCGGGCTCATGGCCGCCGAACTGGGGACGGACATCAAGCTGGCCAAGAGGGCGGGCCTCCTGCACGACATCGGTAAGGCCATCGATCACGAGGTGGAGGGTTCCCACGCCATC
Organism: Actinomycetota bacterium; assembly: GCA_030019255.1. Lineage (NCBI taxonomy): Bacteria > Bacillati > Actinomycetota > Actinomycetota bacterium. Next base: position 21,391 of record JASEFK010000012.1, read on the forward strand.
ATCGGCGCGGAGTTAGCCAAGCGCCTCAAGGAGAGTCCGGCGGTCATCCACGCCATAGAGGCCCATCACGGCGAGGTGGAACCCCAGACCATCGAGGCGGTGCTGGTCCAGGCAGCGGACGCCATAAGCGCGGCGCGGCCCGGGGCGCGGAGAGAGACCCTGGAGAGTTACATCAAGCGGCTGGAGAAGCTGGAGACCATCGCCGACTCCTTCGAGGGCGTGGAGAGCTCTTATGCCCTCCAGGCGGGCAGGGAGATCAGGGTCATGGTGAAGTCCGACGTCATCGACGACCTGGGTTGCATCACCCTCTCCCGGGAGATAGCCCGCCAGATAGAGGAGGAGCTGGAATACCCCGGCCAGATAAAGATAACCGTGGTCCGGGAGAAGCGGGTCGTGGATTACGCCAAGTGATGGTCGCTACCAGCTCACCGTGGCCAGGAAACCCGGTTCAGGCTCCCGCCCCGGGCTGCTTTGTGAGGGTAAGATGAAGGGTTTTTCCTCCCACTGAGAAAACGCTGTATGCCGCCGGGGGAACTCGTCGAACCCCCCGCAAGGACCCCCGGGGGTCTTGACCGGAGCGCCGCGACCTTCCTATCTTGGTTGTCGGGTTCTGTCGTCTATTGGGCAGGCCCCTTTTTTGCGGACCGGGGGTTCAGGGGTAACCACAGGCTGCCGAGATGAATCAGTAGGGCGGGCGGCGGATCATGCATGCCAGAAACCCCTGGTGGCGATGGCCGTGCGAGTCGCGCGGCGGTCGCGGGACAGCCGAAGGACGAGGTGGGGCCATGCGCGAGGCGGACAACGGCAACGACCTCCTCGGTTTCGTGAAAGAACTCGCCGACCCGGCCACCTTCACCGTGGAGGAGGACCTGGGTCACGGGTACGTGCGGCTTCGGGTCACCGAGGCGGAGAGGCGGCAGGCGCTCCAGGACATCCGCAGCGTCGAGGACGTGGTAAAGGAACTGGTGCGCAACGCCCGCGACGCGGGCGCCAGGCACATCCTGGTCTCCTTCCAGAAGGAGAGGGGGCGCTGGAGGAACATATGCGTCCTGGACGACGGCGGCGGTATACCCATCGAGCTGCACCACAAGATATTCGAGGCCCGGGTGACCTCCAAGATCAAGGAGGTGGTGGCCGATCACCTGGGCATCCACGGCAGGGGCATGGCTCTCTATTCCATTAAGCAGGTGGTGGGAGAGGTGCATCTGGTCGGTTCGGAGGTGGGGAGGGGAACCGTCATCCGGGCGCGCATAGACACCCGGAACGTCCCGGAAAGAAAGGACCAGTCCACCTTTCCGCGGCTGGAAGTAAACGAGGAGGGCTGCCTGGAGGTGGCCGGCGGCCCCCACAACGTGCCCCGCGTGCTCACGGAGTTCGTGGTCCAGGACGACGGCGTGGAGATATACCTGGGGTCCAACGCGGAGATACTTTCCACCCTCTACCACCTCTCCTCGGACCTCCGGAAATCGTGGGCAGGGGGGAAGGAGGTCGAAGGACGCCCGCTGTGGTTCGAACTGGGCGGCATCAAGGAAGGGAAGGCCCTGAGGAGCTTCGCCTGGGAGCGGCTGGGACTGGCGGTCTCCGAGCGCAACGCCTTCCGGGTACTTGAATACGAGATACCGCCACTGATGAGCATAAACGAGCTCCTGCGCCGCGGCGCCGACGACCCGTGCATCCGCCGCTCGGACCTGCACCGCCCGGCCCGCACGGATTGGGGCGACCAGCTGGCACGCCGCCTCACCCCACAGGACCTGAGGGTGCTGGCCAACCGCCTCAGCGAGGTCTTCGCGGACATTGGGGAGAGGTGCTGGCTAACCGCCGAGCAGCCGGTCATAAAGAGGCGCAAGGACCGGCTGATCATCTCCCTCCGCCTGCACGAGAAGGAGGATTAAGGGGGCCTGGAGAAAGGGGCGCGGCAGGAAGCACGATATGGCTGGCGACGGTTTACCGGAACCTGGCGAACCCTCGCCGCCGCGGACTTTTTGAAGGCGAGGTGTCCCTTGGTTTCGCGATCATTTCCACTAGCTCTTTCTTACCCTTTAAAGGTATAAAGGACATCGTTATAATAGAACCGATACCTGGGATGTCGGCTTCGCCGCACAGAAGGAGCAATGGGAGGAGTAAGGAGATGGAAGTGCTCAAGGTTTCCTCGAAGTCTAACCCCAATTCAGTGGCCGGTGCTCTGGCTGGAGTGCTTCGCGAGTCGGGCAGCGCCGAGATCCAGGTGATTGGAGCCGGCGCCCTGAACCAGGCCATCAAGGCCATCGCCATCGCCAGGGGTTTCGTGGCTCCCAGCGGCATCGACCTGGTATGTATCCCCGCCTTCACCGACATCATCATCGACGGTGAGGAGAGGACGGCCATCAGGCTTTCCGTCGAATCGCGCTGATACCGGGCCTTGAAGTCGCCGGCGCGACTGTCCTTCCCGGCGGTGCCGCAGGATGAAGCTCGTAAGGCGGAGTACCTTCCCGCACCCCGCGCGATACTGGAATGGACAAGAGGCCGCTCCTCAACACGCTTTTTCCTGGAGGATGGCAGAAACTTCCTGAGTTATTGGCACAACCCGGATAGGAGAGAAAAGGGGGTTTCTACAGAAGGTCGGCGTAAACAACGGGCAGATTCAAGGTAAATCCCCGCTGAAAAGGAAGAGGCTTCCAGACGTCATGATGCAACCCGGATCGGAGAGAAAAGGGGGTTTCTGCAGAAGGTCGGCGTAAGCAACGATTCGGCACAAAAGGAATCCCCGCCTAATAGGGAGAAATTTCCAGGTTTCGCGGAACAAACGTGACCGAACGAAAATCAGGCCGCTTACATACCCCTGTTTACCTCCTCCCGTAGGGGCTATAAAATAGGTTAACCGGTGTCCTGTCCGGCGGTGCTCCGCCAGGCCGGGCATCGCGCGGAGGCGAGGCGACGCGGGATAGGCAGCATGGAGGATAAGGAAGGATGACCACGCTCAAGGTGATATTTCTGCTGGCGGCCGTCATCTCCGTGCCCACCCTATGCTTTTTCCTGATCCGCCTGACTCTCAAGCTCTCGAGGAGCGTGGACCAGGTGAACCGTACCCTGAAGGATGCCCGGCCCCAGCTGAATATGCTGCTGGTCAACCTGAACAAGGCTGCGGAGGAGATCAACCTGGAGCTGGAGAACGTCACCGCGGCGACCGGCGAGATACGTGATCTGTTCTCCGGCCTGGAATCCAGCCTCGCCGCGGTGGAGAAAGCCCTCCGTTCCCCCTGGGCCAGGTGGGGAAGCTTCCTGGCCACCGCGGCGGCCGGCAGTAGCCTCCTGCGCCGCATCCTTCACGGGCGAGGATGACGGCGGAGCGCGAAGAAGGGAGATATGGGCATAGATTTCATCTTTTCCACGGCTTCCCTCTTCCAATGGGAGCTGGAGCGCATATTCAATCTGGCCGGCGAGGCGGGCTTCAGCGGCGTGGAGCTCATGGTCACCAAACGCCCCGAGACCCAGTCCCCGAAGGAAGTGAGGCGCCTGGCGGAGAAGTACGGGCTGAGCGTGGATTGCGTTCACGCCCCATTTCTAATGGCGGCGCGGAAGGTGTGGGGCGACTATCGGGGCAAGATCGAGCACTCCCTGGAGATGGCGCGCCGCCTGGGAGCCGGAGTGGTGGTGGCCCATCTGCCCTATTTCTGGCAGTGGCAGTACGCGCGCTGGGTACGCCGGGATCTGAAATCGGACCGGGAGAGGGGAGGCGTATGCCTAGCGCTGGAGAACGCCATGCTGCTCAAGCTGCGCCGCCCCCTCAACTTCAGCTTCTACAACTCCCTTCCGACGCTGGCCCGTTTCCCGCACCTGGTCTTCGACACCAGCCATTTCGCTATCGCTGGCGTGGACATTTTCCGCGCCTGGGATATTCTGGGAGAACGGGTCAGGCACGTCCACCTTTCCAACAATTACCTCAAGGGCTTCGACGATCACGCCCTGCCCTTCGACGGCCGCCTTCCCCTGGACCGTTTCCTGAAGCTGCTCTCGACCACTGGGTACCGGGGCAAGGTCTCCCTGGAGCTCGGTCCAGGTCCCCTGGAAGCGCGGCTGGGCGAGAGGCGGGTGCTGTCCAACCTTAGACGCAGCCTGGAGTTTTGCCTGGAGTCCGTGTAAGGCCACGCTGACCCTGGGCGGCCAGGCGCCGACCTTCACGCTCCTTACCGAAGCCACGCGAAGGATAAGCGCATAGAGGCCTCCGAGGGCATTTCCTCCCTTTCCGTTCCTCTGCCGGGCCGAACGGAAAACGCCCGCGGTCCGGGAGGCGCGGGCCCTGCCCGCCCTCCATTAAAAGGCCCTGCGGACGGGGCGGTCCGGGCTGAAGCATGCGGCACCGGTATATCCTCTCGATTCCCTTCACCTCCCGCTCGAAGTGCGTCGCGTTCCAACCGGCTTTGCCCGAGTCCGAGACAACAAGACATGGTTTACAATGAGGGTATGGAAGAGGAAAAGAGCTTTGCCCTGCTGACCTTCGGTTGCCAGATGAACCTTCACGATGCCGAACGCATCGCCGGCATCCTCCATGCCGCGGGCTGGCGGGAAACCGAACCTGGGCAGGCCGGGGCAGTCATCCTCCTCACCTGCTGCGTGAGGGAGAGTGCCGAGGAGAGGCTTTACGGCCGGCTTTCCTCCCTCCGGCCGTTGAAGGAGGAGAGGGGCACCCTTATCGCCGTGGGCGGCTGCCTGGCCCAGAAGGACGGCCGGCGGCTCCTGGAGAGGGCCTCCCACGTGGACCTGGTCTTCGGGACCCACCAGTTTCCCCGTATCGCCGAGCTTCTGGAAGAGGCGGCCGAAAGGCGCGTCTGCGCTCTGGGGATGAACGGTCTCCGCCTGGCTGGCCTTCCGGCCAGGAGGAAGGAGAACTTCAGGGCTTGGGTGACCATAACCCACGGGTGCGACAACTTCTGTTCCTACTGCGTGGTCCCCTACGTCCGCGGAAGGGAAATGAGTAGGCCCCCGGAAGAGATACTCGAGGAAGTAGGACGCTTGGTGGAGGAGGGCGCGCGGGAGATCAACCTCCTTGGCCAGAACGTAAACTCCTACCGCCTCCGAGAGGAGGGGCGCAGCCGTTTCGCCGAGCTGCTGCGCCTCCTGGGGCGGGAATTCCCGGGGGTATGGATACGCTTCACCACCTCCCACCCTCGCGATTTCGACCGCCGGATAATGGAGGCCATCGCGGAGACGGAGAACGTATGCGAGCACGTCCACCTCCCCGTGCAGGCCGGTTCGGACCGCATACTCCAGGCCATGAACCGGGGTTACCGGGCGGCGGATTACCTTCGCAAGGTGGAGGAACTGCGGGACCTGGTGGATGGCGTGGTCCTGACCACCGACCTCATGGTAGGCTTTCCGGGGGAGACCGAGGAGGACTTCCGGCAGACCCTGGAACTGGTGGAACGGTGCCGGTTCGACGCCGCTTTCACCTTCATATACAACCCGCGTCCGGGCACCGCCGCCTCGCGGCTCGGCGACGACGTCCCCAGGGAGGTAAAGCTTGAAAGGCTGGAAAGGCTGGCGGACCTCACCCGCCGACTGACCGCGGAGAGCCTGCGGGGGAGGGTGGGAAGGGTGGAGCACGTTCTGGTGGAAGGCCCCAGCCGCAAGGACGAGGGCATGTGGAAGGCGCGCACCAGGGGAAATCAGCTGGTGCATTTCCCTCGGGGTCGGGAGAACCTGGAGGGTAAGCTGGCCCGGGTGAGGATCACCCACTCCGGCAGCTGGAGCCTTTACGGGGAACTGGTGGAGATAGGCGGCTTTACCGGTTGAGGGCTGTTTCCCGGACGCCGGACCGGGGTATCCTAATATCTGGCCGGCCGCGAGTTACTACGGAAGCCCATCCTGGGAGCGCGGAAACCCGGGGTCTGGAGATAGGTGAACGGTCGAAGGGCGTTTGCTGGGGGTGATGGAGTGAGCGCTGAAGCGGGAATCTTAGGCGGGTGCATAGTCCCCCACCCTCCGCTGCTGGTGCCCGACATCGGGGGCAGGGAACTAGAGAGGGTGCGTTCCACCCGGGAAGCCATGGAGAAACTGGGGTCGGCCGTCAGGGACCTGGGCCCGGACGTCCTGGTGATGATCTCTCCCCACACCCCCATTTTCCGGGACGCCTTCTCCGTCAAGGTGGGGGAAAGGCTGGAGGGGAGTTTCGCCTCCTTCGGATGTCCTCAGGTGCGCATAGCCAAGAACAACGATGTCGAGCTGGCTCGCGCCGTGGTCGAGGAAGCCAAGGCGGAGGGCCTCCCCCTGGTACCCCTGGAGCACTCGAGGGGAGGCTGGCTGGACAGGGGCGAGGAGCTGGACCACGGGCTTCTGGTGCCCCTCTACTACCTCGACCGGTATCTGGAAACGCCCATAATCTCCCTGTCCATCTCCGGGCTGGATTACCGGAGCCACTTCCGCCTGGGGAGGATCGCGCGCCGGGCATGCCGCCGGACGGGGAGGAAGGCCGTCTTCGTGGCCAGCGGGGATCTTTCTCACCGCCTTATAAGGGGGGCGCCGGCCGGGTATCATCCCCGGGCAGCGGAGTTCGACCGCCGCATCGTGGACATCGCCCGCACCGGGGACTTCGAGTCCCTGTACCTGCTGGAGGAGGAACTGGTGGAAGCGGCTGGGGAATGCGGACTCCGTTCCATCCACGCCCTGTGGGGAGCCTTGAAGGACGGGGAGCTGCACAACCAAGTGCTTTCCTACGAGGGTCCCTTCGGGGTAGGGTACCTGGTGTCCCTGCACCTCATCTCCTCTCGGGAGGTGTGAGAATGAGCGGGAAGGAAACCCGGAGCCCGAGCAGCCCTCACGTGTCCCTTGCCCGAGCGGCCATCGAGAAGTGGGTCCGGGAGAGGAAAATCCTGGATCCCGGACCCCGGGAGAGGCTGCCCGAGGAGCTGCGGGAGCGGGCCGGAGCCTTCGTTAGCCTCAAGAAGGGGGGCGAGCTCAGGGGGTGCATCGGCACCTTCCAGCCCACCCGGGATAACCTGGCCGAGGAGATTGTCTCCAACGCCATCAGCGCCGCCACCCGCGATCCCCGCTTCCCCCCCGTGAGCCCGGATGAACTCCCGGACCTGGACATAAGCGTGGATGTCCTGAGCGAACCGGAACCGGTGGAGGACATCTCCCAACTCGACCCCCGCCGCTACGGGGTCATCGTCCAGAGCGGAGGGCGGCTGGGCCTCCTCCTCCCGGACCTGGAAGGCGTGGACACCGTGGAGGAGCAGCTGGACATCGCCAGGCGCAAGGCCGGGATCGGCGGGCACGAACCCATCCACATCTACCGTTTCACGGTCCGGAGGCACCATTGAGGGAGACGGCTCCATCGAGGGAGGCGCCTCCCGGGATGCGCACGAGAGGAGAGACCGGGATGAGCCACATTGTCCGGCGGGATCCGGCGTCCTCGTCCCGGAGCGCCGGCGCATTGCGGGGATGGAACATGGCGGCATGCCGCTCCTCCATGCGTTCCGCGGGGAGGGAAGGTTTTCCGGACCGGAAGCCCGGACGAAGGAAGGAGGTCGCGGCGGTCTCCGACCCGCTCCAGGGCCGCTTCATGCGCCTGCAGGCTTCACTCCGGCACGCGAGACCTACGAACCAACCCTGAAGTTGATGGCCGAGGGGAACGCCGGCAAGGGAATAAGGGTGGCCGCCGTCCTGGGCCCTACGGCGGTGGGGAAAAGCCGCATAGCCGTGGAGGTGGCTCGCCACCTGGAGGCGGAGATCATCTCCGTGGATTCCATGCAGGTATACCGTGGCATGGACATCGGCACCGCCAAGCCGGGGCCCGAGCTGCAGGAGATAGTCCCCCACCACATGATCGACGTGGCGGATCCCGCCGAGGATTATTCCGTGGCCCGCTTCCAGCGGGAGGCGCGCCGGGCGGTGGAGGAAGTGGCGGCACGGGGAAAGGTGCCCCTCCTGGTGGGGGGAACGGGCCTGTACTTCGAGGCAGTGGTCTACGACCTCCGCTTTCCGCCCGGTGGCGAGGAGGACGAACTCCGGCGGGAACTGGAAAAGTGGGCGGAAGAGGACCTGGACGGACTGAAGCGGCGACTGAGGGAGGTGGATCCCGAATTCGCCTCCCGTGGTGACTTCTCCAATCCCCGCCGCGTGATCCGGGCCATGGAAGTCTACCTGCGGACGGGCGTTCCCATTTCCCGCTTCCAGTCGCGTCGCGGCGAGCAGGCGCTGGTCTACCCCTATTGCGGCGTGGTCCTGGATGCCCCCCGCCAGGCCCTCTACCGGGCCATAGACCGAAGGGTGGAAGAGATGGTTTCCGCCGGGCTGGTGGAAGAGGTGAAGGCTCTTGCGGCAAGGGGCCTTTCCCGTACCGCGAGGCAGGCCCTGGGGTACAAGGAGGTCCTTTCCTATCTTGACAGCCAAAAACCCCTCGGGGAGACTATCTCTGAAATAAAGCGCCGTTCCCGGCGCTACGCCAAGAGGCAGCTGACCTGGTTCCGGCGTCTGCCGGGACTTCGATGGTTGAGGCTCGAGGAGCACGAGCTCCTCCAGCATCCCCCCGAGAGCTGGAAAAGAGTGCTCGAGTGCCTGCAGGAGGAGTTGAGCGGAGGAGAGTAGGTGGTCTTTTACAAGTATCACGGCACGGGTAACGATTTCATAATCCTGAGCGCCCTGGACCGCGGAGGGCCTTTCCTTGCCCCCGCGGAGATCGTGGAGCTCTGCCGCAGGCACACCGGCGTGGGAGCGGACGGGGTGATCTTCGCCTGTCCGCCACGTGCCGGGGGGGACGCCGGGATGCGCATCTTCAACGCCGACGGAACGGAGGCGGAGATGTGCGGGAACGGCATCCGTTGCCTGGCCAAGTACCTTTACGAGAGGGCGGGAATCAGCCGGGAGACGATGTTCGTGGAGACCGGGGCCGGGACCAAGGAGCTGCGCCTTTCGGTGGAGGAGGGAAGGGTGCGGGAGGTGGACGTGGACATGGGCTTTCCGGAATTCGGCGGTCCCGATCTCCCGGACTCCGTGGAAGCCGGCACCCCGATGGAGATAACCCTGGACCTCCCGGACGGGGCGAGGACCCAGGCCCTCTGCCTTTCCATGGGCAATCCCCACTGCGTGCTCTTCGTCCCCGAGGTGGAGAAGGCACCGGTAAAGGAATGGGGTCCGCACATCGAGAGACACCCTTATTTTCCCCACCGCACCAACGTGGAGTTCGTGGAGGTGGTGGATGAGGGACGCCTCAGGGTGCGGGTCTGGGAGAGGGGGGTGGGGGAGACCCAGGCCTGCGGAACGGGAGCCTGCGCCGCCTTCGTGGCCTGCGTGCATTCCGGCAGGGGGGTCACCTCCATGGAGGTGTCGCTCCCGGGCGGAAAACTCAGGATCTACGCGGATCCGGGAGGTCACGTACACCTGGTGGGCGGCGCGGTGGAGATATTCAGCGGAGAGTTGAGTCCCGGATGGATGGACCGTCACTGAGTCGGTACCGGGAATTCCCGGAACCCGGGCGAGGACGTTTACCCGCCGTCGCCCTCTGGAGGGCGGTGACCAACGGCAGAGGATTCGGAAATATAAAGCCTGCAAGGAGGAGATGGTGAGAGTTTCCAGGAGGATCGAGGAACTCCCGCCCTACCCCTTCGCCGAGATCGACCGGCGAGTGGAGGAGCTCAGGAAAAAGGGAGTGGAGATAATCAACTTCGGCATCGGGGACCCCGATCTGCCCACGCCACCGCACGTGGTGGAGGAGCTCCGCCTTCAGGCGGCGCGCCCGGAGAACCACCGCTATCCCTCCTACCAGGGCATGAAGAGGTTCCGGGAGGCCGCCGCCTCCTGGTTCCTCGGCCGCTTCGGAGTGGAGCTGGATCCCGACCGGGAAGTGTTGACACTCATCGGTTCCAAGGAGGGGATCGCCCACTTTCCCCTGGCCTGCCTGAACCCGGGAGACGTGGCCTTGGTCCCGGATCCCGGTTATCCAGTCTACCGCACGGCGGTCATCCTGTCCGGCGGACAACCGGTGGACCTGCCCCTGAGCGAGGAGAACGGCTTCCTGCCCGACCTGGATTCCGTGGAGGACGCGGTCTGGGAAAAGGCCAGGGTGCTGTTCATCAACTACCCCAACAATCCCACCGCGGCGGTGGCCGACCTTTCCTTCTTCGAGAGGGCCGTCTTCTACGCCAGGCGCCACCAGGTGGTCCTGGTTCACGACAACGCCTATTCGGAGATCACCTACGACGGCTACCGCGCTCCCTCCCTCCTGGAGGTCCCCGGGGCCCGGGAGGTGGGGCTGGAGTTCCATTCCCTATCCAAGACCTACAACATGACCGGATGGCGCCTGGGCTTCGCCGTGGGGGGAGAGGAGATCGTCGCCGCCCTGGGCAAGGTGAAGACCAACGTCGATTCCGGGGTCTTCAACGCCATCCAGCTGGCGGGCGTGGCAGCCCTGGAGGGTCCCCAGGACTGCGTGGAGGACAACCGGAACGTGTACCGCAGGCGGAGGGACGAGCTGGTGAACGCACTACGCTCCCTGGGCTGGAAGGTCGATCTTCCCAGGGCCACCCTCTACGTCTGGATGCGTGTGCCCGACGGCCACACCTCGGAATCCTTCACCCGTGAGCTTCTGGACAGGGCGGGGGTGGTGGTGGTCCCGGGGGCCGCTTACGGGTCCCGCGGGGAAGGATACGTGAGGTTCTCCCTCACCCTGCCCGACGAGGAGCTGAGGGAGGGGGTGCGCAGGCTCCGGGAAGCCTTCTCCTGAGCGGCGGGATTCCGGATACATCCTTCCGGTAGCAGGCTGGACGTAAGGCGGGGTGACGACCCTTGAGCGAGGAACACAGGGACCTTTCCGAGCGACTCCCGGAAGAGGAGGCGGAGAAGGCCGTACTGGTGAGCGTGCTCTGGGGGGATGTCCCGGAGGGTGAGGCCGAGGAGAGCCTGGCCGAACTGCGCTCCCTGGCTGAAACCGCCGGCGCCGTGGTGGTCGACTTCCTCGTCCAGTCTCGCCGGAAGCCGGATTCCGCCACCCTCCTGGGCAGGGGGAAACTGGAGGAGCTGCAGAGGCGGGTTTCGAAAAATGGCGCCGACCTGGTCATCTTTGATCAGGAGCTCACCTCCTCGCAGCAGCGCAACCTGGAGAACGCCCTGGGCATCAAGGTCGTTGATCGCACCGCCCTCATCCTGGACATCTTCGCCCAGCACGCGCACTCCAAGGAGGGTAAGGCCCAGGTGGAAATGGCCCAGCTGCGCTACCAGCTTACCAGGCTGACCGGGAAGGGCGCCCAGTTGAGCCGCCTGGGAGGAGGGATAGGTACCCGGGGACCCGGCGAGACCAAGCTGGAGGTTGACCGCCGCCGCATAAACATGCGCTTGAGGACCCTGAACCGGGAACTCAGGGAGCTCACCCGGGTGCGTCGCGTGAAGAGGAAGAGGCGCCTGCGCCTGGAGGTCCCCACCTTTTCCCTGGTCGGCTACACCAACGCCGGAAAGTCCTCCCTCCTCAACCGGCTTACCGATGCCGGTGTCCTGGTGGAGGACGGCCTGTTCTCCACCCTGGACCCCACCACCAGGCGGGTGGTGCTTCCGGGGAACCGGCGCGCGGTGATCACCGACACGGTGGGTTTCATCAACCACCTGCCTCACCAGCTGGTGGAGGCCTTCAAGTCCACCCTCGAGGAGGTCAGGGAGGCGGACGTCCTCCTGCACGTCATCGACGCCTCGGCCTCCAATATCGAGCGGAAGACCAGGGCCGTGGAGGAGGTCCTGGAGGAGCTCGGCGCCCTAGAAATTCCCACTATCTACGTGCTCAACAAGATCGACCTCCTGGGGGCGGAGGAAAGGGAATCCCTGCGCAGGAAATTTCCCGGCAGCGTGCTCACCTCCACGGTCACCGGAGAGGGCCTCCCGGAGCTCAAGGAGAAGATGGCCGCCTTCATCCCCGCCTCGCGCACCATGCGTTTGAAGCTTCCCCTGGAGGAGGGCCGCCTCCTCTCCCTGCTTTACCGGCGGGGAAGGGTGCTGGAGGTGAGCACCAGGGACGGTTTTTACCGCCTCCTGGCCGAGGTGCCCCCGGAGCTGGTGGAGAGGATGCGGCCCTTCCGGGAGGAGGACGGGGCCTGAGGGGCGGTACCGCGCATCCTCGCCATCCCGGTCCGGAGCCGGAGATGCGCGGCCGATGCCCGCCCTTGTCGGCGCATTGGTATAATATTTTCTCGTATTTTTCCAGGTCTTCAGGATCCAAGGGGAGATGGAAGAGACGGCTGGCGGCGGAGGGGAAGGCGGCCTCTGGGCCGGGGAAACGGACCGGGAGGTGCGGAAGCGGGAGTTCATCTTCCGGCTATTCTTCACCCTCGGTTTCCTGCTCCTGGTTCAACTGGAGCGCCTGGACGTGAACCTGGGCGGGGAGATCTCCTACCCCCCACTTTATATCCTGGGAGGAATCTATCTCGCTTACACCCTGGCCACCTACCGCTATTACCGGGTGCTCAGCCTCAGGGGAAGGCTCCGCTGGCTGGCGGCGATCATCGATGTCTCCGCCATCTGCCTGGCCATCTACCTTTGCGGTGGCGTGGAGAGCTATACCTTCCTCTTCCTGGGGCTGGCCTCGCTCATCGGAGGCGTCTACGGCGAGTTCGGAGGGGCGGTGTTCGCCTCCCTTCTGGCCCTCCTGGGGTACACGGCGGTGATCCTGGCCGACCGGACCATTCCCTCGGGTTACGACCTTCCCCGGGCCCTCGCGCTGCGCTACGGGTTCCTGGCCGGAGCCTCCATCCTCAACTTCTACGTGACGGACATACTCCTCAAGGACCGGCGGCGACTGCGACTCTTCTACGAGATAAGCCGCAGTTCGAGCAAGAGCCCGGCCCTTTACAACGTCATATCCGAGATCACCTACCGCATGGCCGAGATCATGCGCGCGGAGATCACGCTCCTCTTGACCCACGACGAGAATTCCGCTTCCCTGGTGGCCCAGCAACCCTCGCCGGGGCTCGACTTCCTGACCGCTACCCGCTTGAGGATGCCCATGGGATCGGAAAGCCTCCTGGTGAAGGCGTTCGAGCAGGGCAGGCCCCTCCTCCTCACCAGGCGTGCCTGCCGGGAAATGGAGCTGCCCGCGCTGCTCCCGGAGATACGCGTGCTAGACCTTTTGGCCTGCCCGCTGGAGGCGCGGGGCAAGAAGATAGGGCTACTGGTGCTAGCCAACAAGATGGACAGGAGGGGCTACTCCCGGCGCGACCTGGAGCTCCTGTGCCTGCTCGCGCCCCACATCTCCGTCTTCCTGGACAACGCCCTCCTCTTCCGGCGCAGCGAGGAGAAGGTCGCCCAGCTGACCAGTCTCATCAGGGTGGTGGACGCCATCCATACCACCTCCAGCCTGGACCAGCTGTACAACCTGGCCATGGACGTCATCCGGGCCCTCTTTGCCCCGGACAAGGCCCTCATTAACCTGGTGGATGCCCAGTCGGGGATGCTAAGAACGGTGCGCAACCTGGGGTATGGTCAGGAGTACGCCGAGAAACACCTGAGCCATCCCTTCGAGCCGGTGGCGGACTGCTTCGTGCTCAGGAGCGGGGACCACTTCTTATGTCCCGATGTGGAGTCCGAAAAGCGGTGTCCCAACATGGTGGTGAGCGAGGATATCCGGTCGGTGCTCTGCGTGCCCATCCGTTCCGGCACCAAGCTGTACGGGATACTGCACATGGCCAGCCATTTCGAAAGGGGCTTCGACGAGGAGGACGCCGCCCTGGCCAAGGCCATAGGGGAGCAGATAGGCGTGGCCGTGGAGAGGGCCCGCCTCTTCGAGGAGGTAAGCCAGCTGGCCATCACCGACGAGCTTACCGGCCTGTACAACATCCGCCACCTCAAGCGGGTACTCGGGGAGGAGGTCAAGCGATCCCTGCGCTACGGAAGGGCCTTCTCCTTCATCATGCTGGATATCGACTATTTCAAGGTCTACAACGACCAGCACGGACACCTGCGCGGAGACGAGGTGCTGCGTATTATGGCCGGCCTCCTGCAGCAGAATGTCCGGGAAGTAGACACCGTCTTCCGCTACGGGGGGGAGGAATTCTCCGTCATCATCCCCGAGGTGGCCAAGCAGGAGGCCCTCAACATCGCGGAACGTATACGGCGGGTGGTCCAGGATTACGTATTCCCCTTCGAGGAATTCCAGCCCGGCGGGAACCTCACCGTCAGCATGGGGATATCCGGTTTTCCGGAAGACGCCGAGGGCACCGAGGAGCTCATCGACCGTGCCGACCGCGCCCTTTACCGCGCCAAACTCACGGGCCGCAACCGCATCTGTCTCTACGACCCCTCCCTGGATCGGGAGGCGTTCCACCCCCATGTGCCCCAATGACTGGCGTGCTTCCGGATTGCGTTGTCACGGCCCATGGGCTGGGTATAAAATAACAATTGTCAAGCCGGGATGTGGCGCAGCTTGGTTAGCGCGCTAGACTGGGGGTCTAGAGGTCGCCGGTTCAAATCCGGCCATCCCGACCAGAAGAAAGGCGGCGTGAGCCGCCTTTTGATTTAGGACCGACCGCTGGTTCAACCGCGTGCCCGATCAGGAAACGTGCACACCACCTTTCGCCGTCCGTGGGTTGGCCGTTTGGTCTCCTTTTTCGTACGTCACTCCCCCGGATTAAAATACACTTCTGGACGACTCCACCCAGGATGCCCCTGCAGTTGGACTAAGGGGGGAAAGCGCCGGGTCTTTCCGCGTCGGTCGAAAGGAGGCTCCATGGGGAAAGGTGCGGCAGGGCTTTTCGTATCGGATGACGATATCCCACGAGAAGGGAGGTCCTCGATGATCAGGAGGAACATCGCTAACTTCTTCACCTGTCTGCGCATAGCGCTCATCCCGGTGGTGGTGTGGCTTATCTTCGCCGCCGACCCTCACGCCAGGGACGCGGCTCATGCCTGGGCCCTCGCCGCCTTCGTCTTCGCCGCCATGACGGATTTCATAGACGGCCAGATAGCGCGCCGCACCAACACCATATCCGAGTTCGGCAAGGTGGTGGACCCGCTGGCCGACCGCCTTCTGGTCATCGCCGTGCTGGTGGCCCTCATGTGGCGTTCCTTCATGCCCCTGTGGATGGGGATCGTGATCGTGAGCAGGGACGTGCTCATGCTCGTGGGCGCCCCGGTGGTGGGCATCAGGGACCCGCAGGTGAGGGAGAAGCTGGCCGTGCACTGGACGGGCAAGCTGGCCACCGCCCTGCTCTTTACCGCCATCTGCATCTTCATCTACTGGAACCTCTACCGGCAGGTGAACCCCGTGGGGCTGGCGATATTCTGCGCGGGCATCCTCTTCTCCTACCTCAGCGGTTTCATCTACCTCCACAGGGGTATAAAATTGTTAGGAGCAAGGCTGGAATCCTGAGACCCGCCCCGCGGTAATGGGGCCGGAAATTTGAAGCGGAATGCGGGTAGCATCGGCTACGCTTCGCGAGGAGGTGTGAAAATGAGTTCCCATTTCACCCAGGAGAAGGATCTTTCCTCCGCGGTGAGGGTCAGCTGGTTGGGACATGCCATGTTCTTGCTGGAAGACGGGTCCGGGCACCGCCTGGTCACCGACCCCTACGGGGAGGGGGTGGGTTATGCCCTTCCCCGGGTGGAGGCGGACATCGTCCTGGTGAGCCACGATCACTTCGACCACGCCAACGTGGACCTGGTGAAGGGCGACCCCGTCGTGGTGCGGGATGCGGGGCGGAGGGAGATAGACGGCGTGCTCATCGAGGGCTTTCCGACCTTCCACGATCCCAGCGGGGGAAAGGAACGCGGATCCAACATCGTCTTCAGGGTGCAAATACAGGGCCTGACCTTCGTCCACCTCGGGGATCTGGGGCATCTCCTGGAGGAGGATCTGGTATCCGAGCTCAAGGGAGCGGACGTGCTCTTCGTCCCCGTGGGAGGTACCTTCACCGTGGACGACGCCCAGGCGGCGGAGGTGGTGAGGGCCCTCGCCCCGCGCATAGCCGTGCCCATGCATTTCCGCAATTCCGGGTGCAGCTTCCCCATCCTCACCGAGGAGCCCTTCCTCTCCCGGTTCGAGCGCGTGGAGAAGGTGGGGAAGAAGCCGGTGTATATAGACCCCGGGGAGCTTCCCGAGCCCACCCTGATTCTGGTACTCGATTTCCTGGACTGAAGCAGGCTGGAGAGGAGCGCCGTCATTCACACGTCGGCGGCGGACTGATTCCGGTACTCGATTACTGGGGCGGATACAGGCCACGGTGGAACGTGTAAGGGATCCCGGAGTATCTTTTATCCCACCGCCCTCTCGATTTCCGTCACTGCCACCCCCGAGTCCTTTTCACCTCTTTTTCGCCGCCGGACCTCCCGCACTCCTACCGCCTTCCGTAAGCCCGGTACGCATATGACGACGAGGAGCAGGGGAGGCGGCCGGGACTTCTCTCCAGTGCATGGCCGGTTTTTCCCTCATCTGAGGATCAAGATGCCCACCACCGGGGTACCCACGAGCATGGTTACGCCCCTGCTCAGAGAGGCGGTTGCAAGCACGACGAGTACGGTCCGCCCATGTCGTTCGGGCGCGCTTCCGGGAAAAAGAGAGGAAGGCTTTCGGTTATAATAAGGTTAAGCCGGTCGGAAACGGACTTCATCACAGTCTCATCTCCTTTCCGGCCGCTGTAAAAGAACATTAAGGCGCCTTGAGGCCGGCGCGGGAAAGAAACACGTATTGAGGATCATGGCCTTCCTGGGCTTCCCGACCGGCGTTCTCGAAGTTACTTACGCAGCTCCGCCAAGCTCGTACAAGGGAGTGCAGGAGGTGGATGTTGAAGGCGGTTATCATGGCCGGAGGGCAGGGAACCAGGCTGCGTCCCTTGACCAGCAACCAGCCCAAGCCCATGCTCCCGGTGGTCAACAAACCCATGATGGAGCATATCATCGAATTGCTCAAGAAATGCGGGTTCCGGGAGATGGTGGTCACCCTGCAGTTCCTGCCCACGCTGATCACCAATTACTTCGGGGACGGGGCGGATTGGGGAGTGAACCTGGATTACACCACCGAGTTTGTTCCCCTGGGCACGGCAGGAAGCGTGAAGAACAGCTCCTCCCTTTTGGACGATACCTTTCTGGTGATCAGCGGTGACGCCTTGACGGACATTGACCTCAACCGGGTGGTGGAGTTCCATCGCAGTCGGAAGGCCATGGTGACCATCACCCTCATCCGGGTGGAAAATCCACTGGAATTCGGGATCGTAGTCACCGACGCAGAGGGGCGTATAGAGCGCTTCCTGGAAAAGCCCAACTGGGGGCAGGTATTCAGCGATACCATCAACACCGGTATCTACGTCCTGGAGCCGGAGGTCCTCGATTTCATCCCCGAGGGCCAGCCTTACGACTTCTCCAAGGATCTCTTCCCCCGCCTCCTCGAGGAGGGTTATCCCCTCTACGGGTACGTAGCCGACGGGTACTGGTGCGATATCGGCAACTTCGAGCAGTATGTCGCCGCCCACCGGGACGTCCTGGACGGAAAGGTCAAGGTGGACATCCCCGGCTTCCGCATGGCGGAGAACGTCTGGGTGGGCGAGGGGGTGGACATCGAGCCGGGGGCGGAGATAAAGGGCCCCTCGGTCTTGGGGGACCACTGCAAGGTGGAATCCGGGACCAAGATCCGGGAATATACCGTGCTGGGACACAACGTGGTGGTCAAGAAGGACTCCTTCCTCCACCGGGCCATCATCTACGAGAACTCCTACATAGGCAACGGGAGCCACCTGCGGGGTTGCGTGGTGGGCAAGAACTGTGACCTCAAGGCCAACGTCCGGCTGGAGGAGGGGGTGGTGGTGGGGGACGAGTGCCTCATCGGGGAGAGCGTCCTGGTCAAGCACGACGTGAAGATATACCCCTTCAAGACGGTGGAGACGGGAGCCACGGTCAACACCAGCATCGTCTGGGAATCCCGGGGCCTGCGCACCCTCTTCGGCAAGAGGGCCGTGTCCGGGATCGTCAACGTTGACGTGACCCCGGAACTGGCCCTCCGGCTGGCCATGGCCTACGGGTCCACCCTTCCCGTGGGCTCCACCGTGGTCACCTCCCGGGACGCCTCGCGGGCCGCCAGGACCATTAAGAGGGCCATGATAAGCGGCCTCAACGCGGCGGGGGTCAACGTCGCCGACCTGGAAATATCTCCCGCTCCGGTGAACCGCTACGCCATCCGGGCGGAGCGGGCCGAGGGGGGCGTGGACGTGCGCATCTCAGCCTTCGACCCCCAGTCCATCGAGATTCGTTTCTTCGACGAGGAAGGCATAGACATACCGGAATCCAAGCAGCGGGACATAGAGAAGGTCTTCAGCCAGGCCAGCTTCCGGCGCGCCTTCATGGACGAGATCGGGGCCATCGTCTTCCCGCCCCGCGTCCTGGAAATGTACACCAAGTCCCTCCTGGACCGCCTGGACCTCGAGCGCCTGCGGGAGAGGCGCTTCCGCGTGGTAGTGGACTACGCTTTCTCCAGCGCCAGCATGATCCTTCCCTCCATCCTGGGGAAGATGGGCTGCGACGTCCTGAGCCTGAACAACTTCACCGACGAGAAGAGGGTGACCCTCTCCCAGGAGGAACTCAACGCCTCCCTGCGCAACCTGTCCCGGCTGGTGAAATCCTCGGAAGCCGAGCTGGGGGTCCTCCTGGACAACGCCGCGGAGAGGCTCTACCTCCTCGACGAGACGGGCCGCCAGATCCATCCCCAGGTGGCCCTCCTCCTCTTCGTCGAGCTCCTGGGCGAAGCGGGGATGAGGGGCAGCATCGTGGTGCCAGTAAGCGTGACCTCCCAGGTGGAAAGGGTAGCCTCCCGCTACGGCAACCGGGTGGTGCGCACCAAGGTCAGCAGGAGTGACCTCATGAAGGCTTCCCTGGAGGACGGGGTGGTCTTCGGCGGAGCCGGCAGCGGGGGGTTCATCTTCCCCTCCTTCATACCCACCTATGATGCCATGGCCAGCACGGCCATGCTCCTCGAGGCCCTGAGCCGCGTGGAGGGACCCCTTTCCCGTCACGTGAACGGCCTGCCTCCCATCCACATGCTGTCCACGGAATACCTGGCCTCCTGGGAGCAGAAGGGCACCATCATGAGGAGGCTGGTGGAGGAGTACGCACAGGAGAGAGTGGACCTGGTGGATGGGGTCAAGGTCTACATGGACGGTTCCTCCTGGGTCCTGGTGCTGCCCGACCCGGACGAACCCACCCTCCACATCATCAGCGAGGCGGAGAGCGACTCCGAGGCCGCGCGCCTTATCGCCGAGATGACTAGGAAAATAAACGCCCTGGTGGGTACCTGAAGCCTCGCGGGAGAAAAACCGGGCTCCAGGGGTCCTTAAAAACCGGTTTAGGTCTGACTACCCTCCGTGCGTTATAGGGGACCCCGTTGCCCGTGGTATCCGCGATGCAGGGCGGCGCGGAAAAACGGCCTTAGCTCCACAGGAGGTGCAGCCGGTGCTTGCACCGTAAGCGGGGCGTCTTCATTGGGGGTAAAAATATGGCAGATCTGATAGTGGAAATCCCATGAAGGATATGCCTCGCCCGGCACCGTTAACCCGGAAAGGTGGCATCAATGATGCGGTCCTTCTGGGCAAGGCGGGGAATTGAATAAAACAGGTTCCCAAGGTAGTCAAGGTAGCGCGTCCCGCCCGGCGCACCTTAACCATGTGCTCGTAAAGCGGGTATTATAGATGGAAAGTACACGGCGCGGAGGTAGAGCCAGGAACGGATGGGTAACCGCGGGGAGGCGGAGGGCTTCCCGCGCGGCGGGGAGCGGTAGGATTCGCTGGGAGGTGTGAGAGCATGGCCTTTACCTTTGACGCAGACGGTGCCCTGCTGGTCATCGATATGCTCAACGATTTCATACATGAGAAGGGGGCCCTGGTGGTGCCCGGAGCCTCCCGCATCGTGTCCAGGATCTCCGACCTGGTGCGTGACGCCCGGCAGCAGGGCATCCCGGTCATCTACGTGGCCGACCGGCACCGTCCGGACGACCGGGAATTCCAGCACTGGCCTCCCCATGCCATTGCCGGCACCTGGGGAGGGGAGGTGGTGGAGGAGCTCGCCCCCGGGGAGAAGGACTACCTGATACCCAAGAGGCGGTACAGCGCTTTCTTCGGTACCGACCTGGATACCTATCTCCGCGAGATGGGGGTGGGAAAGCTTTACCTCACCGGGGTGCTCACCAACATATGCGTGTACGCCACCGCCCTGGACGCCGCCATGCGCAACTACCGGGTGGCGGTCTTCAGGGACGGCGTGGCTTCCTTGAGCGAGGAGACCGACGCCTTCATCTTCAAGCAGCTGGAGGAGGTGCTCCAGGCCGAGTTGATCTGAGGAGGTGGGGAAGATTTTTCACGTCGCATCCAGTGAGGACATCCTGGGGGGCAGGGTAACCGACGTCTATTTCACCAACGTGGTCAAGGCCCTCCGGTACCTCGACCTCAACCCCCGCGTGGCGGCGGAGGTGCGGGCCGGAAGTCTGCCCGAGGACTGGGAATGGGCTGTCTTCGCCGGACTCGAGGAATCCCTGCGCCTTCTCGAGGGTCGCCCCGTGGACGTTTACGCCATGCGCGAGGGGACCCTCTTCCAGCCGGAGGAGACGGTCCTCATCGTGGAGGGAAGGTACCAGGATTTCGCCGTGCTGGAGACGGCCCTCCTGGGCTTCCTTTGCCAAGCCTCGGGAGTGGCCACCAAGGCCGCCCGCTGCCGGCTGGCAGCCGGCGAACGCATGGTGATAAGCTTCGGTGCCCGCCGCATGCATCCCGCCATCACCCCCATGATTGAGAGGAACGCCTTCATAGGGGGATGTGACGGGGTGGCCGTGGTGGCCAGCGCGGAGCTCATCGGCGAGAAGCCCCTGGGCACCATGTCCCACTCCCTGCTACTGTGCGTGGGGGACGAGGCGCGCGCCTTCCAAGCCTTCGACGCCACCGCCGACGCCTACATTCGCCGCGTGGCCCTCGTGGATACCTACCAGGACGAGAAGTTCGGCGCCCTCACCGCCGCGGAGGCCCTGGGCGAACGGCTCTTCGCCGTGCGCCTGGACACGCCGAGTTCGCGTCGGGGCGATTTCCTCAAGATCATCCGCGAGGTACGCTGGGAGCTCGACCTGCGGGGCTACGAGAAGGTGAAGATATTCCTGAGCGGGGGACTGGACGAGTACGACATACTCCGTTACAACCCCTACGCCGACGCCTACGGCGTGGGGACCTCCATCTCCAACGCCCCGGTGGTGGACTACTCCCTGGATATCGTGGAGGTGGACGGGAAACCCCGGGCCAAGCGGGGGAAGATGTCGGGAAAGAAGCAGGTATTCAGGTGCCCTTCCTGCCGGGAGAGCCGCCTGACCCCCTGGGAAGCGGAGCCTCCGGACTGCCGGTGCGGGGAGCGGATGGAACCGGCGCTGCGCCGCTTCCTGGAGGGCGGGAAACTGGTGGAGGAGCTGCCCGCTCCACAGGTGATACGGAATTACGTGCTGGAACAGCTCTCCGGGCGGGAGTTGAAGGCGCCCTCCTGAGACGACGCGGCATGTAACACCCCACGCCTCATTCGCGGCGCTCAAGGGGTATGTTCCCTCAACATTTGCTTACCATACGGAAGGGCGAGGAATTGGAGACCTGGAGATTCATACCCCGTCAAGCTGACGACGGCGCCTCCCACATGGCTCTGGACCAGGCCCTGCTGGAGTGCGCCACGGGGCCTTCATTCCCGCCCACCCTGCGCTTCCAGCGGTGGGTACCGCCGGCCCTTTCATTAGGGCGATTCCAGAAACTGGAAGATGTGGACCTGGAGGCCTGCGAGGCCTCCGGCGTGGAGGTGGTTAGGCGTCCCACCGGTGGAAGGAGCATACTCCACCTGGACGATTTCACCTACAGCCTGGTCCTCCCCTCGCGCATGCCTCTGCCCTCCGGAGTAGTGGAGACCTATTCCCTTATCTGCAGGGGTATCGTGGCCGCCCTGCGCCTCCTGGGCCTGGAGCCCGTCATACGGGTAGGGGGAGGAACGCGTTACGCGCGTTCCGGAGCGGCCTGTTTCGCCGCTTCCACCCAGGCCGATCTCAGGTGCGGGGACAGGAAGATATGCGGAAGCGCCCAGCTGAGGAGGGGCGGAGCGGTGCTGCAGCACGGTTCGATTCTGTTGAAAGACCGCTCGGAACTGCATTTCGGCCTCCTCCGCTTCGAGGGCGAGGAGGAGAGGTTATCCTCCCTCCGGGATTACCGGCGGAACTGCGCCTCCCTCGAGGAGCTGGGCGTGAACGCATCCTGGGAGGAAGTGGCGGAATGCTTCCGCCGGGGTTTCGAGGAGAGCTTCGCCGTTCGCCTGCGGGAAGGGGGACTCGAGGCAGGGGAGGAACAACGCTGGCGCTCACTGATACCCTCCTACCGCTCCGGGGAATGGCTGCGAAACCCCCGCCGCCTGGAACTTCCATCCTCCCTCCAGACCGGAAGAAGGGGAACTTCCAGCGGACTACCAGGGGTTTACATTTTCTAGACGTCCGTCGACCGCTGGACAGGCGGGTTTTTGGAAGTCCCGCCGGTTTCTGTTAAAATATGAGCTTAGGGTAGCCGGAAGGAGGGCTGTGGATGGAAGAGGAAAAACGGGATTCCGGGACGGTTCCCATACACGAGACATACATCGACTACAGCTCGAAGAGCGACGAGGAACTGCGCAAGATCCTGGAGGAGCTCCTCAGGGAAGAGAAGAGGATATCCTACCAGAGAAGGATTCTGCACGGGAAGATCGACCTGCTCCGTGCCGAGCTGGTCAGGCGCAGGAAGGAAGGGCTGAGAAGGGGCCGCATCCTCTTCAACGACGATGACATCCGGAGGCTCAGCGAGATACTGGCCGGAGAGGCCCTAGGTGTGAGCCGCAACGACCCCACCCTCGATTGATTCCTTTAATAAACTTTCCCCGTCAGTCCGGTCGGCGGTCATCAGCATGTCCAAGGGCATCCTTCCGGCACCCCATGCGAGGGGAGTTCACCCTGGAAAACCTTAACCATAAAGTTTTTCTTTAAAAATCCGGCGGGAAATATTATCATTAAAAACGGATAGGACCCTTGAACTGCGACCTTCCGGGAGTGCGGGGGAGAGGCCCTGAGGCGAGAGGAGCGAAGGGGAGGAGGTAGTGGATTTGCTCTGTAGGAAGTGCGGTTTCGTGAACGCCGAGGGCAGCTCCTATTGCTCCCGCTGCGGCGCGATCCTGGAGGAAAAGGCCTGCTCCGAGGAGGCGACGCTGGGCATACCGGTCATCGAGCCCGAGGCCGAAGAGGAGAACGTGGAGATTACCCCTCCGGTGAGCGCCCCAGCCAAGGGAACGGCCATGCTGGTGATAAAGAAGGGGCCCGACGCGGGCATGAACTTCACCCTGGAAGGCGAGGTCACCGTCATCGGGAGGCACCCGGAAAGCGACATCTTCCTGGACGACATCACCGTGAGCAGGCGCCACGCGGAGATCAGGAGGGAAGGGGAGTCCTTCGTCATCACGGACACCGGATCCCTCAACGGCACCTACCTCAACCGCGAACGCATAGAAAGCGCGCCTCTCTTCAGCGGCGACGAGATACAGATAGGCAAGTTCAAGCTGCTTTTCCTGCAAGGTTGACGAAGGAAGCCGGGAGGGGCACCGTACCCGAGGAGTAGAACGATGAGCCAGGCCAAGGACAAGATGAGCATCGGCGAGCTCCTCAAGCTTCTACAGCAGGAGTTCCCCGATCTCACTATCTCCAAGATAAGGTTCCTGGAGAGCGAGGGCCTCCTGAGCCCGGAAAGGACCCCGTCGGGCTACCGGAAGTTCAGCCAAGCCGATGCCCAGCGCCTGCGCTTCATCCTCAAGCTCCAGAAGGAGAAGTACCTGCCCCTCAAGGTGATTCGGGAGAAGCTCAACGAGCTGGAAAGCGGCAGGATGCGCGCTGGAGACCTGGCCACGGGGGAGACGGATGGCTTCAGGGTGGGGGAGGAGATATCCGCTTATCAGGACGCCACCCTCCCGAGGGAAAACCTTCCCCAGGCCCTGGACATCGACCTCTCCTTCGCCGACACCCTGGAGGAGTACGGGCTCATATGCTCCCACAAGGGCGACGACGGACCATACTATGAAAGGGAGGACGTTAAGATCCTGCGCATAGCCAGGGAGTTCTCGCGCTACGGCCTGGAGCCGCGCCACATGCGGATGTATGAGAACCTCACCGACCGGGAAGTGATGGCCTTCGAGCAGATCATCCTGCCCTCCCTGAAGTCCAAGGACCCCGAGGCCCGGAGGCGCGCCCTGGACATCCTCCTGCAGCTGGTGAACCTGTCACGGGAGCTGAAGGACCAGCTACTCAAGAACCGGGTGAAGGAATACTTCCGGCAGTACAACCAACCCATACCCTTCTGAATTGACCACCCCACGGCCACCTCACCGTTTCCTGGCCGACCGCATGTTGGGACGGCTGGCCCGCTATCTCCGCCTCCTGGGCCACGACGTTTCCTACCCCGACCCCTGCGCGGACGCCGGACTGGTGGCCATGGCTCAGAACGAGGGACGCGTGCTGCTGACCCGGGACCAGGGGATCCTGGAACGCCTCGGGCCCGCGGGGGGCAATCCCAGGGTGGTTATACTCCGCTCCCAGGTGGTGACCCAACAGGTCGCGCAGCTGGCTGCCGAGGGATGGCTGCAATGCCCCGGCCCGCCGCGCTGCGCATCCTGTAATCGGACCCTGGAACACCTCGACGCCTTCGAGGCCCGCCATCTGGTCCCACCTTACACCTATGCCGTCCATTCGCGCTTCATGTACTGCCGCAGCTGCAATCACGTGTTATGGGAGGGCAGCCACCTGGAGAGGTTTCGCCGGCGTATCTCCATGTCCCACTGCGCCTCGGGTCTGCCGCCCCGCGGGCCCGGCGCAGGTTCCCGTTCGCGTGAAGGATAAGTGGTTTTGGGGAGATCTCCACATAGAGGAGAGAACCCTCCTCTGATATCGCCGCGTTGACGCCCCGTGCGGCGGGCAATACAATTTTACCCGTGTCCGGAAGGGGGTTCTTTCATGTTCTTCTTCTCCGAGCTGCAGGAAAAGAAGGTTCTGGATACACACGGTCGGCCGGTGGGTAAGGTCCAGGACATCGCCTTCAGGGTGGGCCACGGGCTTCCGCGCAGCGAGTACCTTCTGGTCTATCGCACCAGGAGGGGGCGCCGGGAGACGGCGGCCGTGCCCTGGGAATGGGTGTCCTCCGTGGGTCGTGACGGGGTGACCCTGACGCGCGAGCGGGACGCGGTGTGGAAGAGCGACATCCAGGCGGAGGGGCTGTGGTTGGGCCGCAACCTGCTAGACCGGCAGATCGTGGACCTCAACGGGTACAAGGTGGTCCGGGTGAACGACCTCCGCCTCGCGGAGTCCAATTCTCACCTCACCCTCACCGGCGTGGATGTGAGCCAGAGGGCGCTGCTGCGCCGCCTGGGCCTGGAGAGGATGGCTCGTGCCGCGGCCAGGCTGGGCATCGACCTCCCGGAGAGGACCATACCCTGGAGCTTCGTGGCTCCCCTGGAGGTGAGCCAGGCCGGCCTGAGGCTGACCGTCACCCAGTCCCAGCTCAGCGAGATGCACCCCACGGACCTCGCCGACATCCTGGAGCAGCTTGACGCGAGCCAGCGCGGACGGCTCCTCGACATCCTGGACGCCTTCACCGCCGCTCAGTCCCTTTCCGAGGTAGAACCGGAAATGCAGGCGGAGGTCATCGAGGGCCTCGCGGAGACCAGGGCCTCCAACCTCCTGGAGATTATGCCCCCCGACGAGGCCGCGGACATTTTAGGCAACCTTCCCCGAGACAAGGTGGAACGCCTCCTGAACATGATGGGCGTGAGGGAGGCGAAGCTCATCCGGGAGCTACTGGGTTACGCCGAGGACACGGCTGGGGGAAAGATGACCCCGGAATTTCTGGCCGTGCTCAGCTCCTACACCGCCGGGGAATGCATCGACTTTTTACGCCGGAGGGCCCCGGATGCGGAAACCTTGTACTACGTCTACGTGGTGGACGACGAGGGGCGGCTCAAGGGGGTGGTCTCCCTGCGCGATCTTCTGACTGTGGATCCGGGGGAAAGGGTGGAGGAGTTCATGCGCCGCGACGTCATCTCCGTGAACGTGGACGACGACCAGGAGGCAGTGGCCGAGGTGATGGCCCGTTACAACCTGCTGGCCCTGCCGGTGGTGGACGACGAAAACGTGCTCAAGGGAATAATCACCGTGGATGACGTGATAGACGTCATGCGCGAGGAGGTCATGGAGGACCTTTCCCACCTAGGAGGTTTGGAGCTGGCGGAGGCCGGCCTTACCACCTCCCTGCGCAGCCGGCTCCCATCCCTCGCCGTTACCCTCCTGGGGGGCTGCCTCTGCGCCCTGGTGCTGATGCTCTTCGAGGCCCGGCCGATCCCCCTTGTGACCCTGGCTTTTTTCCTTCCCCTGGTCCTGAGGGCGGCCCAGGATGTGGGACTCGTATCCCAGGCGGTCATCCTGGAGCGGTTGGGCGGCGGCGAGGTTTCCGCCGGGGAGGTCATCAGGCTGGCCTGGAGGGAATTCCGCCTGGTCTTCCTCATCTCCTGCGGCCTTGCCCTCCTGGGAGGGGCGGCCGCCTTCCTCTGGGAGGGATATCTGCGCCTGGGCCTGGTCCTCGGTTTCACCCTGCTGGCCTCCATCCCCCTGGGCGGCATGCTGGGTATGATTTTCACCCTCATATCGCAGCGCGTTCCGGGGGAGCTTCATTTCGCCCAGGCCCGCCTTTCCGGGCTTCTCATGGGACTTACCACCTTGGTCATCTACCTGGGCCTGGCGGTGGTCCTGCTTTCCGGACGCGCGTCTTGACCCCTTCATGTCCTTTTCTCCTCGTAAAAACCGGGACCTCGATGAGGCAGGGACGCTGAAATGTCTCTGTTGGCCCCTACGTGGCGGAAGAGGCTCGAGGAATCGCACTATCATCCTGGCGAATCTTGGCGAAACGATTAAAAAACTACGCAAGAAAGGCACCACCTCTCCATTGTTGGGCTGCTCACCGGTGAACCCCAAACCATCATCTGATAAACTCCTCTTAATGATGGAGGGATACGAACACGAAGGGGTAGGCCGGCGCTCTCGACCGGGAAGGCCTCCACGTACCGAGGCTCCGGACCCTCGCGAGCGGCGTCGCCAGGCCCGCAAGAGAATACGCGAGCTCCGCCGGAAACGGCGCCGTATGCTGAGGAAATCCCGGAGCCCGGTGAGGTGCATGTTACCCCGGGTGCTTCTCCTCCTCTTGGCGATCCTGCTCGTCGCCGGCGCAACCACCGCCTGGGTGGGGAGGGGAGAGGAGGGGAGGGCCCGGGTCTTTGAGCTGCCGGCGTCCAACCTGGAGGACCTGCGCGAGCAATACGTGCCCGGAGGCATCAGCGAACCGGACATCCCTGCCAGGGCCGCCGTACTCATGGAGGCGGAGAGCGGTGAGATACTCTGGGAGAAGAACGCCGACCTGGAGCTGCCCATGGCCTCCACCACCAAGATCATGACCGCCGTGATCACCCTGGAGAACGCTTCCCTGGACGAGAAGGTGGTCGTCAGCGAGAGAGCCAGTTCCACGGGCGAGTCCTCGGCCTGGCTGGAGAAGGGGGAAGTCCTCACCGTGGAACAGCTCCTTCATGCCCTGATGGTGCAGTCGGCAAACGACTCCGCCGTGGCCCTTGCGGAACACGTGGCGGGTTCCGTGGAGGCCTTCGTGGAGATGATGAACCGGAAAGCCGTCGAACTGGGGGCCGAGCATACCCGTTTCGCCAACCCTCACGGACTGGACCAGAGGGGCCATTACACCACCGCCCGCGACCTGGCCCGGATAGCCGCTTACGCCATGCGCAACCCGGTCTTCCGGGAGCTGGTGATCTCCGACGGTTACCAGATACCCTGGCCCGGGCACCCTTACAACCGGGTCATGGTCAATCACAACAAGTTCCTGAAGCTCTACCCCTACGCCACGGGCATCAAGACCGGGTACACGGAGGGAGCCGGAAAGTGCCTGGTAGCCTCGGCGGCGAAGGATGGCCGGGAGCTCATCTCCGTGATCCTTAACGGAGGGGATAGTTACTGGGACCAGGCCGTGCAGCTCATGGACCATGGGTTCCAGGACTTCGCCAGGGTGGAATACGCTTACGCAGGACAGCCTCTTTCCGAGGTGGAGGTGGGAGATTTTCCCAGGAAGAAAGTGGATGCCGTGGCTCGCGAGGACATCGCCTTCACCGTGCGCAAGGACCGGCTGCAAAATTTCTTTACCGCCGAAGTCAGCTGCGTTGAATGGGTATCCTACCCGGTGGAGAAAGGCCGGGAGGTGGGAGAGCTCAGGGTGGGGGAGGGAAATCCCGGCAAGCGGACGGCCGTCCTGGTGAGCCCGAAGGATTGCCGCCCTCCCAACCCGCTGTTCCGCCTCTTCGCCTTTCTGTGGGCCGTCCTCAAAGTGTGGTGGAGGTGGCTCAGATGGCTATTGCCCGGCGTCTAAAGCTGCCTTTCGAGGCGGGTTGAGAACATGGATGGCGTGACCCTGGGACCGGTGCTTTTCACGGCGGACGCCATCGCCGCGCGGGTCAAGGAAGTGAGCGCGGAGATCAACCGGGACTACCTGGCGCGCGAGGAACCCGGCAGGGACGTTGTCTTGGTCAGCGTGCTCAAGGGTGGCTTCATCTTCCTCGCCGACCTGGTGCGGTGCCTGGAGATTCCCGTGGTAGTGGACTTCCTGGCCATCTCCGGGTACGGGGATCGCAGGACCTCGGCCGGCGTCCGCATCCTCAAGGACCTCTCGGAAAGTATCCGGGGCAGGGATGTGCTGGTGGTAGAGGACATCGTGGACACCGGGCTGACCCTCAGCTACATCCTTCGCAACCTCGAGGCCCGCGGACCGGAATCGGTGAGGGTCTGCACCTTCCTGGACCGTGCGGTGAAGCGCATAGTCCCCGTGGAGATCCGTTACCGCTGCTTCGAGGTAGGGGAGGAGTTTGTGGTTGGTTACGGACTGGATTACAACCAGAAGTGGAGGAACCTTCCCCACGTGCACTTACTCAGGGGCGGGTAGGCCCGGGCGCGGGGATGGGTTGAGGGCCATAAATCGATATGTCAAACATTTCACCCCTAAAACGATAATAGAGCCGGGACCCTTCAAAGGGTTGGGAGATTGCGGCGCGCGGAAAACGGATTCCACCGCGGATGGGTTATTATATTATATGGACCACGCACCTGGGGCGGTGGAGGGAGGTCGTTTGACAGCCGCAAGGTGGTAATATAGTTTTACCATGTAAGGCGCAAGGATGTGAGGGCCATGGTGGAACTGACCCTAATAGGCGTGAGAGTGGAGCTTCCGGCCAACCAGCCCATCGTACTCCTCAAGGAGAGGATGGGGGACCGCTACCTTCCCATCTGGATCGGTGCCTTCGAGGCCACGGCCATCGCCTTCGCCCTGCAGGGAATAGAGACCGCCCGGCCTATGACCCACGACCTGATGAAGAACATCCTCGACCAGCTGGGCATCGTCATGAAGGACGTAGTCATTTCCGACCTACGGGAGGGCACCTTCTACGCAGACATCAACCTGATATACGAGGGAAAGTCGTTCAAGATCGACGCCCGCCCCAGCGATGCCATCGCCCTCGCCGTGCGCACGGGGGTTTCCATCTATTCCGACGAGCACGTACTCAACGAGGCCAGCGTGTTCATCAAGACCGACGAGGAAGAGGAGATCGAGAGGTTCCGCGACTTCCTCAAGGACGTGAAGCCCGAGGACTTCATGTAGGCGGGACCCTCGATCGGGAACCGGATGCCTTCGCCCAATCCCATCCACACTTTGAAGTCCACGTGGCTCGCAACGGAGCTCCTGCCCGCGAGCCCCTCGAGGGATGACCCTCCGGCGATTGGCCTTCCGGCAGGCGTTGATTTACAATTTTAACCAGGTAGCATGAGGAGAGGGGAGCAAGGCTAATCCATGCTGGACAGACTGAAAGCCCTGGAGAAAGCGGTCATCCTCCTGGTGATCATCATCCTCATCGGGACCCTGGGGTACATGCTTATCGAGAAGCAGAATTTCCTCGATTCCCTGTACATGGTGATCATCACCGTGACCACCATCGGCTACGGCGAGACCTTCATCCTGAGCACCAACGGCCGCATCTTCACCATCTTCCTGGTCATCGCCGGTGTGGGAACGGTGGGATACACGCTGGTCAGTGGGGTAGAATTCATGATAGAGAACAGCCTATCGGGACTGATGGGAAGGAGGAAGATGCGCCGGGAGATAGAGAGCCTCGTAGGTCACTATATACTGTGCGGGTACGGCAGGGTGGGGCAGCGCGTCGCCGAGGATCTCAGGGACGCCAAGGCCAAGTTCGTGATCATCGAGAAGGACCCCGCCGCCGCGGAGAAGGCAGTCAACCGCGGATACCTGGTGGTCAGGGCCGACGCCACCACCGAGGAAGCCCTGCGGGAGGCGGGGATCGAGAAGGCCAAGGGTCTGGTCACCGCGCTGAACAGCGACGCGGAGAACCTCTACATCACCCTCACCGCCCGCGAGCTCTGCCCCCACCTCTTCATCGTCAGCCGCTGTGACGTTGAGGAATCGGAGTCCAAGCTGCGGCGGGCGGGAGCCGACCGGGTGATCTCCCCCCATTCCATCGGCGGACGGCGCATGGCAGCCATGCTCCTCAAGCCTATGGTGTGGGATTACCTGGACCTGGCCACCAAGGGACAGTACATTCAGTTCAACATCGAGAACCTGGAGTGGCGGATCGACGACGTGGAGATACAGCCCAATTCCTACCTGGACGGGAAGACCATAGAGGAGGCAAGGATATACTCCATATCCGGGGCCCTGGTGCTGGCGGTCAAGAAGAGGGGGATGAGCTTCGACACCAAACCCTCCAAGGAGACCCGCCTGGACGCCGGGGACTGCATCATAGCCATCGGGACCGTGGAACAGCTGGCCAAGCTGGAGGAGATCGCCACTTCCAAGTCCTGGATGCAGGGAGGGCGCTATACCTGACACCCACCGCCCTTGCCCGGCGGAAGGAACCTTAACCTCCACTTTCTGTTATCATAAAACGCGAAGCTTTACCGGAGGTTTCAATATGCGAATGAGGCGCGGATCACGCTTCATGCCGGCCGGAAAAGCCCTGGCCGTCCTGGCGGCAGGGGTCCTGGCCTGCTGCATGACACTTACCGTGCCTTCCGTAGCCCGGGCCCAGAACGAGGAGGCCTCCCTGTCCCAGGAGGCTAACCGGCTCACCTACCAGATCCTGGACCTCAGGGCCAGGCGGGACGCGGCCCTGAGGGAGGGGGACGCCCTCCGGGCGGAACTGGAGAACCTCGACCGGGTTATCGCCGCCAACCAGGAAGAGATGGCCACCCTGGAGCTGGAACTCTCCCGGGCCCGTGAAGCCTACCGGGAATCCCTGCGGCGCCTCTACATGCAGGGGGATTTGAGCGAGCTCGAGGTCATCCTCGAGTCGCGGGAGCTGGATGAGATGTGGCGGGACGTGGAATACCTGGACCGCATGGCCGGCCTTCACCTCCAGGACCTAAGGGATCTCAAGGACAAGTTATCCAGGTGTCAGGTAAAGGAGCGGGACCTGCGGGAATACCGGGAACGGAGGAAAAGGCTGGCCGAGGCCCTGGACGCGGAAGTTATGGAGCGGCGCATCCAGGAACTGGAATCCCGCTTGAGCGATATTAACGCCCGCCTCCGGGAGCTCCGCAGCGCGAGGGCCGCCAATCCCACCCCCGCCCCTACTTCCGCCCCCTCGACATGGACGCTGCCGCCCCCCGGAAAACTGCTGGACCGCGTCCCCGTCATGCCAGCGCTCTCGGACTTCGAGCGCACGGGAATCGTGTTTTCCGGCTACACCACCTTCTACGGGCCCGAGTGGCACGGCAAGCCAACCAGCAGTGGGGTCATATACAACATGTACGACTACACCTGCGCCCACCGCACCCTCCCCTTCGGCACCTGGCTGCTGGTTACCTACCAGGGGAAGCAGGTCATCGTGCAGGTCAACAATCGAGGGCCCTTCGTGCCCGGCCGCGTGCTGGACCTCTCCTGGGCCGCGGCCCAGAGCATCGGCCTGAGAGGGGTGAAGTGGACGGAGTTCGAGATCCTCGTTCCGCGCGGGGGCTGAAAAGGATCGCCCTTGCTTCCCGCAGGGGGAAGGACCGGGGCCGGCGGACGGCGAAGGAAATTTCCGGTGATCACGGTACCGGTCTTCCGGAACCCGCTTGCGGCGGAGGAGCCGATGGCCGAGAGAGAGAGGTATCCTCGCTGGGACGAGGTCAGGTTCGCCCACCGGAGCGAACAGGAATTCGCCAGGCTGCTGGATTTCTACGACATAAAATGGCTCTACGAGCCGGTAAGCTTCGACATCGCCTGGGACAAGAAGGGTAACCCAGTCTCCAAGTTCACCCCCGACTTCTACCTTCCGGAGTTCGACCTCTACATAGAGATCACCACCATGAACCAGAAGCTGGTGACGAAGAAAAACCGCAAGATACGGAGGTTGATGGAGCTCTACCCCGAGGTGAAGTGCAAGATACTGTACCGGAAGGACTTCGAGCATCTGCTCTTCAAGTATCACATCAACCTGGGCGGTGTCGAGGGAGAGGAGGAGGAGGACGCTATCCCCGAGGAGCGCCCCCCGGAGGACGGGCCGTGAACGCGCAGCCTTCCTCGCGGTTCAGACGCCATTCCCCGGCTAGACCGATGCGTCCCTCCTCCAGGGCGGCGTGAACGTCACATACCAGTTCCCCCACCGTTCGGGGCAGCTCCCCGAAGGGACAGCTTAGAAATACCGTCTTCACGCAGCCTTCCTCCGTGACCCGGGTACGCCTCCTCAGGCCCCTGCTTCCCAGGTCCTCGTCCCAGGCGCCCGCCAAGGACCGCGCGTCCTGCCCCCGCACGCGCAGCAGGGGAGAGGCCTCTGCCGCAGCCTCCATGCGGCCACGATGCCGGGCCTCCTCCAGGACCGCGAGACGGGAACGGCTGCTCATCCGGGACACCGCTCCAGCCAGGATCTCCGCCAGCAGCCGGTACTGACGGGGTGGAAAATGGAGCTCGTCTCCGCCCTCATCCACCTGGTAATGGTATGCGGGCCTGCCGCCCAGGTCCCCGCGGCGGCGTATGACGCGCACCAGCCCGCTCCCGGCTAGCTTCTCCAGGTGGATCCGGGCCGCGTTCACGTGCAGCCCGAAGTGCTCCGCCACCTGGCGCGCGGAGAGGGGAGAGTCGCTCTCCCGAAGGTATTCGAATATCCGCCGGCGGGTGGAATCCGCCATGGCCGCGGACAGCTGACCCAGCCTCTCCCCGTAGTCGAGCATCTTTCCTCTTTTCTTCCCGCTTCTTGACAGCATAATTATATCATTGTATATAAATACAGTATATATAGTATTTATATTAAGGAGGGGAAAATGCTGAGAGTTAAGTCTCGGTGCTGGAGGTGCGGGGAAATCACCCTGGCCCTTGAGGACATCATGCTGGTGGAGCACGGGGACGGGGACGGCATCTTCTATTCCTTCTTCTGTCCCACCTGCGGGGACGTACAGGCCTATCCCGCGGATCCCCGTTTCGTGGATTTCATGCACATGAACGGGTTTCAGTCCATACTGCTCCCCGAGCCCATCGAGTGCAAGCGGGAGGCGGCCTCACCCCCGCTGACCTGGGACGACCTCCTGGACCTGCACCTGCAGCTGGAGAGTGATTCATGACCGGCATCATACCGCCGCTCGAAAACGGTCTGGCGGAAAAGGTGCGTCTGCGGGTAAACTAATGCCAGGAGTTACGACCAAGGAGGTAGGGGAAATGACCATCGACAAGCACATGACCATACAGGAAGTGGTGGAGAAGAACCCGGAAACCATCCGGGTCTTCCTCGAGCACGGCCTGCACTGCATCGGCTGTGCCGTGGCCCGCTTCGAGAACATCGAGCAGGGAGCCCTGGCCCACGGCATAGACGTAGACGCCCTCATCCGGGACCTCAACGCCAAGGTCGCGGAGAAGAACCAACAGTAAGGACACCTTCAGGTGGACGCCGCCTCCGGCTCACGCCGGAGGCTTTTTCTTAAATGCTGAACCCCGCGCCGGGCCTTCCAATACCTCAATCTTACCCTGGGCGGTCTCCCGAAAGCGTCTCTCAAGAGGCGGGCCTTTAAAATCCCTGGGCACCTCGGCATGTAATGGCGGCCCTCAACGGGACTCTCGTCGACGTCAGCCTCTGCCCCGCGCTCGAGAACGCACATCGACCTTCCGGCACCCTTCATTAATACCAACGGCCTATGCGTAGCGTCCCCAGAAGTCACGAGAAAGTAGATGAGCGCAAAATCTTGCCCGCAATACCGGATACCCTGCGATTTTCGCTTCCCCTTCGCGAGCAGGTTAGGGGAGAACGGAAAGCGACAGGGACGGAGGCGGAACGCCTCCCGGGTTCGAGGGAGCAGGGGAGAGAGGTGAGGTGGAAGATGAGGTTAACGTTGAGCAAGCTGTTGTCCTGGGCACTGGAGACGGCGGTCATGGGTCTGGTGGCCTTGGCACTGGCGGCCAATTTCCTGATCATCGCCCAGGGGCTTTTCTCCCCCTTGAACATAGTGCAGGGAAACTCCATGTCTCCATACATCGAGGACCGCGACGCCGTGCTGGCGATGCCCGTCGATCCGGAGGAGATCAGACGGGGGGACGTGGTGATATTCCCCGACCCTGAGCAGGAAGATTATAGTATCGTCCACCGCGTCGTATCCCTGGAGGAAAGGGAAGGCCGCCTTTACGCCATCACCAAGGGGGACGCCAACCCGGTGCCCGATCCCCAGCCGGTGCCGGTAAACCGCATCTCCGGAAAGGTGAGATTGGTGATACCCATGGGCGGCGCCTTCCTGGAATTCCTCCGCTCTCCTCGGGGGTTCCTTCTTTGCGTGATCATGCTCTTCGCCGTCCTCCTGCTCTACCTACTGGTCCAGAGATACAAGGAGAAGGTGGGGGAGGGCGGGAGCTTCCTGCTCTTTCCCATCTTGAAGGCATAACCCTGAAAGCGGGCAGGCAGTCTCGGACCCGCTGCCTCCAGTGGTCCGTCGATATACCGTCGCTCAAACCAACTGGACAACGGACGCACGCTTCCTTGCCTTTCCACGTTCCACGAAGCCCCTGCATGCGCTCGGAACTCGCTTCTCATCAATTGAAGTCTTGGAAACCGGGCAGGAAGCGGGGATGGATCACGGCACCCGAAAGCTTCAGGACTCGTTCAACCTATCCTCAGGGGCCGAGGCAACAGCCCTCCTTTTTCTTCCACGGTAAGGGACGGGATGCCGAAGGCCGATGACTTAAGGGAGCGGAAGGAGGGGAATGAGGATACGGTCGTCGACGGCACGAATGGCACGGAACGGGGGCTCCTGCTGGTAAGCCACCGGGGAGGCGGGGGATTCGGCCCGGAGAACACTCAAGAGGCGCTGCGCGCGGCGCTGGACTTCGGGGTGGGCAAGTGAGAAGGTTAAGAGGCGGGGATGAAGATCGAGATTGACCTGGGAGTGCGGCGGGAGGAACGCGATTTCCTGCTGGTAAGCCACCGGGGAGGCGGGGGATTCGGCCCGGAGAACACCCTGGAGGCGCTGCGTGCGGCGCTGGACTTCGGGGTGGAGATGGTGGAGACCGACGTGCGCATGACCAGGGAGGGCGTTCCCGTTATCCACCACGGGCCCTTCCTGGGATTGCGCCTTATCAGCCGCATGTCCGCAGCCGAACTGAGGGACGCTGCCCCGGAGGTACCCACCCTGCGGGAGTACCTCGAGGTGGCCGCGGGCCGTATCTCCCTGAACCTGGAAATCAAGAGGTGCGACCCAGACGTCCTGGCCGAGATGCTCCGCGAATTCCTTTTCCCGGACCCTCCCCTGGTGAGTTCCTTCGATGCCGCTTTCCTCTCCGCCTTCCGCCGCACGGGATACCGGGCCCCGCTGGGGCTTCTGGACCAATACGAGCCGGTGAAGGATCGCCTGTTCAGGAAGGCACGAGAATGTGGGGCGTCGGTCATCCTCCCCCTTTACCTGGGGGTGGACCGGGAACTGGTGACCGCGGCGCAACGGGAAGGCCTGCGGGTCATAACCTGGACGGTTAACACCACCTCCGCCCTTCGGTCTCTGCTCGAGTGGGGGGTGGACGGGGTCATAACCGACGACTATTCCAAGCTGCGGTCCTTCCTGGAAGAGAAATTCAGTGCCGTCAGGGTTCCGTTCCCGACGATAAGAGCTTCCCTTGAGGGGCTGGAGTCCTCCTAGGGTTGAGCCTCCGAAGAGAACTGAGAAGCTCACCGGCAGGGCATTTGCCGGGAAGGGGAATGGTGTATTTCTCCCGTTAAAGGTGGAAGCAGCCGACCGGGGTGGCCAGCTGCTTTCCGGGTGGGGCGTTGGACTCTCCGTCCTGTGTCCATTTTCGGGCAACCGAAAGGGTCTTTGGAATCGACCAATGGTATTAAAAAGGGGCGCGATATACCAGTAAATGGTAAATTTGGTAGTATAGCTTACCAAAATTAAAATCAACGGTTTCAAGGGTGGTCCGGGGAGCCCTTTTCCGTTAACATATAGACAACGCACAAACGCGAAGCGGTTTACGAGAAAGGGTAGATGCACGGCGGTCGGCGGATCGACGACACGGGACCGGTACTCCCACATATACATGCATGACCCTCGCTCCTATGAGGCGAGGATCCGCTGGGAAAAGCGGTGGTTTCGTACGAAAGCACGTCCGGTCGACGGTTTAACCTCACTCCGGGGAGGGGAGGGAGCCTGCGTACCTGTTCCATTCCGGCGCCGTCCTTGCCAAACGGCGGTTTGCCTTGGAGGCCCGCATTATACAGGTCCTGGCAATCCACTTCCGGCGAGCCGGCAACCAGGAACGGGGCATGCCCGGAGCCCGGACGTAAACCGGACGATGTAAACCGGACGATGAGATCTCAGGTCGGGGGATGCAAACCCCTGCCGCAGGGTCACGAGAGAGGAGAAAGGGGGAGGTCATGGAAAAGAACTTCAAATGCTGGCCTAAGGGAGTGCCCAGAAACCTTTCCTACCCGGAGGTTCCCGTGTTCCAGATCCTGCGCTCGGCAGCCGCGCAGTGGCCCTGGCGCAACGCCATCATCTTCGGGGGCATGGAGATAACCTACCAGGAGCTGGACAACCTCTCCGACCGCTTCGCCTGTGCTCTGGCCTCCCTGGGGGTGAAGAAAGGGGACCGGGTGGGCATCCACCTCCCCAACTGCCCCCAGTTTGCCATCGCCTATTTCGGCCTGCTCAAGGCAGGGGCTATCTTCGTGCCCATGAGCCCCCTCCTGGCGGAGCGGGAGATCGAGTTCCAGCTCAACGACGCCGGGGTGGAGACCTTCATCGGCCTGGACCTCCTGTACGGGGCTCCGCAACAGGTCATCCCACGCAGCCCGGTCAAGAGGGTAATTATGGTCAGCCTGGCGGACTGCTATCCGCCGGTATCCGCCCCGGCCAAGCTCCTGCAGAGGCAGCCCACTCCTGAAGGCACCATCGACTTTTCGGCCCTACTCACGGAACATCCCCCAGAGCCACCCCAGGTGGAGTTCGATGTCCGGGAGGACCTGGCACACATCGCCTACACCGGGGGCACCACCGGCACCCCCAAGGGGGTGATGATCACCCACTACAACGCGGTGGTCAACTGCTGCCAGTACGCCTACTGGTTCGGCGGCGGGGACGTGGACTACCGGGATGGAAAATTCATGGTCAAACGCCTGGAGGGGGACCGCGAGGAGGACCATCCCACCCGGCAGGGGACGGAGATCTCCCTCATCGTGGTCCCCTGGTTCCACGCCATGGGGGTCATCGGCTACCTGACCATGCAGATGATCGGCGGGAACACCCTGGTGGTCTTCCCGCGCTTCGACCCCACCGAGTACCTGCAGGCCATCAACAAGTACCGGGCCACGGTCTTCGGCGGAGCGCCCCAGCTCTTCGTGCAGCTGGTGGAGAACCCCCTCTTCCGGGAGCTGGACCTCTCGGAGATCAAGCTGGTGGCCTCCGGCGCCGCTCCCATACCCAGGCACCTCCTCGAGACCATGCAGGAGAAGATACCCGGGGTGGTATGCGAGGCCTACGGTCTCTCGGAATGCACCATGGGGTGCGCCGCCAACCCGCCCAGCCGGGAGGGCTTCCGGCTGGGGTCGGTGGGACTTCCCATGCAGGACACGGAGATAAAGATCGTGGACCCCGAGACGGGGGAGAAGGAGATGCCGGTGGGGGAGATAGGGGAGATATGCGTGAAAGGCCCCCAGGTCATGAAGGGCTATTGGAACAAGCCCGAGGAGACGGCCAACGTCCTGCGGGACGGCTGGCTGTATACCGGGGACATCGGGAAGTTCGACCAGGACGGCTACCTGTACATCGTGGACCGCAAGAAGGACATGCTCATCTACAAGGGGTACAACGTCTACCCCAGGGACCTGGAGGAGGTCCTGAACTCCCACCCCGCCGTGGCCCAGTCGGCGGTGGTTGGGAAGTACCACGAGCGCTACGGGGACGTCCCCATCGCCTTCGTGGAGCTGGTTCCGGGAGGGCAGGCCACGGAGGAGGAGCTCCTCGAGTACGCCAACCAGAGGCTGGCCAAGTACAAGAAGATACGCAAGGTTCTTATCGTAGAAACCTTGCCCGCCAGCGCAGCGGGGAAGATCCTGCGCAGGGAACTAAGAGATCAGGCCCAATCCATAGAGCTGGATCTGGGGGATTAAATTAAATCAACTTTACATAAGATATATTATCGGCGCTTTTCCGAACTCATGTCTATCCGCCGACCACGGGGTTATTCATGTTCTAACCGGCATTCATGTGTTAACCGGGAGCGGAGGTTATCCCTTTCCCGCAAATGGGACAGAATTAATGGCGTATAAATCGGAACAGCATCATCCTCCGGGAACAGTATCATCCTAACATCCTAATGCAATCACCAGGAATCGGCCGATCACAGGGTGTACTCGCGCCATTCCGTCACTTTCCGGTCACCTTGTCAGGGTCTGACCCCTCATGCGGGGCGGAAGGCAAGGTAGGTGCGAGCGGCTTCCCCCTCTCCGCTGCGCAAGAAGACGGCCTTGACAGGCATGCCGATCTTTATGGATTCCGGCTTGCGGGCATCCACGCCCTCGATGCGGGCCACCACTCGCGGTCCCTCGGAAAGGGTCACCACCCCCGTGCAGTAGGGGTTGTCCCGGCCGTATCCCTCCCGCGCCATGTAAGGTGGGACCACGAAGATGCAGGTGAAGGTGGTGAGTTCCCCCTCCCCCTTCAGCTCCTGCCACTCCATGTCCGAACCGAAGCATTCCTCGCAGAAGTGGCGCGGTGGATGGTATATCTTCCCGCACGCGCGGCACCGGGAGCCCATGAGCTTGCCTTCCTCGATGAACTTGCGGTAGGAGATGTCGCTGATCGGCCTCTCTTCCATGACCCTACCTCCTCTCCATGACGGTGAGATCCCTGGGCGACACCAGGCCCCGTGATATCGACCCGCTGCTTATCTGCCCCGGAGACCACTCCCTGAGGGTGAGATTCCGAGATGGAACCAGGTGAGGGCGAAAAGATGCAGTCTTCACGGACCTACCTCCTCTCGAAGATGGTGAATGTGCAGGTCCCACCGGTCCCTCCCAGGTTCTGGGTGGCGCCTATGTGGAGGTCTCTTCCCGGGATCTGCCTCTCCCCCGCCTCGCCGCGGAGCTGCTTCCACACCTCGTACATCTGGGCCACCCCGGTGGCCCCCACCGGGTGCCCCTTGCACTTCAGGCCCCCGGAGGTGTTGATGGGCATGCGGCCCTCGCGGCGGGTCTCCCCCTCGGCCACCGCCTTGTAGGCTTCCCCCTCCCCGAAGAAGCCCAGGTCTTCGATGTGGATTAGCTCGGCGATACTGAAGCAGTCGTGGACCTCGGCGAACTGGATATCTGAGGGCTTCAGACCGGACATCCCGTAGGCCTCGGCGGCCGCCTGCTTGTTGGCCTCGAAGGAGGTCAGGCTGGGGCAGGCGTGCAGGCCCCGTCCGCTGCCCTGCCCGAACCCCACTATGTAGACGGGGTCGTCGGTGAAATTCTTGGCCAGCTCCTCGGCCACCAGGAGCACGCAGCTGGCGCCGTCGCTTATGGGACAGCAGTCGAAGAGGTGCATGGGCCAGGCCACGGGTGGATTGAAGGTGGGGTCGAAGAGGGCTTCCTTCTCGTCCGCCCAGTCGGGCACCGGCAACCCCTTCTTGCGGGCCTTCTCCTTCCTGGCCTCCATGAGGTCACGGATGGTCTGCTTGAACTGCCCCTTGGGGTTGAGGGGGGCGTTCTCGTGGCTCTTGATGGTCACGTTCATGAGGTGCTCGCGGTTGGCCCCGTACTTGTGGAAGTAGGCGTTGGCCAGGGCCCCGAAGACCCCAGGGAAGGTGAACCCCGCATCCCCCTCGTAAGGAGAGGTGGCCAGGGCCAGGCCCTCGGTGACCTCCTCCGTGGTGCGCTTGGACATCTCCTCCACCCCGCCGGCCAGGACGATGTCGTACATGCCGGAGGCGATGGCCATGATGCCGTCCCGCACGGCCAGGGTGCTGGAGGCGCAGGCCCCCTCCGTCCTGGTCACCGCCCGGGGCGCCAGGCCGGTGAGGTCGGCGATGATGGGCCCCCAGTGGGCCTGGTGGACGAAGAAGTCATTGCTGAAGTTGCCGATCCAGATGGCCTGGATGTCCCGGGGATCGAGCCCCTTGTCCACGCTGTCCAGCAACTCCCGGAAGGCCTCGGCGAAAAGGTCCTTGGAGTCCTTGTCCGGGAACATCCCGAAGTTGGACATTCCGGCACCGACGATGGCCACTCCCCTGCCGATCTTTCTCTTGCCCGCCATTACCGGACCTCCTTTACTCCGCTCGCGGTTTTTCCGCTTTTACCCGGAACCGGGGGATCTCCCCCGCGGGCGTGGCTTTCCTCCATCCGCTCCCCTCCCCCGCGCGTCTTCACGGCTTTTCTTTATGGGTCTCACCTCGTCCGCGGTCCCGGCGTCCGATTCGTGGCCGCCCGCAACGCGAGCCCAAGCCCTCGAACCCCTTCCCGCTTTGTTTACCATTATTTACCTTATGTACTTCACCATCACGCGACGCAGGTCCTCGGTTCCGGCTGCCCAAAGCGTACCGATTCAAGCAGTCGGTCCCCCCTCCCCTACACGGCTTTCCAGTTTTTCCCTGATGAACCTCACGATGTCCGCGGTGTTGGTGCCCGGGCCGAAGACCCCGTCCATCCCGATGCGGCGGAGCTCCTCGTGGTCCTGTTCCGGGAAGACCCCACCGATGAGGAGGAGGAAATCGTCACGCACTCCCTTCTCCTCCAGTTCCCGTACCAGCTCCCGGGCCCATTCCAGGTGGGCCCCGGAGTGGCAGGAGAACCCGATGACGTCAACGTCCTCCTGGATGGCCGCCTCCACCACCCCTTCCACGGTCTTGAATCCGAAGAAGATGGTCTCCATGCCCGCCTCGGAAAGGGCCTTGGAGACGGTCATGATCCCCCGCCAGTGGCCGTCCAGGCCGGGCTTGAAGAGCAGTACGCGTATCTTCTTTTCCATCCCTTACCCCCTTGCCGTCAGGCTACGAAGGGGAGCTGCCAGATGCCCCACATCTCCCGATACACGGAGGTGATCTCCCCCAGGGTGGCGCCGGCGGCGGTCAGCTCGCTGACCACCGGGAGCACGTTCTCGCGCCGCTCGCAGACCCGGCGCAGCTGGTCCAGGAGGGCGGCCACCCTGCGGTTGTCCCTCTCCTCGCGTAGGCGGCGCAGGCGCTCCTTCTCTATTTCCGCGGCCCGGGGGTTGGTGCGGAAGGGCGGGGTGGGCTCCTCGTCCTCCAGGACGTAGCAGTTCACCCCGATAACCTTCTCCTCCCCGCTCTCCTGGTCGCGGCGCCGCTTGTTGAAGGCCTTGCTCATCTCGCCGAACAACCAACCGGTGTTGAGGGCCTCCACCACCCCGCCCATCTCCTCGATCTTCAGGAAGTAATCCCAGATGCGCTCCTCCAGCTCCCGGGTGAGGGCCTCCACGTAGTAGGAGCCGGCCAGCGGGTCGATGACCGAGCCCACCCCGGTCTCCTCCTGGAGCACTTCCTGGGTGCGCACCGCCAGGCGCACGGCGTCCTCGGAGGGGAGGCAGATGGCCTCGTCGTAGGAGTTGGTATGCAGGGACTGGCATCCCCCCAGCACCGCTTCCAGCGCCTGGTAAGCGGTGCGGATGATGTTCACCATGGGCTGGCGCGCGGTGAGGGAACAGCCCGCCGTCTGCACGTGGAAGCGGAAGCGGTAGGCCTCCGGGTTCTCCGGCTTGTAGCGCTCCTTCATCAGGCGGTACCACAGCTTGCGCGCCGCCCGGTACTTGGCTATCTCCTCGAAGAAGTCGCGGTGGGCGGAGAGGTGGAAGGCCAGCCGGTGCACGAAATCGTCTATCCTCCACCCTCGGCGCAGCATCTCCTCGATGTGGGCCACGGCGTTGGCCAGACCCATCCCGATCTCCTGCACGGCGTCGATGCCTCCCTCGCGGTAGTTATAGGTAGTGAAGTTGATGGGGTTCCAGCGGGGGGCCTCCTTCATGGGGGTGCAGTACTCGATGAGGTCGCAGGCCAGCTTCAGGAGGTCGGCTGGCTTCAGGGAACCCCAGGGGATGTAGCCGATGGTCATGGTCAGGATGTCGTTCTGGGTGGTGCCGGCCAGCTGTTCCTTGCGCAGGCCCCGGGACTTGGCCACGTTAAAATACATGGAGGTCACCGCTGCCGAGGTCAGGGGCTCCACTACCAGGGCCACACTCATGCGGTCGATGGGAAGGTCCTTGACCATGGCCTCCACGCCACGGATGGAATACAGAGGCACCCCCTCCTTACCCACTTCGTGGGCGGCACCTTCTACCTCCTGGTCGGGGTCCACGCCGGCGAAGGTCAGGGAGTCAACGGCGGCGGAGAATCCCGTCTCCCCCTCCTTGTACAGCAGCTTCCAGCGCTCGTTGGTCTCCTCCGGGGTTCCGTGGCCCGAGAACATGCGGATGGTCCAAAACCTCCCCCGGTACATAGTGGGATAGACCCCCCGGGTGAAGGGCGGCTGTCCCGGAAAGCCTATGTCCCGCAGGTAATCGATGCCCTCCACATCCAGGGGGGTGTAGAGATCCTTTACCGGGATGCCGGCATCGGTCTTGAAGACCTCCCTGCGTTCCGGCCACCCCTCCTTGCTCCTCCTCCATTCCTCGAGAGCTTTTCTGATCTCCTCCAGGTCGGACATCCTCCTCATCCCCTTCCTGCCGCGTGGGCGCCTGTGGCGCCCGCCCGCTGCCCCTTCCGCCTTAT
The DNA here is from genome assembly GCA_030019255.1 of Actinomycetota bacterium. Classification (NCBI taxonomy): domain Bacteria; kingdom Bacillati; phylum Actinomycetota; species Actinomycetota bacterium. The sequence continues at coordinate 64,659 of JASEFK010000012.1, forward strand.
CGCCGCCCTCCCGGTCAGCGCAGGAGGGCGCGGGAGATGACCACTCGCTGCACCTGGTTGGTTCCCTCGTAGATCTGGGTCACCTTGGCGTCGCGCATCATCCTCTCTGCCGGGTGATCGCGCATGTACCCGTACCCTCCCATGACCTGCACGGTGTCGGTGGTCACCCGCATGGCCACATCGGAGGCCTTCATCTTGGACATGGCCGAGTAAAGGGAAAGCTTGGGGTCCCCCCGGTCGGCCATGGCCGCTGCCTTGTACACCAGGAGGCGGGCCGCCTCCACCTCGGTGGCCATGTCCGCCAGCATGAAGGCTATGCCCTGCAGCATGCCAATGGGTTTGCCGAACTGCTTCCTCTCCTTGGCCCAGGCAATGGCCTGCTCCAGGGCTCCCTGCGCGATGCCCAGAGCCTGGGCCCCCACCAGGGGCCGGGAGTTATCCAGGGTCTTCATGGCGGTGATGAAGCCGGTGCCCTCCTCCCCCAGCCGGTTTTCCACCGGCACCCGGCAGTCCTCGAAAATGAGCTCCGAGGTCTGGGAGCCCCGCATGCCCATCTTGTCCTCGATCTTACCCACGAAAAGCCCAGGGCCTTTCTCCACCACGAAGGCGCTTATGCCCTTGTAACCCTTATCCGGGTCGGTCATGCAGAAAACGGAATGGATTTCGGCCAGCCCGCCGTTGGTGATGAAGCACTTCTGGCCGTTGATGATGTAGTAGTCGCCTTCGCGGCGGGCCAGGGTCTTGGTGGCACCGGCGTCGGAGCCCGCCTCCCGCTCTGTGAGGCAGAAGGCAGCCAGCTTCTCTCCCGAGGCCACCGGGGGTAGATACTTCTTCTTGGTCTCCTCGGAACCGGCGATTACGATGGGGTAGGCAGCCAGCTTCTGGACCACGAATATGAGCGAGGAGTTGGCGCATACCCGGGCCAGCTCCTCCCCCACGATACAGCAGGAGAGGAGGTCGGCCCCGGATCCCCCGTATTCCTCGGGGATGGCATAGCCCAGGAGCCCCTGCTCGGCCAGTAGCTTCTGGATGTCCCAGGGGTATTCCCCGCGGCGGTCGATTTCCGCCGCCCGGGGGGCTATCTTCTCCTCCGCCAGTCGGCGGATCTCCTTGCGCAGCGCTTCCTGTTCAGGGGTCAGTTCAAAGGTCATTTTTATCCTCCCGTGATCATTATCCGAGTCCGCATCCTCCGTTCTGCCAACTCCGCTTTCATGGTTGCTCCCTCCGCTACGGGCGAAGGATATGAGCGATGAGCTGCATCCGCCGCCGCGCTTCCCCGGCCTCCACGTCCCCGGGAAATCTCGGAAGCCTGGCGGCCCTCGCTATAAACCTCGTTCCCGGACCGCTCCATCTTCTTCGCCCACCCGACCCTCCGCCCTTCCCGATCCGGCGAGCCTCGGCCAGGGCCGGTCCTTTCCCTCTGCCATCAGAAGGTGAAGAGGCTTATGCCTCCGCTGACCTCGATGGCCTCCCCGGTGATGTAGCTGGCCTCGTCAGAGGCCAGAAAGGCGATGAACTCCGAGAGCTCGCGGGGATCCCCGGAGCGGCGCATGGCCACCCGCTTGATGATGCGCTCCCGGAAGGGTTCGGCCACGTCGTAGAAGCTCCCGGCGTCGAAGACGCCCAGCACCACAGCGTTACAGGTGATGTTCTTGCGTGCCCCTTCCAGGGCCACCGTCTTGGTGAGCCCGATGAGTCCCGCCTTGGTGGCGGCGTAGCTGCACTGGCCGAATCCTCCCATGGTCCCGGTCACCGACGAGACGTTTATTATCCTCCCCCAGCCCCGTTCGGCCATGTCCGGGAAGACGGCCTTGATGAGCAGGAAGGGGCCGGTGAGGTTCACGGCGACGTCCGCGTCCCAGTCCTCCTTGGTCATGTCGGCTATGGTCACCGCCCGCACGATGCCCGCGGCGGCGTTGTTGACCAGGATGTCCACCGGGCCGAGTTCTTCCTTGACCTTGCGCACGCCCTCGTTGATGCTGGCCTCATCCGCCAGGTCCATCTTGAGGGCCAGGGCCTTCCGGCCCATGGCCTCTATTTCCCGCACCACTTCCTGGGCCTTGGCCTCGTTGCGGTTGTAGGTCAGGGCTACATCCGCCCCTTTCTCGGCGAGGACGATGGAGTGCACCCTTCCCAGCCCCCCTGAACCACCGGTGACCAGGGCCACCTTCCCCTCCAGCGTCATGCGCATACCTCCTTTCGATTTCCTGAGCCCTTCCCCGCTTTCCACCATCCGCTGGCGTCACACTCCCGTTCGGTCCGGGATAAGACACCCTGGCCGGGTCGACATCCGGAAGTTTTATCTTCGACCATAAATGATTACCAGATTATTCCAATGATTTACTCGCCCCCACCAGGTACGCCGTTCCTCCGCCACGTTCCCATCCCGCCATTCCCACCAACGCCCGAAGCCTCAGTCGCCTCCCCGGACTCCCCCGTCCCTCGGAACCCGCTATCCTGGACGTCGAACCTTGTCAGGCCGCAGCGCCTTCACCGCCGCTTCGCCTTGAAGGCCCCCCTTGGCGCCCCCTTTCCGCCGATATCCTCGAGCCTTCCTTTTTCTACCAGCAGCGCCCCGTTTGGCATCCCCTCTTCACGGTAGGAGTTGCTGCCCGTCGCTCCCGCTCCCGGTACTGTCCCCTTCCTTCTCCGCGTCCAGGGGTCTGCCGGTGTGGTAGGCCCAGCCCTTGCACTGGGCCACCACCGTGCCTCCGGCATCGGTGACCTCCATGCGATAGTGGCCCATCTTCCCGGCGCGGGCCACCAGCTCAACCTCCGCGGTCATTACCCCTTGTACGTGGGGCGCAGCCAGGAAATCAATGCCCACGGACAGCGCCATGGCCCTGGAACCGAAGGAATTGGCCGCCGCCCCGAAGCCCACGTCCGCCAGTCCGAATATAACTCCCCCGTGGATCATGCCCATGAAGTTCAGGTGCTGCGGACCGAGCTCCATTTCCACCTTGGCGTATCCCGGGCGGATCTCCACCACGCGAGCCCCCAGGTGCCGGGCGTAGGAATCGGATTCGATTATCTCCCTGATCTCAGGCTGAACGGTATCCGCGGTCAATTGCTTCTCCTCGTGCATTTAAGTAACCCTCGCGTTCCAACTGCTCGATACCCTTCATAACACCGCCCCCCACTACCCCTTCCGGAACCATACGGGAAAGAAAAAACCGGAACGGGTAGGAAACTGAGAAACGCAATATAGTTTTATAGTTTTATATCATTCAACCACCTCCCCTTCCTGACTGTCAAGACCGTCACATGGCTGCACATCGAACCCCTGCACCCGAGAGGTATCCCCACTCTGAACACATCGAACCCCTGCACCTGGAAGATATTTCCCGAAAAATAAAACTGTCGTCCTCCATGTCCAGCTTCGATGCGCGCTTCGGGACCTTCCTCAAGCCGCGACGTCACGTACGTTTCCTCAGACGCAACCGCCCTTTACTCTCTTCCTTTTGACGTCCGTCTCCGCCCGGTCGCCGCCGGATGCCAAAGCAGTGGTGCGGTGCTCGTGGCTGACGATCCCCTCCATGATGATCTTCATGAAGGCGGTGTAGACCTCCTCCAGGCCCAGCCCGCTCTCGATCAAGAGGTAGGGGTTCCTGGAAAGTTCCACCATACCCTGCATGAGATAGGCGAACACCAGGGGATTGATGTCGGAACGGAAAACCCCGCTCCGCATCCCCTCCTCGATGATGGACACTACCCCGCCTACGATCTTGCGGTAGAAATCGCCGTACACGTCGAAGACGTCGGGGAAAAAGGTCTCCACCTCCTTGACCAGCCAGGGCTTGATCTGCGAGACCTCGTCCACTATGTGCTTGCTCATGAGGTAGAGCTTGGTCATGGCGTCTTCCTTGAGATCCAGGATCTCCTGCATGCGGCGCAGGATCTTTCCCGCCCGGCGGTTCAGGGCGGTGGTGAACAGTTCGTCCTTGGAGGAGAAGGACTCGTAGATGGTCTTCTTGCTCATGCGCAGGCGCTGGGAGAGGTCGTCCATGTTGAAGCGCCGGTACCCTACCTCGAAGGCCAGTTTCTCCGCTTCCTCGAGGATGCGCCTGGATTTCTCGTCCCTTCCGGACATCTATCTACCCCCGTTTCCCGCCAGGGCCCTTCCCGGGCGCCGGCGACCCTCCGTCTCTCCGCGCAGCTCCTCCAGCAGCCGGGAGACCCACTTCAGTTCCCTGCGGTAGAGGTCTATCTCGTGTTCCAGGATGAGCAGCTCCAGTGGAGAGGCTACCCCGTCGAGCAGCGGCCTCTGGGACGCCAGCCTTCTGGCGCTTTTTTCCAGAAAGGATCTCCTGCTCTCCAGGGCGTCCACTGCCTCTTCCGGGGAAAGGCGCTCCAGAAAGGCCGCGCCTACGGCGTAATCCATTCGCAGGGGCTCCTCCTCCGAGCATGCGGCGTGCACGGCGTCCCGCAGCCTCTCCTCCCCCTCCGCGGTCAGGGCGTATACCCTTTTCTCAGGCATGTTCCCTTCCCTCTCCATCCAGGAGGTGAGGTAACCCCTCTCCTCGAGGCGCGCCAGGACCTTGTACACCGCCACCTTGCTGGCCGGGCACCAGCGAAGGAAGCCGCGGTCCTCCATCTCCCGGAGGAGGTCGTAGCCGTGCCTCTCCCTCTCCGCGAGCAGTCCCAAGACCATAATCTCAATGCGTGATACCAAATCCTTTCCACCACCCCGCCGCATCTTGGCTCCGCGCCGAGATTCCGAAGGCCATTTAGTTAATTATAAACTATTAAACTGTTAAATTAAATGTCTCCCTTATTTTATACCCCGGTCACCAAAAGCGCAAACCGCTCCTGCTCTATTCGGGAGGCTGCCTGCCGGGCTTATGGGTGAGGTTTGACCCATCGAGGCGGGAAATCGATATTGCTCACCATTCAAACTCCGTGACCGGGGGTCGATGGGTGAACAGGAAGACAGGCGAGCGGGAGGAGGGTAACGCCCTCGTTCTCGTTCCGCGACCAAGGACCGACGGACGAGGCCGAACCCGTCCGGGCAGGTGGTTCATTCCGGGGGAGGCACCTTGAGCCGGCCGTCGGCCACGTTGATGAGCCGCCCGACCACTTCCCCGCAGAGCATGCGCAGCTCGAAGGCGTTGAAATAGCAGGTTGCCGAGGCGTCGAAGAGTATTCGCGCACTGGGCTCGAATTCCTCGTCTCCGCGCCAGAGTATGAACAGCAGGGGAAGGCGGGGAAAGGTCTGGAGGACCATTCCCAAGTCGCCTTGCTCCACCAGCCTGGCTCCCAGCTCCAGCCCGGCCTCCCGAAGGCCGTCCAAGTCCTCGGCGAAGCGGCGGAGCAGGCGGTCCTCAACAGTATCCTGGAAGCTCTTGGTGTAGAAAAGACCGTCCTTCAGCTCGCGGTAGGGGACCCAGCGGTTGGCCAAGGGCACGGCCCTGGCGTGTGCCAGGTAAAGTAGGGTGAGCAGCCTGATGACGAAGGTGTTAAGGAAGTCCGGGGCCCGGAAGGAGAGTTCCGGGTGGGATACGTAGAGGTTCCAGCGCAAAAAACTCACCTTGAACTCCCTGCCGTCCCAGGGAACTCCCGCCCTTTCCGCTATGTCCCCGGCATGGCTTTCCCGCAGCAGAACGCTGGGCTCGGCGAAGGGATCCTGTTCCTTCCTCTCCTCGCCGGACACTCCCCGCTTCCTCCCGTCTTGTCTCCTGGGTGGCCCTCAGGTTCCCATGCGCATGGCGTTCAGGCCTCTTACCCGGGTGGACACCAGCACCGAGAGCTCCTCCGACCAGCGCAGCAGCAGTTCGTCGGGATAGGGCTCCACGGCCTGGTAGGCGGGATCGAGGGTATGCTCCGGCCGGAACTGCTGCAGGACCAGACGGCGTGCTCCCTGCACCATGCGCGCCAGCTCCTCGAGCTCGGCGTATCCCACCCAGCCCGGTACCACGGTGCAGCGGAATTCGTGTTCCCCGCCCCAGGAGACGATTATCCCGGCCGACTCACTGATGGCCTGGACGTCCAGCGGGCGGCCGGCGAGGGCCGGATACCTGTCAAGCGAGGTCTTCAGGTCCATGGCCACGCAGTCCACCAGCTCCTCCTCCAGCAGGCGGTAAAGCACGCGGGGCCGGGAACCGTTGGTGTCCAGCTTTACCTCCAGGCCCAGCGCCTTGAGCCTACGGCAGAGAGCCGGCAGATCGGCGTGAATGGTGGGCTCCCCCCCGGTGATACATACCCCGTCTATCCACCCCGCGCGGTCCTCGAGATAGGCAGCCAGGTCCTCCCAGGCCACGGCCTCCTTCCCCCCGGCCTCCTCCACCAGTTCAGGGTTGTGGCAGTAAGGGCAGCGGAAGTTGCACCCGGCCAGAAAGACCACGGCACAGATCTTCCCCGGCCAGTCGATCATGCTGGAAGGCAGCACTCCCCTGATCTCCGTCCCGGCCATATCCCTCAGTTCACCCATTCTGCTATCTCGCGCGGCGAGGGTACGGTGCAGCGCCAGGCGTAGAGCTCGGCGCCGTTCTCGTCCACCACCACGATGGAGGGCGTGCAGAGCACGCTGTAGAAGGCGGCTTCCGCCAGCCCCTCCACCTGGTCGATGTCGTAAATCTCGGTGTGCGGGAAGCGGCTGGCCACTTCCTTGGCCGCCGGGCACTTCTGGCAGTCCTGCTTCACGAAGACCTTAAGGTGTTGCATGTTTCAAACCCCCTTTCAGGTCCGTCCTGACCCGGTCCCTCAACTCGCCCAACTTCCCCTTGTTCCAGGTGGTTATCTTGGAGAAATAACCCACGATTCGAGTGATGCCGTAGACGTTGGTGGAGCCGCACGACGGGCAGGCCTCCCGCAGCCCCCGGGTGGTGCGTCGGCAGTCGTTGCACACCGTGAACTCCGGGGAGAAGGCTATCTGCGAGGACTGCGTGTTCCGGAAGGTCTTGATGACGAAGTTCTTGATGGACTCCGGGTCCGGCTCGTGCTCACCCAGCCAGATGTGACAGATGGCCCCGGCCTCGATGAGTGGGTGGAAGAGGCTCTGCTTCTGCACCCTCTCGATGTAGTCGATGTCCGCCTCCACGTTCAGGTGCACGCTGTTGGTATAGTAGTATTCACCCGTTTTCAGGTTGCCCTTTAGAACCTTGGAGGCCTGGGCCGGGTAATATTTCATGTCCAGCTTGGCCAGCCGGTAACCGCTGGATTCCGCCGGGGATTCCTCCAGGACCATGTTGATGCCGTACTTCTCGGAAAGCTCCTTGCAGGCCAGGTTCATGTAGGCCACCACCTTGAGGCCGAACTTCAGGGCTTCCTGGGACTCGTGGAGCTGCATCCCCGTGTGGTACTGCACCATCTCGTTCAGGCCCAAAAGCCCTGCCAGGTAGGTCAGGCGATCGAGCCTGAGGTAGGGCTCTCCGTCCTTGGCGTCGCAAAGCAGGGAGAGGGGCCCGTTGACCCCCAGCTTGAGGAGGGAGGCGATGAAATCCCTCTTCTGGAGGTGGGCCTTGGCCACCATATGCATGGCCTTTTGGAGCTCGTTGAAGAGTACTTCGTCCGACCCGTTGGCCTTGTAGGCGATGCGCGGCAGGTTGATGGTGATGTTCTGCAGGGCGGTGAAGCGCATCTTCTCCGGGGTCTTGGTCTCCTGCAGATCCCTCTCCTTTAGCCGCAGCTTGAGGCGGCAGCACTGGGAGACGGTTATCTCGTCCCCCCGGTCAAAGACGAAATAGGTTATCCCCTGGCGCGCCGCCACCCGGCAGGCCAGGTCCAGGAACTCCTCGTGGCCTTCGGTACGGAAGAAATCCTCATTGATGTGCAGGAGGGGCTTTGGGAAGACGAAGGTCTTACCCATGGCGTCACCCTCCAGGTAGACCTCGAAGAGTGCCCAGAGGAAGGCCTGGGCCTCCTTCTCGTAGTCCTTGTAGGTCTTACCCGTGTACTCGCCCCCCGGTCCGATGGCCGGAGTGTCGCGGAAATGGCGGGGAATGTTCCAGTAGAGGTTGAAATCTGTGAATACCACCTGGCTGCCCCGCGCCCCCGCCAGCTGGTTGAACTCGTAGATGAGCATCTGGGCCAGCTGTTTTATGCGCCCATAGTCCAGGCCCACCAGGTAGGGAGCGAAAAACATATTCACCGCCTCCCACCCGATAGCCCCCGCATAGTGGGACTGCAGAGTGGAGGCCATCTTGACCATATGCCCGATGAGTACCTCGGGATGCCTGGCGGGACGGGAAGTGCTGGTGATGTTGGGCAGGGAGAGGCCGTATTTCTTGATGTAATCCAGGCTGTGCCCCCCGCAGTTGTGAGAGTAGATCCCGTTGGCGATGAGGGTCCCGCTCTCCGTGGTCACGTCATAGATGTAGACGTCCAGGACCTCCACCGGCTCAACCATGATCACCCGGGCCTTACCGTGTTCCGTGGAAAGGGCTTCGGGGCGGACCGAGCGGGGGCGCCTTCCCGCGCCGCGGCCCGCTCCCGCCACCTGGGAAACCAGCTCCTCCATGCGCCGATGGGCCAGGAGGAGGTCCTCGGCGCTGAACCTGAACTTGAAGGTGGTGGAGTTGGCCTCCAGTAGGTGGGAGACATGTATCTCCTCCAGGCCTTCCAGGCGGCCCCCGGGCATTTCCAGAGTCTCCACCGTGTCCCCCACCTCCACCAGGGATGCCGGCTTCACCTCGTCCCCGGTGATTACCGGGTGATCGTGGGTGACCACGCAGTATTTACCGTCCGAGGTGCCGATGAAGATCATCTGCTTTCCCAGGCGGTCCTTCTTGACCACCCTACGTATGCCCGTCCACTGGCCGCCGCGGTCCAGCATCTCCAAGTTCCGGGGATATTTAACCCGCACCGTGGGCTCCGGACGGGTCTCCCCGGGAAGCAGGTGGTAGAGCTGCTCCATGGTGGTGGTGAAAACCAGGGGCGAGCCCTTCACCCTCCAGTGGACCACGGTGTCGCCCAGGTAGGAATAGGGGCGGATGATGAAGCCCAGGTCGTGAAGGTGGATGTCGCCCACCATGTGTGCCCTGGCGATGTCCTCGGAGAACACCTTGCGCAGGGCGAATTCCTTGAGGATGGCCTCCGCCAGGGTGAGGTTGATGGACTCCGGGTTATGGGTGGTGTTGCTGTTCTCCTTGTTGGCGCTGGTGATTATCTGTTCCACGTCGTACATGGGAAGGCCCAGGTGGGAATGCTTCTTGTGCATGGTCCCCAGGCCCCTCTCCAGCAGCTCCAGGTCCACCAGCTCGCGGATGATGGAGGTGGTGACGGTGTTCATACGGGCCTGTACTATCCTCTCCTCCACCCGGTCGGCTATCTCCTGGGCCAGCTCCGGGCTTGCGTCCGTCTCCAGGATCAGCGATTTCACGATCTTGCTCTTGTCCCACAGGTTTATCTCCTCCTTGGAGGAAGTGCTCACCAGAAGTGCTATGTCCGTGGCGTCCTCCGCCTCCTCTTTCCTCTTCAGTACCCTGATGTTGTTAACGGGCGGTATATCCTTCCGGTCCTCCGCGGCGTGCATCTTTTCCCTCCTTCCATGTCCCCGACCGCTTTCACCGGCGGTTCTTCTCCACCTTCTTCTCCAGCAGTTGTCCGAGCTCGCTTTGGAACTCCCTGATGTCCTTGAAATCCTTGTACACCGAGGCGAACCTCAGGTAGGCCACCTCGTCCATCTCCTTCAGCCTCCTCAGCACGGCCATGCCGATGACGCTCGAGGGTATTTCCCTCTTTCCCTCCTCGCGCAGTTCCGCCTCGATGGAGGTGGCCAGATCCTCTATCTGCTGGCTGGTCACCGGCCTCTTCTCGAAGGCCTTCCGCAGGCCGGCAAGAACCTTTTCCCTCCTGTAAGGCTCGCGATCGCCGTTCCTCTTTATAACCGTCATAGGGAACTGCTCGTATCGCTCAAAGGTCGTGAACCTCTTCCCGCACTTCTTGCACTGCCTTCGCCTCCGTATGGACTGCCCGCCGTCCGACTCGCGGGAGTCGATAACCTTGCTGTCCGGGAATCCGCAATAGGGGCACTTCATAGTGCATCCCCTCCCCCAGAGCTCCATCCTACATCTTGTGGTTAATTTAGAATGTAAAATACTAAATATTGAGTTGTCAAGGGTTTTGGGGAAAATTCTTCCACTTTTTTCCTCATCCTTCAGTAAATGATGATCTATCCCGTATAAACTTCCGGTTTAGCCTTTAAAAACGACCAAATCATGAAGAACTGATGGAGGCATCTAGGTATCCCTCCCATTCTTCGACCCCTATCCGAATCACGAGACGATCCCCTTCCACCGAGGCCGCGAGCAGGTAGAACTCCATGGGGAACCCTTCCATCGTGAAGGTATTTACCGAACCCTCGATAACCGGTTCATACTCGCCGGCATGCTCTGAAGTGCCGGTTGATGCTGACACGGGTTGGAAATAGAGGTTCTGACCGCCCATAACGTTAACTTTATATTTAACCCTAGCGGTTCCGTCTTTTACCGTTATCAGGCCGTCGCTCTCGGAAAACGGGGCCGTCTTTCCCAGTAGGGGACCGAGGTCGGCCAGCTCGAAGCTCAACGTGGAACGCAGGCGGGAAACCGACTTCAACTCCAACCTGCCCCTGAGGACGGCGGGCATGTCCAGCTCCACGTCGCACATACGAAGTTCGCAGGAATACGGCACCGTCACGACGCCGTCTCCCGCCGAGAAGCACATATCGCCCTCCCATTCCAGGCGCAGATCAAGTATGCGGTTCCTGGCCAGGCTGACGATGAGGGGGAAGGAGTTTATCCTCACCCGCAGGCTTTCCTGCAGGCCGTACTGCCTTTCCAGGGCTTCCTCCATGCCCCTCTGGGCCAGGTAGGTCACCGCCGTTTCCAGCCCCAGGACCAGGGCTCCGGCTATCGCCAGGGCTAGAATAACCTTCCGCAGCAACTGAGCTCCCTCCTCGAGAGATCCGCAGGTTAAGCTTAAGGGCCGGGGGTGACATTGCCGGGGTAACATCAAAAGCCGGTGTTGGCGTGCACGATATATAGCGGCGCCGGTGAGTCAGCGCGGATCCCCGGAATGGATCGAGAGACCGGTAAAAAGATCGATAAATACTCAAGCTAGCGGAGGAAAGCAGGGTCGAGAAAAGCTTGCCTTACCGTTGCGCAGCGTGGTGTAGAAGAGGCTTCATCAGTTGACCTATTTCGCCGCACAGGAGAGATTATCGAGAAGTCAAACCCAGCGATACCGCCCGTTCACGACCGGTGGCTATCATCGTCCTCCCCGCGGTGGAAATCCCGGAATAGGCGTTGAAGTGTCCCTGTGGCCCTTCATTCGTCCTCCCCGCGGAGGAGGAAATCCCGGTACAGCTTCTCCTCCGTCTCTTCTTTCAGCCGTCGGGTCATCAGCTCGTGCAAGACCTCGGAGGGCTCGCTCCGACCCTCGATCACTGCCTTCACCCCCATGGCGATGGGGGTTTCTACCCCCAGTCCTCCGGCCATCTCCGTTACCATGCGGGTAGTGTACACCCCCTCCACCACCATGCGGGTCCCGGACAGAACTTCCTCCGCCCGCTCCCCCCGGCCCAGGCTCTCGCCGAAGGCCCGGTTGCGGGAATGGCGGCTGATGCAGGTGACGATGAGGTCCCCGATTCCCGAGAGTCCGGAAAAGGTGATGGGATTGGCGCCCAACGCGGCCCCGAAGCGGGCCATCTCCGCCAGCCCCCTGGTGATGAGGCTGGCCTTGGTGTTGTCGCCCAGCCCCAGGCCGTCCAGAACCCCGGCGGCGATGGCGATGACGTTCTTGTAGGCTCCGCCCACCTCCACCCCGATGACGTCGGGATTGGTGTAGACGCGGAAATACTCGGAACTGAAAACCCTCTGCAGGAAGCGGGCCAAGTCACCCTCCCGGGAGGCTACGACTGTGGCGCTGGGCACCAGCCTGGCCACCTCCTCGGCGTGGTTGGGGCCGGAAAGCACGGCCACTCCCCGCCCAGCGGTCCTCCCCAGCTCCTCGGAGATGGCCACCGAAAGACGGCTTCCCGTGTGGTAGTCGAATCCCTTGGCCAGGTTGAGGACCGGCGTGTCCGCGGGCAGAAAGCGTCCCATCTCGCGGGCCACCTCGCGGGTCCAGCGGGAGGGTACGGCCATCACCGCCAGCTCGCATCCGGCCAGCGCGCACTCCATATCCCCTTCGGCCCTTAGCCCGGAGGGTAAGGGGACATCGCTCAAGAAATAGGGGTTCCTTCCCGAGAGATTGATTCCTTCCGCCACTTCCCGCTCCCGGGCCCAGAGGGTCACCCGGTGCCCGAGACGGTGGAGGTGCGCGGCCATGGCCGTCCCCCAGCTTCCCGCCCCCACCACGGTTATCCTCAAGCCCCCTCCTCCCCGGTTTTTCTCGGGCGCAGCGAGATCCTGGGCTCCTTTCCCGACAGCAGCCGGCCGATGTTCTCGCGGTGACGGTAAAAGGCGAAGAGGCTGGCCAGGCAGGAGACCGCCAGGTGGGGCCAGTACCCGGAAAGGTCCCCGTGAAGGAGGACGGCGGTGGCGACGGGGAAGGCCAAAGCCGCGGAGAGGGAACCCACGGACATAATCCTGCTCACCAGGACCATGACCAGGAAGATTCCCAACACGGCTACTGTGACCTGCCACGGGTAGGCGGCGATGATCACCCCGCCGCTGGTGGCTATACCCTTACCGCCCTTGAAGCGGAGGTAGAGGCTCCAATTATGGCCCACGATGGAGAGGAGGCCCGCCAGCAGGGAGAGCCCCGGTCCCAGTCCCAGCGCCCTGCCCATGGCTACCGCGGCCACCCCTTTTCCCATGTCCAGGAGGGTGACGGCGATGAAGGGCCGCACCCCGAAATTGCGCAGCACGTTGGTGGCCCCGATGTTGCCGGATCCCAGGCGACGGATGTCACTCCTGAAGATCAGCCTGGATACCAGGAGGCCGAAGGGTATGGAGCCCAGGAGATAACTGCCTAGCAGCCATAAGGACGCTTTCCAGGCCATGATCCCCCTTTACTCGCCTTCCTATGAAACTGATTGCGGTGCGTGGCCGCTCGAACGCCTGGTTTGACGAAAAATATAACACACGGGGGCCGTCAACGTTTCCGGTCCCAGCGACCGACGAAACCATGCGTCGCCCACGGGACGCCTTGCGCGCTTCAACCCGGCGGTGTCCATCGCCCGCTGCCTTCCTTCCGCATGGCCCGGTTTCAACCCCACGGGCCAGGTCCAGGCGGTTGACGGCTCAGGTGCCCTCGCGGAGGCGGCGGCGGGGTCGCAGGACGATGCGCAGCGGGGTTCCCTCCAGCTCGAAGGTCTCCCTCAGCTTGCGCTCCAGGAATCTCTCGTAGGCGGGATCGGCCAGGTCCGGGCGGTTGACGAAGAAGACGAACTGGGGAGGGGCGCTCCGGGCCTGGGTAACGTAGTAGAACTGCAATCGTTTTCCCTTTCTCGAGGGAGGAGGCGACTGGGAGAGGACGCGGTGCAGGAGGTCGTTGAGCCGGGAGGTCTGTACCCTGGACTCCCAGTTGGCCCGCACGCGGTCCACGGCGGGGAGGACCTTTCCCAGCCCGGCCCCGCTCAGGGCGCTCACCTTCAGGAAAGGGGCGTAGTCGATGAAACGCAGCTTTTCCGTGGCATCCTCGACGACCTCGACGGCCTTCCCGCTCCCCTTAACCAGATCCCACTTGTTGAGTACCACTACGCAGGCACGGCCGTCCTCCTTGATACGGGCGGCTATCTTCTGGTCCTGGTCGGTCACGCCCTCCGAGGCGTCCACCACCAGGAGGGCTACCTGCGAGCGGTCTATGGCCCGCCACACCCGGACCAGGCTGTAGAACTCCACGCTCTCCCTGATCCTGGCGCGCCGCCGCCAGCCAGCGGTGTCGATGAAGCGGTACCTTTTTCCATCTATTTCCAGGAGGGTATCCACCGCATCCCTGGTGGTGCCCGGCATCTCGCTGGTTATGGAACGTTCTTCGGCCAGCAGGGCGTTGAACAGGGTGGACTTGCCCACGTTGGGCCTGCCCACGATGGCCACCACCGTCTCGGAACCCTCCTCCCCCTCCTCCGGGGACACCTTCGGGAGAGCCTCCACCACCGCGTCCAGTAGGTCCCCCACGTTGCGGCCGTGCATGGCGGAGACCGGCCAGGGGTCCCCCAGCCCGAGGGAGTACCACTCCACCACCTCCCTCTCCCGGCTCTGGTTGTCCACCTTGTTGGCTACCAGCATGACCGGTTTCCCGGTCTTTCTCAACTCCTGGGCCACCTCCTGGTCCATGGGGGTCACCCCTTCCACGGCGTCCACCAGCATGAGCACCAGGTCCGCCTCGCGGACGGCGGCCATGGCTTGGCGCCCGATGGCCCGGGTGAGGTCCTCCTCGGCGGCGGGGTCCAGACCTCCCGTGTCCACGATGCGGAAATCCCTCCCCCGCCAGGAGGCCGTGAAATAATTGCGGTCCCTGGTCACCCCGGGCATCCTCTCCACTATGGCCTCTCCCCGGGCCACGATGCGGTTCACCAGGGTGGACTTGCCCACGTTGGGTCTCCCCACCACGGCTACCAGGGGCAGGGGCGAGATTACCTTCCTTCTCTCCTCCATTCGCGGTCCCTTCCAGTCGCTGTACTTCTACAAGGACATTTTACAATCGAAGGACAATCCAAGGGGTTCAAGTGCTGTGCCAGTCAAAAGCGGAGAGAAAGATGTCCCCCCTAGCCCGCAGGGGGTGAAGGCGGTACCCAGTATGGGAGGCAATGTCCTCCACCGTGAGCCCGTCGAGGAAACGGCCCTCCCTCACCAGGTTCTCGGGGACAAGGACATCCCGGCCGGCGGGGCCTCCTTCCCGCAGCGCCTTCAGGATATCCCTGCCTCCCAGAAGGGAGCTCACGGTTACCGTGCCTCCGAAGAGCCCGTTTTTCGCCACCACCAGCTCCACCCCTTCCACCCCCGCCTCGGAAAGGGCCCTGCGGATAACGGGTTCGCCGGCCTCTCCGGTCAGAACGACCGGCCTTTCACCGCCATCACCCGCGTCGCCACCCACGTGCCCCTTCTCTGGAAGCCTCGTTGATCTTTCCGGGCCACCGCGGCGCGCGAGGGAGGCGGCCTCTTCCAGGAATTTCCTGGCCATCCCTACCCCGTTCTCCAGCTGCGGGAAACCCTCGTAGTGCTCCGCCGGCGGGAAGTCGCGTCCTGCCAGGAGGTAAAACTCGTCAGAGGCGTGGAAAAGGCGCCTTCCCAGGAGGCCCAGGGCCTTCTCCTGGAACTCCTCCACCAGGTCCAGGACGGAGGACGCCGTCCCCGCATCGTGAGGCCCGATGCCGGGGGCCCGCTCCCCCGCTAAGCGGGTGAGGCCCACGGGGACCACTCCAAGGGAGGTAGCCTGGAACGCGTACAGGACTTCCTCAAAGGTGCGGCGCAGGGCGAACCCGTCGTTGATCCCCGGGCAGCAGACCACCTGGAGATGTACTTCCAGCTCGGCCTCCAGCAGCAGCCGGAGGACTTCCAGTCCCCGGCCCGCTCCCTTGCCCATGAGCCGGGACCTCAGGTCGGGGTCGGTGGAATGGAGCGACACGTAGAGGGGCGAGAGACGCAGGTTGATTATGCGCCTCACCTCCGCGGCATCCAGGTTGTTCAGGGTGATGAAGTTGCCGTGCCAGAAGGAGAGGCGGTAATCGTCATCCTTGAGGTAAAGCGAGGGACGCAGGCCCGGGGGCATCTGGTCCACGAAGCAGAACACGCAGCGATTTCGGCAGGTGATTACCCCGTCAAAGACCGGGTCCTCGAAGACCAGCCCCAGGGGACGGCCTTCCTCCTTGCGTATCTTAACCACCAGGACCCTGTCCCCGCGCCGCAGGCGGAGTTTCACCACCGGCCCGTCTCCCCAGAGCATGAGGTCCAGGAAGTCCCGCGGCCGCCGCCCGTTCACCTCCAGCAGAAGGTCCCCTTCCCTGACCTCCCCGCTGCAGGGGCTCCCCCCGCGCACCTCCACCACGCGCGGGGGGCGCCACCTACGCCTACTCATGTCCCCATCTCCATGCGTCGCAGTATCTCCTGCACCACCTGGGAGACCTTCATCCCGGTGGTGTCTATGACCACCGCGTCGGGGGCCCGGCGCAGGGGATTGACCTTGCGGGTGCTGTCCAGGTGGTCCCTTCTCACTATCTCCTGCTCCACCGCCCTCAGGGTGACCTGGTATCCCCCGCGGCGCATCTCCCGGTACCTTCGCCGTGCCCTCTCCCTGAGGGAGGCGGTGATGAAGAACTTGTAATCGGCCTGCGGAAAGACCACCGTGCCCACGTCCCGGCCCTCCGCCACCAGTCCCCCCTCAACCGCCCAGTCCCTCTGCTTCCTGACCATCTCACGACGCACCTCGGGGTGGCTGGATACCTCCGAGACATGTGCGGAAACCTCCCGGGAACGGATGGCTGAGGTCACGTCCTCCCCGTCCAGGAAGAAACGGTGTGGAGGCCTCATTCCCCGGCGGTATTCACCCCGCACCTCCATCTCCCTCGCCATCTCCGCCAGGCCCGGTCCGTCTTCCAGGTCATGGTGCTCCCGCAAGGCCTTGAGGGTGAGGGCACGGTACATGGCCCCGGTGTCCAGGTAGGTCAAGCGAAGCCGTCGGGCCAGGCTGCGGGCCACGGTACTCTTTCCCGCCCCCGCCGGCCCGTCTATGGCGATGATGGGGCCTTTGCCGGTCACCTGGAGCAACCTCCGTTTTCCCCGGGATGCTTTCCCGTTCCCGCTCATGACGCAAATTCGATCCTCCCTTGGTAAAGATTATAGGACACATGAGGAACCGGGATGAGCGGACGACTCACCCCCAGGCCGCTCCGGGGTTCTTGCCGTGGGAGCGCCGGGGAGAGGGGGCTTCGATAGAGGTATCTCCTCGTGTCCACGCCGGGTAGGTGATGTATCGGGATTCCTTGACCATATGACCTCGTGGAAGTCCTCAACCTTAAAAAGCGCATTCCACGCCCATGAAAGTTGCGGTTCAGCCGGTGAATCTTAATGGAAATCCCTTGGTAAGTCGGTGTTTAACGGACTGGCGTAGTTACCTGCAGATTGTCGATAACGCCTACCCTGTCGATCCTTGCATCCCTCTGCGCGAACGTTGTGGTAGCGTATACGAAATTGTGTCACCAAATCCATAGACATTATGGAGAGCAATCA
>JASEFK010000013.1 GCA_030019255.1 Actinomycetota bacterium
TGCTCTCCATAATGTCTATGGATTTGGTGACACAATTTCGTATACGCTACCGCCGCATCAGCAAAGGCCACGATATTCGCTCCTATGCTTCGCGTCCATCCTCACCTTTTCTCAATCACCGAGATCCGGTGGGCGAAGGAAGTGCCTTCCAACGGGATCTATCCGTCCCGAAGCCGAGGATGGCTTGGAGTCTTTCCGGGTTGCCGCCTGCCGCTCCGTCTCCCCTTCTCGAAACGGAAACACGGGGTTCAACCGGCCACTTCGCGATTTCAGGACAAGTCGTGCTCGGCTATCCCTTAACCCCGTGTTCTTTCCCCAGGAATCCCTATCGGTACAATAAAAAGCGGGCTGCCACGGCCCGCTTTTTGCATCGGTCTCCCCCCACCCGCCGGGAGGTCAGGAGGCCTCGATGGGGATTCTCTTCCTGGCCGAAACCTCCTTGCCGGCCCCCTTTATCCTCACTTCCAGTACCCCCTTCTTCAAGCGGGCGGTGATGTCGCTCTCCTTCACCTCCTTGGGCAAGGGGATATGCCGGGTGAAGGAGCCGGCGAACCTCTCCCGGCGGAAATAATTCTTGTCCTCCTCCTTCTCCTCGTGTACGTGCCTCCCGGAGATGGTAAGGCAGCCGTCACTGAGGTCTATGTGGATATCCTCCGGATTCATGTCCGGAAGCTCCATCTTGATGACCATGTCACCCTTTTCCGAGTAGACATCCATGCTCGGCCACCAGGATAAGCCCCCGAACCAGGGGAGGTTATCGAGCTCGTCCCACAGCCACCCCCTCGAGAACCATCCCCGGAAAGGCAGGAGGGAGAACGGACTCCATCTCACCAGGGACATCGCTCCCACCTCCTTTCTTCTTTATCTTCCGGGCTCACACTCCAGCCAGAGCCCTCCGGTCACTCAATTCACCTCTCCCGATTTCTGCTTCTTCCGAGAAATTCTCCACTTCACCGATAAAACCGCGGGTCAAGACCTCTGCATCATCCGTATTCCCGAACTCGTAAAGGCAAACCTGGCACATGTCGAACTCTATGGATCCCGCACTTCCGCAGCGTGGACACCTATAAAGTCCGACCAACTGCCGATCACCTCCTCCTGGGCGATTAAATCTCACAATTTATGTTAGATTTTATTTTATATTATGTCAAGATATATAATAAATGTTGACATATTATTTTGCTTGTCTTATAACAAAAGCATGGAAAAGGGTGCCGGCAAGAACGAGATTTTCAAGGACGACGAACCCCTCTACACCATAGGGGTCGTCTCTCGTATGCTCAATTGCGACCCCAGCACCCTCCGACGTTACGAGAGCGCCGGGCTGGTTAGTCCCGGGAGGACGGAGGGAAACACGCGCCTGTATTCCAACCGTAACGTGGAGACTTTACGCACGGTGCACAGGCTGATCGACCAAGAGAAGCTGAACGTCCACGGGGTCCGCAAGGTCCTGGAGCTGGAGCGGGAGATCGAGAAGCTCAAGGCCCGCGTCCGGGAACTGGAGGAAAAGCTGCGTGCTGCCAACCCCGAGGGAGAGAAGGGCAGGAACACCACCACATGATAAGGGAACCCGGCGTTGCGCCCTGGAATTGCGGGAGGAACCGGCCTTTCCCCACACTTCTTCATCCCTTCCTCAAACCTTTGGGCCTTGACCCGGTCGGCGGACGTCCCGGTTGCCGGGGAAGGAATCGGACGATGGCTTCCGGAATTCCGGCCTCAAGGGCTTCCGTTGGCTATGCACACCTTCCTGCCGCTCGCTCCCTTATCCCCGCTACTTGGGCTTGCTTTCCTTCTTCTCAAAGGCGTTCTGGGCGTCACAGTTCGGGCATTTCTTGGGCTTGCAGCGTGAATCCCTGACGTAACCGCACTTCTTGCAGACCCATTCCGCCATTTTCCACCTCCGATCTTCCTTCCTCGTGGACCATTGATCATCAACCGCTGGCTTCAGGTCTTATTTTTTCCAATAATCCTGGAGGGATAAACGCATTTTCGCGGCAATCCACTCCAGAGCCCAGCAATGGATGTCAGCCTCTTTATGCAACTCGAGGCCAGCTTGGGAAGAAACTAGTAATGGAGAGTGTTTTCACGGAATTGGAAGAGCAAGTCAAACGGAAAAGAAGAGCTCAACAAGGCCAACAGATTCTCAAGTGGGCAATATGGCAACACGCCTGATCATAGTTGCGTATGGCTTCCTGGGTCGAAGCCTGCGCGGCTGAACCATTTGACTTATTATGTTCGATTCTGTTAAATGGAGATGAGGGCGCTAATCCAAACGTGAGTAGGGGATAGGAATTCTTCATAAGTCTCCGTGTCCCTGTTCCATGAGCATCAAATTCAGCAACATGGCCATAAGGCCGAACTGGACTATTTTACCAATATCGGATCAAGGCTTCGAGGGAAGACTCCGATCGCCCGCAAGGCGAATCATCGTTTGCCGGTGAAAAGGGGCGTGTATGCGCTTTTCAGGCGTGAACCAGGTTTACGAAAGCCGAACCATCCTTGCGAAACGCACTCCCCTAAGGGATTAAGGGGGTGGAAATGAATGGGAAGAAACTTAAAAACGCGGACGGGAGCAAATGCCTTAAAGCGGGGAGAAAGCGAATGTCCTCACTCGCTTTCCTTGTTTCCGGCGCCATATGCATCGCCTTCCTTGCTTTTCCCGCCGTCTCCACGGCCCGGAGTAGCAGTGCAAATCCGCCCGGGATTTCGACCGGGATGGTGGGGACGCGTTTCGGGGCGGTATCCAGCCACATCAAGCTCTATCCTTACCCGCTTATCGAAAGTGAAATGGCCGCCCTGAAGGGAGCGGGGTTGGCCTGGTTGCGCTGCGACTTCGCCTGGTACGACCTGGAAACCGCTCCCGGGAAATGGGACTTCTCCGGAACCGACCTGGTGGTACAGGAGGCCGCGGAAAACGGCGTTTCCATCCTGGGTATCCTGGGAACCTCGCCTTACTGGGCAAATGGTGGAAAGGACTGGAATTACCCTCCCACGGACCTGGAGGCGTGGAGGAACTACGTCCGGACCGTGGCCTCAAGGTACCGGGGCCGGGTCACCGCGTGGGAGGTATGGAACGAGGAAAACATACCCGCCTTCTGGCAGCCTGAGCCCGACCCGGAGGTATACCTCGAGATTCTAGCCGACGCCTCGGATGAAATCCGCGCCGCGGATCCCGGGGCCCTCGTGGTCATGGGAGGAATGGCGGGATTGGGGTCGGACTTCATGGGCGCGTGCCTGGCCCTGGGAGCCGCGGAATACGTGGATGCCGTAGCCTACCATCCCTACGCCGAGACCATCGGGGTAGAGGGTCAGCCGGAAGAGGACCTGCTGAGGCCCAAGGAAGCCCTTAGCCGCTGGCTGGTCCAGTTCGTCCACTGGCTGGTATCGCAAAACACCCCCAAGGACCTCCAAGTGTGGATAACGGAAGTGGGATGGACCACCTGTGAACAGACGCCTCCCGGGGTGGACGTGGACACCCAGGCCGCTTACCTCCTCCGCACCATGATCAACTACGCAAGCACCGACGTGAACCGGGTTCTCTGGTACAACCTCAGGGATACCCATCTCAACGACATCGATCGCTACGGCCTTTTGGATTCGGGCTTCAACCCCAAGCCTTCCTACCACTGCTTCACCGCTTTCCAGGAGGTTTTCGGTAATACCATCCCGTTTTCAAGTCCACCGGTGACCTTTTCCTGCTCCAACCTGGAGACCCTAGAGGCGCACTCCTTCATCCGTGAAGACGGCACGATGCTTCTGGCGTTCTGGAAATCGGACGACTCCTTCGATCTCCTCGACCTTCACGTCACCGATCCTTCCTACTGGAATCCGGTACTTGTCGACCCCGCAAGCGGGGAGGAACAGCCGTTGCCGGGAACGGTCCGGGAGCCAGCCGGAGGCATCGAGGTTTTGGACATACAGGTAGGGAAGTATCCCGTCATCCTGAGCCTGAAGAAGGTGGACGTTTCTTCCGTTGGCCCCGCCCAGGCCTACCAGCACACCTTGCTCCTCAATCTCGACCTCGCCGGTTCGGGATTCCAGCCCGGCGCCGTCGTCCGCCTGGAAGCCGGCGGGAGAACTATCGATGGCCTTAATATGCAGTTCGCCTCCGAAAAGCGTCTCACCTGCGCGGTGACCCTCTGGGGCGTGGATCCGGGAAGCTACGACCTGGTGGTCATGAATCCCGACGGCTCCAGGGCCAGGTTGACCTCCGGGTTCAAGGTGCTCCCACTTTGCGGTACGGGTAGTGGAGCGGCATTGCTGGCCCTGGGTTGCCTGCTAGGCTTACTTTCCGTTCCCAGTGCCCTGCTTGCGCGCAGGAAGGAACGCAAGGCAGGAAGCCGATGAACGGTTAATGTCCTCCACATCTCTCGGCCGGCGGGCGGGGCGGGCAAGCATCGAATGATCGGGGGCTTCGCCGTTCAAGTGGTGATCCGTTCAAGGCCTGCTTTCCAGTTTCCGGTAACGCTCCTTCAGCGTCTTCAGGACCTCGAGGACGTCGTCCAGCCCGGACATCCAGAGATCCAGCAGTTCCATACCTTGAGGTGTAAGTCGGTAGACCTTGTGCGCAGGGCCAGCTCCCGTATCGTCCAGCGAACTCTCGGCCGGTCCCGTTCTTTAGAGCAGGCGCAAGAATTTTTCAAACCGGTTCGCAAGAACTTTATCGTGTTCCATGCCTATCCTCCGCGCCCTGCCGCCGTGGGTCGATCCTCGGGAAATCCATGCGTTTCAGGGTGTTGGTACACAAGGTTTGCGTACGCGTCAACCATCTCCGGGCGGCACCGGGAATCCATCCGCGTTCAGATATCCGCAAACGATGTGTGGTTCGAAGGCTGGCTTGGCCATATTAAGAACTGGACGTCAACCGTGCTTGTTTTCCGAGTACGGCTGTCTCTGGCGAATCTGGACCTGAAGCCATGCCGTACAGGGCACAGGCGGGCAGTGCGTGACCCCGAGGCCGAAAAGTAGGGGTTTCAACCGTGGAGATGCAGATCACGACTCCCATGGAAAGCCACCCTTGTTTCCTCAGATGGAAAAGGGGGAAATTCGGTGTATATTATTCATCAGGTGAAAAATAACCGTCTGCGAACGGGCTGGTCGGCGGGGAGGAAGGGGGAAGATTATGGGAAAGCGGGTTCTGCGTACCAGGCTCTGCGACATGCTGGGCATCGAGTATCCCATCCTCAGCGCGGGGATGGGGCCCAACCTCCTGGGCGAAGAGACAGGTGCTCCGGTGGACCTGGTGGTGGCCGTCTCAGAGGCTGGAGGCCTGGGCGTGCTGGGGGCCAGCGGATATTCTATAGGCGAACTCCGCCAGGCCATCCGGGAGATAAGAGCGCGCACTGATAAACCTTTCGGGGTGGACATACTTCTTCCCAAGAACATCGTGGACCTTCCCGAGGCGGAGGGGGAGGGAGAAGTGCCCCTGAGCCAGCTCCTGCGCACTCTGCCCCAGGCGCACCAGGAATGGATACGGAAGGTCAAAAAGGACCTCAACCTTCCCGACGTGGAGGTGATGGTCAAGACGGATTCAACCACCATGCGTCCCCGGGAGGCCATTAAGGTGTGCCTTGAAGAGAGGGTTCCCCTCTTCTGCGCGGGCTTGGGAAACCCGGGATTTATGGTCGAGGAGGCCCACGCCGTGGGCACCAAGGTCCTGGCCATCACCGGTAACACCAAGAACGCCAGGCGGATGGCGGAGGCGGGCATCGACCTACTGGTGGCCCAGGGGCACGAGGCCGGGGGTCATACCGGGAGGATAGGCACCATGGCCTTGGTGCCGGCCTGCATTGATGCCGCCTACCCGGTCCCGGTGCTGGCCGCCGGAGGCATCGGCGACGGCAGGGGCCTGGCCGCCGCCCTGGCCATGGGCTGCGTGGGCGTGTGGGTGGGCACCCGCTTCCTGGCCACAGTGGAGGGAGGAGCCCCGGAGATCATCAAGCGCCACATCGTGGAGGCCACGGACGAGGACACCAAGGTGTCCACCATGTTCACCGGCAAGACCCTGCGCTCCATTACCAGTAAATTCCATACCCTCTGGGAGGAATCTGGGCTGGAGCCCCTGCCCTTCCCCCTGCAGGTCCTGGTCTCATCGGCCCTCCTGGCTGCTTTCATCCAGGCCAATCGGGATGAATACATCGGCGGCTTTGCCGGCCAGGTAGCGGGCCTGATCAAGGACATCAAGCCTGCCGGGCAGGTCTTGGAAGAAATGGTGGAGGAGGCGGCGGACATCCTCACCCGGCGCCTCCCCGAAAACGTGATTGTGGAGTAATTCGGCGTTAATCGAAAAACTTGCGGGGATCTACTCCGTCCCAGTTTTCCACTATCTTTCACGGGGCATAACGAGCGGGCGCCCCGGACCCAAATTCAGGAGGGTGCTCAGACCTTTGGCCAATTGTTCGCCATCCTCCCCTAGAATATCGACCTCCGAGATGATGGTGGATCCGTGTTCGCCCGTCACCCTTCCTACGGCGGTCAATGTTCCACCGGTGCAACCACGGATATAGTTCAACTTCATTTCCACGGTGACCACGCGGCGGGAGCTTCCCGGGACCAGGGTTACGGCCGCCACCCCGGCGGCGGCGTCGGCCAGGGAGAAAATCACCCCCGGGTGGACCTGCCCCCGCTCATCAAGGTGGTGAGGCCCCGCTTCCAGTTCCAGGAGGGACATTCCGGGACGCAGTTCCTTCACCCTCATACCCAGGAGAAGATAGTAAGGGGAATACCTGGTGCGGTCCCTGATTATTTCCTCGACCTGTTGCTGCCACTCCTGTTGCGAGAACACCTCTTGGCCTCCGAGTGATGTAATTTCTCGTGTTGCATAGTATAGGCGAGGAGGCTAAGGGGGAGCAACATCTCGTGAACATGTACCCCATCTGCAAATGACCGTTCAAGCCTTGGGGCCCCGAGGGGCACGCGGCAGGGATTCATCTCCCATGTGCGGTCCGGCCATGCCGACGACGGTCTTTCCCGAGGTCCTTTCCCATCCCCATTCTCCAGGCCATGCACGATTGCCAGTCTGGTCACGCTTGCCGTGAAATCATCGCCTTCGAGCACGGGACTACTTTTGGGTCGTACAGATTTTTCCTCCCTGTCACCCGTATCTCATCGGCCGTGGGGCCCGCAGGATGTATCCCTCCCGGCGAATTTTCGGGCTTGCATTACGTGCCTTCCGAGGGATTCGCTGCAATGCGACTCTCCCTCTTCACCCTTTCCCGGGTGACCCAGCGGCTAAGATCGAGCGGGGATCAACTCATTCCAGGATACTTCTCACACATTCCACGATGCGGGGAAGCACCTCGCCCGTCTTGCCGATGATGCCCACGTCCACCAGCTCCTGGAAATAGCAGCCGGTGGCGTTTATCTCTATGAGCTTGGCCCCGGCGCCCTTGGCGTATTCCGGCAGGTAGGCGGCCGGGTACACCGCTCCCGAGGTCCCCAGAATGAGGAAGACATCCGAAGTCCTCGCCTCCTGGACCGCCTGGGGCATGTCCTGGACCGGCTCCCCGAAGCCCACCACGTCCAGGCGGCATATCCCCCCGCACCAGCAGCGTGAGGCCAGGGAGATGAGGCCCTGCAGGTCCCCCGCCTGCAGCAGTTCCACCAGCCTGTGCCCCAGGGTAAAGAGGTCCTCCCGGCTCAGACTGATCTTGCCCCCGCAACCCAGGCAGGCCAGGCGGAAGATGTTCCCGTGTACCTCGATGACCCTGGTGTTACCCGCTTCGCGGTGCAGGTTATCGATGTTCTGGGTGATCACCGAGCGGAGGATGCCCATCCTCTCCAGCTCCCCCAGGGCCAGGTGACCGGGGTTGGGACGGGCTTTCTCCAGCACCTCGAGCATTTCGGAGACAAAGGTCGTGGCCGAGGCGGGAATCTTGGACCCGCGGAAGAGGGCGGAGAAGATGTCCCCTCCACCCAGCTCGTAGGGATCGAAGCGGTCCCAGAGGCCCCCCGGATCCCGGAAGGTGGGAATGCCGCTCTCCGCGGATACCCCGGCACCGGAGAAGGCGACCAGGTTCCTGGCGGCGGCGATCAGCCGCGCCGCTTCCTCGATGGGGTCCTCGTCCGCCAAGACAGCCACTCCCTTCCCTGAAGGTACCTCCCGGGTCTCAGCCCACCCTCGCTTCTTCGCAAGTATTTATCGTTAAACTCGGCTTCCAGCCGATGAGGTTAAACACCTTTTCCAATCCACTCCTGTTTTCCTCGTACATGTTTATCGTTAAACCGCTCCAGCCCATCGGGGACGGCCGTGGATATTTCTTCGTCCCCGCCCCCCACGCATATTTAATGGTAAAACAGCCCCGCGTCACGCTCAATCTCTTTCCGCCCGCAGGGTCTCCCCTACTTCCTCTTCCTCCCATCCGACCTGGATGACAGGTTTGTCTCCCTGCTCTTTCCGACCTCGAAAACGCCCGTCGAGACGATACCCCGTACCTCTCCCCCATCGGTTCCCTTCCCGACTACTACCTGTAACCAGCGCCCGCGAAAGACTCCTTGAGTTTCTTGCATTGGGCCAACCGGCAACGGCCTGCAGCCGGGGAGTTTGGATTTCCCGCAAGGCAGGAGGCCTTACGGCCACGCCGGCCGTGCAGGACCGCCCAAAATAAGGTTGCGGGCAGCATAACCCATTCACGCACCCCCGGCACCGGGTTCACGTTTCAATCGATCCATGCCGCCCCAGGATTCCAGGCCATCGCCCGGCACGAAAAACCTGGCAGGCTTTCAGGTGCAATGCTGACCACGGGTTCGGACATGTGTTAAGAATAATGGTGATTGATTATGGTGATTGAGGGTTGAGGGGAAGGACAACCTTGAGCCTGAAGGCGAGGTTGGGCATGAAAGTGGGGAGCCACGGGCCGGAAAGCGGGCCTCTAGGCTCCGACCTCTCCTTGATGGGAATGATTACCAGGCAGGACAGCGAAAAGGCCCGGGTTGACGAAGAGGGGGAAACGGCTTGACCGAAAGGACGACTTCCTACCTGTGGGACGCGGAGGACTACCGCCACTTCTCCTCCCAGCAGAAGAAGTGGGGCCGGGAGTTGATGGACAAGCTGCGCCTCCGGGGAGACGAACACATCCTCGACCTGGGGTGCGGTGACGGCATGCTGGCCGCGGAGCTGGCGGAACGGGTTCCCCGCGGCTCGGTCCTGGGGGTGGACATATCCCCGGAGATGATCAACCATGCCTGCCGTTCCTATCCGCCCAGCCGCTATCCCAACCTTGCCTGGGAGGTGGCGGACGCCTCCCGTCTCGACTTCTACGAGCGCTTCGATATCGTCTTCTCCAACGCCGTGCTCCACTGGGTCCGGGACCAGTCGGCGGCCCTGCGGGGAATCGCCCGGGCGCTCAAGACGGGCGGTATCCTGCTGGCGCAGATGGCCGGGCGAGGCAACGCCGCCGAGGTGGCACGCGTGCTGGTCTCCCTGATGGCGAGCGAGAGATGGTCCACGTATTTCCATGACATGGAAATTCCCTATCTTTTTCTCCACCCCGAGGAATACGTGCCCCTCCTGGAGGAAGCGGGCCTGGACCCGGTGCGCGTGGAGCTCATGGAAAAGGACATGGTCCACCGGGGAAAGGAGGGGATGGCGGGGTGGATACGGAGTACCTGGCTGCCCTTCACCCAGCGCATCCCGGAGGAGCGGAGGGAGGAATTCATATCCGAGCTCGTAGATGGTTACCTGCGTGACTTCCCCCCCGACGAAGAAGGCCTGGTCCACGTGCAGGCGATCCGTCTGGAAGTGGAGGCCCGAAAACCGCCGCGTTAAGCCTAAGCTCCGCACCCGCCGCTCACAGGGCCTGGACCAGTATCACCACCCCCACCACGACCATCACCGCGGTGAAGAGGAGCCTCACGGTCCGGGACTCCAGCCGTCGGCTCATGAACCTGGCTCCCAGCTGGGAGGCGACCAGGGCGGAGGGGAGGGCCGCAGCCAGGACTATCCCCTCCACGGACATTCCAAAGGCGTGCACCAGGAAGGCCACCAGGCAGCCGGCGGCCACAATGAAGGGGGCGGTACCCGCCGCCTCCCGAGCGTCGAGGCCCATGAGCACCAGGACAGCCATGGTGAAAGGGCCCCCGTCGCGGGCGATGAAGCCGATCATGAACCCGATCCCCAATCCCACCAGGAGCCCGGTTAAAACTTCCTTTCTCCGGGAAAGCCCTTCCCCGGCCAGGCTCCGGCCCCTGAGGACCAGCAGTCCCACCAGGATGTTCACCACGGCGAAGGCGATCATGAGGGTCCGGGAGGAAGTGGGTCGCGCCAGCAGGGCGCCCAGCGGGCTTCCAAGGAGAACGGCCAGGGCGAAGGGCCAGCCGGTGCTCAGGCGCACCAGTCCCCTCCGGTAATAGACTAGGCCGGCCGAGAAACAGGTAACCGAGGCGACCAGGAGACCGAGGGGGATGGCCCCGGCCTTGAAATCCAGGCCCAGCCAGAAAAGGATGGGTACCAGTATCTGGGAACCTCCCGCCCCCATCATGGAGAAGACGAAGGATACCGCGAAAACGGCAAGGGAGATGGTGGCGGCTTGCATGCCTTAACCCTCAATCCTCTCCGCCCGCTTCCGGGGCTTCCAGCCTTTTCCTCAATTCCCTGGCGCCGGCCAGGAAAATGTTCCTGGCGATGAGGCTCCTTTCCTCCCCGGCCATCCTCTCCAGGATGCGGACCTTCGCCTTCATCGCCTCACGCCTCCCGTCCCCTCCGCCCGCCAGGATGAAGTCCAGGAGGTGAAGGGAGAGCTGCAGGTCGCCCCTCTCCTCGAGCTCTTTCGCCCTTGCCAGCACCCTCTCCCCTCCGCCCGCCAGGGCCAGTACCTCCCGGGCTATCTCCGCCTCGGCGGCGGGAAAGAGGTGGGAGGGGTTGCCGTCATACCAACCGTGATACTCCCGGAGCAGGGCCTGAATCACGAAGTAGGGATGGCCGTAGATGGGGGCCAGGTACGGGCTGCCGGCATATTCTTCCGGCCAGGTGAAGGAATGCAGTATCTCCTCCGGCCACAACCCCTGGTTGAGCATGTCCACTACCTGTTGGTCCAGGTGCTTCAGGGCCCCGGAAACCTCGAGGCAGGCCTCCTTCACAGCCTCCTCGCCCGCCAGGGGGTTACCGTGACCCGGGAGCATGACCTCCGGTGAACGTTCCGCCACCTGCTCCAGGGCCATCGCCCATTCCAGGGCATACCTCTGGACCTTGAAGGGGTTCCCCACGTTGGGGCAGGACCAGACCCAGAAATCGGAGACGCAGGCCACCCTTCTTTCCGGGATCCATAACCACAAGTGATCGTCCGTCTCGCCCCGCGCATGGCGCAGCTTCAAGGTTATCTCCCCGAAACGGATGGTCGTCTCGTCCCGCACCGTCTCGTCCGGATACACGTATTCCCACGGGAAGGCGGGGATGCCTTCTGGGATATCGAACTGCATGCGGTTGATGCGCTCGTGGTAGGGGAGCATCCTCCGGTAGCGGTCGAACCGTCGGGGCAGGGCCTCGTGAGCGATGACGTGGGGGCGTGGATGTCCCCTTTCCTCAGCGTCCCGCAGCAGGAAAGGAGTTCCGAAGGCGTGATCGGCGTGCCCGTGCCCGTAGATGATGTAGAGCACCGGCTTGTCGGTTAGGCGGCGCAATTCCTCCACGATCCGCGGGCCGTGGAAGGGCAAGCCCACGTCGAAGAGGGCGATGCCTTCCCCCGACTCCACGATGCACACGTTGGCCCATAGGCGAAGCATGTGGATGCCCTCTGCGACCTGGATCATCTCCGCCTCGCCCGAGAAGAGCGGGCTGCTCCCCAAGGAAGTGTTTTCGCTCATATCCGGCCCCTCCCCCGATCCGGTCATCCTAAGCCTTGCCCATACCGCCCAGCTCCGGAACGGAAAATTGGAAACCGGTTCTTGTCTCATTTTGCCCCATTATAGAACAAGCTCCTTTCTCTTGCATGCCCGGTTGCCCGCGCGCCTCCTCGCCGGCGCCGAGTAAGCCGTAGCCGGGGTGTCCCTTGGCCCCGTCCAGAAGGTTGTAGCAGGGCGCCCAGGGGTGGAGCCTGCTTTTCCCGCCTGTGGTTAAATAGGGCTATGCCCATCGGGAATGGAATAGAAAGGAGAGGCTTGGAATGTCCATGGAGCTCGAGAACAAGGTTTCCGGCTGGCTGGAGGAAAGGGTGGACGCCTTCGGCTTCGCTCCCGTGGAGCGCTTCGGCGAAGCTCCGGGAGAGCATCATCCTTCCAGGATTTGCCGGGACGCGGCCACGGTCATCGTTTACGGGGTGACCGTGCCCCGCACGGTCCTCACTTCCCCTGGTTATACCCTCCACCTCTTGCAGAGGGCTTATCACACCTCCTATTCCTACCTGGACCAGGTGGGACTGGCCCTCTCCCGCCTCCTGGAAGAGCTGGGGCACCCCGCGGTGGTCATCCCCGCCTACGCTCCCCTGGTCTTCCACGGCCTGGAGCCATGGGGACTCGTTTCCCTGAAACATGCCGCTGTCCAGGCCGGCCTGGGGTCCTTCGGCAGGAGCGGCATGGTCTACCATCCCCGCTTCGGCTCCCTTCTGCGGCTGGGGGCCGTGGTTACCGCCGCCTCCCTTCCCGGGAGCCCGGAAAAAGGGGAGGAACCCTGCCCGCCCGGCTGCAATGCCTGCCGGGAAAGGTGCCCGGCCGGCGCTTACGCCGTCGGATCCTTTCAGAAAATGGCATGCCTAGGCTATTCCGTCAAACACGGGATATACCGTCACGTGCTCACCGACGATTACGGCCGGGAGAACTTCGAGATGGTGGTCAACACCACCGGCTATAATTACTGGCTCAGCTGCACGGAATGCCAGAGGGTCTGCCCGCTGAACGCCGGGAAGGCACCGGTCCCCGGATGAGGAGGTGCTCTCACCTTGCGGGTCCTGCTCATAAGCGAGAACCGCTGCCGGGAAAACCTTGTGCCTTTCCCGTTGGGCATAGCCTGCATCGCTTCCGCGGTCCAGCTGGCCGGGCATGAAGTGTCGTGCCTGGACCTCATGTTCTCGGCCGACCCGGTGAAAGAGACCCTGGAACGGATAAGGGATTTCCACCCGGAATGCATCGGGCTCTCCATCCGCAACATCGACAACCAGGACATGTTCGCCTCCGAGTTTTACCTGCCGCCCTTGCGGGAGCTGGTCCAGGCCATGCGGGAGGTGACGGATGCCCCGGTGGTGCTGGGCGGCGCCGGATTTTCCATCTTTCCCCTGGAATGCCTGGAATACCTGGACCTGGAAATGGGAGTGGTAAGGGAGGGAGAATGTACCTTCGTGAACCTTCTCGAGTGCCTGGAAAACGGGACCAGCTTCGATTCCCTTCCCGGCCTGGCCGTCCGGCGCGGTGGCCGCGGGTGGGTAAACCCGCCGGCATTTCGCCATCCGCCCGGCTCCTTTGCTCTTCCAGAGCGGAAATTATTCGATGTCCGCCGGTATGACTGGATTCCGGGAAGGACCCCGGCCTACACCGCCAACCTCCAGGCCCGCCGGGGATGCCACCTGCGCTGCATCTATTGCACCAACCCGACGATCGAGGGGCGGTTGGTGCGCGTCCGCCCGCCCTCGAAAGTGGCCGACGAGCTGTCCTCCCTGGAGGCGGATTACGGCATCCGCTTCGCTGTCTTCACCGACTCCCTTTTCAACCATCCCCGCGATTACACGTTAGAGCTCTGCCGGGAAATCGCGGCCCGAAGGACCAGCGTAAGCTGGTGGTGCACCTTCAACCCCCTGTTCTATGACCCGGAAATCATGGAAGCCCTGAGGGCGGCGGGATGCGTGGGGATGAGCATCGGCAACGAGAGCGGCTCGGAGGACATCCTGGCCTCACTCAGGAAGGATTTCACCCGCGAGCACGTGGTACGATCGGTATCCCTGGCCAAGGAACTGGGATTCCGCACCAACTGTTTCCTCCTCCTGGGAGGACCTGGAGAAAACGAGCGTACGGTCCGGGAAAGCCTGGAACTCATGCTGGAACTCGCTCCCACCCAGGTGACGGTCACGGTGGGGATCCGCATCTACCCCGGGTGCGAGATGGAAGGCATCGCCCTCCGGGCCGGCATGATAGAGCAAGGTCAGAACCTTCTCTACCCGGCTTTCTACCTGGATCCCGAGGTGGCCTCCTGGCTCCATCCCTACATGCGCGATTTCTGTGACCGGCACCCGGGGTGGGTGCTGTAGGCCCGGAACCTTTCGACCAGGTGGAACTTCCCAAGTTTCGCGATCGACCAGGACAACACGGAGTTTTTACGGGTTCGGCATCCTTCGATCACGCGCTGAGGCGGCTTTACCTCTCGACGTAACGCCTTTTCTCCAACAAGCAACCTGCACTAGCAACACTAACCAGTACTTCCGCCGACTTCGGTCGAGCCGGAGCAAGCGAGTAACGACTTCCAGCCGCAGCCAGGACGGTTCGTTGGTGCCCTCTACCGATCCGGATTGGTAAAATTGTGAAGGTCGGAAAGCCGGTTTCGGGAGGTGGGCGATTGAATTTCAGGCCCCTCAAAGCCAGGTTGGATAGTGCCCGTGACCGCATTTCAGGATGGATGCGGGCCGGAATAGAGGTGTGGGCGGAATTCAACCGCCATGACGGGCTGCAGGCAGCGGCGGCCCTTTCCTTTTACGCCTTCCTTTCCATCTTTGCCATACTCATCCTGGGCATGGGAATCCTCGGGTTGGTCTTTCGGGGCAGACCGGACTTGGTGGGAAGAGCCCTTGACTACTTGGCCGGAAACCTTCCCGGGATTCGCGCGGTGGTCGAGGAGGCTATAGAAACCTCCATAAACAGGGGTACGGTTATCAGCCTGATCGGCATCCTCGGCCTCCTTTATACCAGCACCAAGGTCACCGACTCCCTGCAGGTGTGGATGAACCGCCTGTGGGAGAGGGAAAAGCCAAAGTGGCCGCGGAAGAAGGCCAAGAGCCTGGTCATCCTGGCGGTGTTCGGATCGGCGATCCTGGCCGGTTTCGGTGCCCACTACCTGGCCACGCTGGCCACCGGATGGAGCGCCGTCCTTGAGATCCTCTTGCTCCTGGCATCCTACATCCTGGCGACCTTCCTGCAGTTTGTGGCCCTCTGCTTCATCTACTCCTACGCGGTGGAAAAAGGCCCCGGCCTCCGGGAATCCTGGAAGGGCGCCCTTTTCTCCTCCCTGCTCCTCAATCCCCTCCAGCTCGCAATAACCTGGTATTATTCCAGCCTG
Source organism: Actinomycetota bacterium (assembly GCA_030019255.1). Lineage (NCBI taxonomy): Bacteria > Bacillati > Actinomycetota > Actinomycetota bacterium. The sequence goes on from JASEFK010000013.1 coordinate 15,191, forward strand.
GGGGACCTGGCCGTGGTTTACGGATCCCTGGCGGGCGTGGTCATAGCCATCCTGTCTTTCTATTACATGGCCGTTATCATATTGCTGGGAGCCACCTTAGTTAAAAGGGTCAGGTCTTGAATTTTGCATCCGGCTGCCGGGCGACCGAGACATTCCGGCGAGGATCTTCGCCCTTAAGGGTTGGTGCAGGGAAGTTGGGTTGAAGATGCAAAATTCAAGACCTGACCCCATGAAAGGAGGAGGGTATGGGAGAGGCGGACCGCTACGCTGATTACATGTACGGCCTGGTAGACCGGGTGATGAGGGAGATCGGGCCTCGCGAATCATGCAGCGAAGCGGAGAGGGAGCTGGGCCGGCTCTTCGCTCGGGAAGTGGAGGATGCTTGCCAGGAGGTGCGGTTCGAGGAATTCACCTGCAGCCCCGGAGCCTTCCTGGGCTTCTTCCCCTTCCTGGTGGCCGGGTACCTGGCCGCACTGGTCCTATATTACGTGCTTCCTCCCCTGGCCCTCATCATAGCCGCGGCTTGCGTGGGCATCCTGTTTTTCGAGGTGGTGCGCTACCGGGAACTCATCGACTTCCTTTTTCCCAGGAGGAAGGGAGAGAACGTGATCGGCACCATTCCTCCCGAAGGGGAGGTCCGCCGGAGGTTTATCGTTTCCGCTCACCTGGACTCCGCCTACGAGTTCAAGGTGTGGTACTGGCTGAAGGGACTGGCGGTTCCGGCCATGGCCTTGGCCTTCACCGGGCCCCTGGTCCTCCTGGCCGCCTCCCTGGCGCGTACCATCGCCGGCTCCACCGGGACACCGGATACCACCGCTTTTCGGGTCCTCGGTTACGTATGCCTGGTCTTTACCCCCTTCATAGTGCCCTTCGCCTTCTTTCACACACGGGACGTGGTGCCCGGGGCCATGGATAACATGGCCGGGATAAGCGTCCTCTGCGGCCTGGCGCGCTATCTCCAGGATGCCCGGGAAAGAGAAGGGTTCCGCCCTCGCCAGACGGAGGTCGTCCTTTTGGCCATGTCCGCGGAGGAGGCGGGCCTGCGGGGAGCCAAGCGCTACGCCGCCCGGCACAAGGACGAGCTTTTTTCCCTCCCCACCTACGCGATTTTCCTGGACGGTATCTACGACGAGAAATACCTGACCGCCTTCAGGCGCGAGCTGTGGTGCGGGGCGAAGATGGACCCCTACCTGGTGGACCTGGCCCAGGAGGCGGCGCGGGAGAACGGTTATCCCATGAAAGTGACAGTCATGCCCGTGGGAGCCACCGATGCCAGCGCTTTTGCCCGAGCGGGTATCCCTAGTATTTCCATATGCTGCCAGGACACTTCCCGCCTGGTGCCCCATTACCACACCCGCTTGGATACCGTTGAGCGAGTCAGGCCGGAGTCCCTGGCCGTGACCCTCCAGGTGGTCGTCGACATGCTCAAGAAAATCGATGAGGCCAGGTCTTGAATTTTGATAGCCCTCAGGGTATCGAATAACGAGCGCGGAGGGGACAGATCCTTATCCGAGGTATGGGGTCAGCAAGCGCGTCCAAGCCCGTGGAAATAAAAGACCCAGATCGCTCGCGGGATGCCTCACCGCTGACCGTAAAGGTCTCGATTCGCGAGGCATGGTGGTTGAAACCACGCTCCCCGGAGATGGAAACGGGCAAATTCCTCTTTTACCTTTTCCCGTGCCGAGAGTCTCATTCCCCACGCATCGGCGCGGACGTGGTGACTCCGGAACCTTATCCCCAACGCGTCGGTTCGGACCTTGAAAGCCATTCCGGGAGAATGCCCAGCGCGTCCCGGAGGGCGATGCGCCAGAAGCGCAGGGCATAGATCTCCCCGCCGGGAAGGTACCCGGAGAAGACCCTGGAATAGTAGTCTATGATGTTCATTCCCCCGGCCGGGGGCCGGCGCGTGGACATGGAGAAGAGGAAGCAGGGCTGGCCCCACCTGCTCTGCGGCCAGTAAGTGGCACCGATGAGGAAAAGGGGAAAGAAGGGAGCTCGGAAAAGATCCGCCGCATAACCGCGGAAGGAGAAATCACCCGCATCGAGAGCCTCGATGATCGACCCAGCAGCCGTGGCGGCGGAATCGGCACATATCCCCAGGCCCTCGCCCGTAAAGGCGTCCACCCCCAGCTGTTCACCGACGTAGATGACCCGCGGGACACAGAAACGCTGAAAAGGGGTGAAGCTCCGCTCCGGGTAAGCCCGGAAGCGCGGTTCCCGGACGGCGGCCGCCATCTCCGGGTGGTCGCGGACCACGGCCAGAAAGCACTCCTTGAGCCGCCTGGCGCTGCCGCGGGAGAAATCCCCGCCCGTGATCCCCGCGTTGACCACCCTGTTCCCCTCCTCGTCCAGGGAGGGGAAGAACCACGCGTATCCTCGGATACCGAAGCGAGGCGGTGTGAAATCCAGGACCAGCCTGTCCCGCAGATCCGGGGCCTCGGCAGGGAATGGAAGGTCGACCTGCAAAAGGAGCGACTTGCGGCCGCGCCGAGGCACTCCGAACCACTCCCGGCTCCTTCCGTTGACCCCGTCCGCGCCCACGAGCACCTCGGCCCGGTAAAGGGAACCGTCGGCGGTCATCACCCTCACCCCTCTACTCTCCCGGCAGGCCCCCACCGCGGGGGTGAACCTCACCTCTGCCCCCCTCTGCTCCGCCGCACGCAGCAGGAAATCATCAAGCAGGCTCCGCCGCACCACGAAGCAATCCCGGTTGCCAAACCCGGGGCGGTAACGCCGTTCCTGGAAGCATATGGTAAATCCCTTCAGGGGAACCCGGGGCAGGCTTTCCAGGTCCAGGCCTAGCTCGCGCAGCCTCCGGGTGACGCGCCCGCTCACCCCTCCCCCGCAGATCTTCTCCCGCGGGAAACTCTTGGCCTCCAGGATGAGGATGCGGCCGGCCAGCCCGGGGCAAAGCCGGAGCAGGTTAAGGGCGGTAAGGGAACCCGCCGGTCCCCCTCCCACGATGATCACCCTGTAGCGCTCCAACCCTTCCCCTTCACCTACGACCCCCGCTCGTCCGGCCCGCCCTCCCGTCCACCCGGCTGAACCGACAGCGGAAAGCTGCTCCCAGGATCGACCAGGCGGGTAACGGGGGTGTTCCCGTCCACAACTTCATGCCTAGACATGTATTCGGCCGAACCCCTCATGGCATAAAGACCTGCGCGCAGGTCGCTCAAATGCATTCCACGCCGCACAAACGTCCCATGGCCTAAAATATGGTTGTCGCGCCCAGGGGCAACGCTCCCCGCGAACGTCGCGGTTCCCGGTCACCGGGTTGGGCAAACGGGCCTTTAGGCTGGGACGGGACGTGGTCAGCCTGAAACCTGAAGTTGTTACCAACCGCGCGAGGTAGGGAGGGAAAGATGGGAAGGGAATTTCTGGCAGCGCTGGACGCGGGAGGAGGTTCGGGTCGGTGTCTTCTCCTGGAGGTGAACACGGGAGAAATTTTCGCCGCCCGCCGGGAATGGACTCCTCGTCCAGCCCCGGAAACCATGGGCCTAGGGTACGACTTGGACCTGGAGGTTACCTGGAAGAAGCTGGGTGAGGCAAGCTGCGAGGCGGTGGAGCGAGCCAGGACGGGGCCGGGAGAGGTACTGGGCATCGCTGTCACCAGCATGCGCAACACCACCGTCCTCCTGGACGGACGCGGAAAGGTGCTTTTCGCCGTGCCCAACCAGGACGCCCGGGCCCTTCCCCAATCCCTGGCCCTGGCCGCGGAAAGAGGAAAGGAGATCCATTCCCTGGCCGGTCACTGGCCCAGTCCCCTGTTCACCGCTCCCCGCCTCCTCTGGCTGCGCGAGCACCGGCCGGAAGTGCTGGAGGCGGCGACCGCGGTCCTCAGCCTTTCCGACTGGCTGGCCTGGAAGCTGGGGGGCGAGCCGGTGGCGGAGATCTCCCAGGCCGGGGAAACCTTGCTCCTGGACCTTGCACGCTCCCGCTGGGCCGCGGACCTCATCCTCTCCCTCGGCCTCCCGGAAAAGATATTTCCCGACCTGGTGAGCTCCGGAACCCGCCTGGGGGAACTGTCACCAGAGGCGGCCTCCCACCTCGGCCTCCCCGCCGGAATACCGGTGGTCGCCGGAGGCGCGGACACCCAGTGCGGACTCCTGGGGGTCGGAGCCGTGGCACCCGGGGACCTGGCGGTGATTGCCGGAACCACCATGCCCCTGCAGGCGGTCACCCCGGCGCCGGTGCTGGATTCCGAGGGAAGGCTTTGGACCGGGGTCCACGTGGTCCCGGGGCTTTTTGTCCTGGAGAGCAATGGCCTTACCGCCGGTTACGTGCTGGAGTGGTTCGCCGGACTGCTGTACTGCGAGTACCGGCACCCCCTGCAAGCGCTGCTCGCCGAGGCCCGCCTCGCCCCTCCCGGCAGCTCGGGGGTGTTCTCCTCCCTGGGCACGGCCGTCTTCGACGCCCGCACCATCTCCATACCGGTGGGTAACCTGGCCCTCTCCCACATGGCCGCTCCCCCGGGCCGGGAAGGGAGGAGAAACCTCGGCCGCGCCGTGTTGGAGGGCATCGCCTGTTCCGCCCGCGCCAACCTGGAACAGGTAGAGGAGGTGCTGGGCGAGGAGGTGAAAAGGATCTTCGTGGCCGGCGGCCTTTCCAGGAGCCCCCTCTGGACCACCATCCTCAGTGACGTCCTGGGGCGTCCCCTCACCGTCGCCGCCACCCCCGAGGTGTCCGCCCTGGGCGCGGCGGTGTGCGCCGGGGTGGGAGCAGGCCTCTTCAAGGACCACGTCCAGGCCCTGCATTCCCTGAAGTTAGCCGAAAGGAAATGCGAGCCCGGCCCGGACCGGGATGATTACCAGGCCCTGTACGCGGGATGGAGGGAAGCCTGCTCCCTGCGTTCCGCCTGCGACGCCCACCTCTCCGGGCTCATGGCCGCGTCCCTGTTGAAGGCTCCGGGCGTACAGGGAACCGAAAGGTCCACGACCTTCCGACCCCATGCCCTGGTCACCGCCGAAATGGACCGGGAAGCGCTCTCCGAGCTGTCCCGCACCTGCGAGGTGGACTACCGGCCCTGGCGCCGGGACATGAGGATATACGCAGGCGGAGAGGACCTGGCCGGTGCCGTTTCCGGTTACCACATCCTGGTAACCGAGCTGGACGTGGTGGATTTCCAGGCCTTGGACCGGTCACCGGGCCTCAGGGTAGTGGTGGTCTGCCGCGGCAACCCGGTGAACGTGGACCTGGAATCGGCCACCGCCTTCGGCATCCCGGTCATCTGGACCCCGGGCAGGAACGCAGACGCCGTAGCCGACCTCACCGTGGCCTTTATGATCATGCTGGCCCGGAAACTGCAGGAAGCCTCCCGTTTCCTCCGGGAGGGAAACGTTGAGGCCGGGGACCTCTCCCGCATGGCGGAGGCCTACATGAAGTTCGAGGGAAAGGAACTCTGGCGCAAGACAGTGGGCATTATCGGCTTGGGCGAGGTGGGACGCCGGGTGGCCCTGAGGTTGCACCCCTTCGGCGCCCGCGTCCTCTTCTACGACCCCGGGGTGGGAGAGGAGGAAGGCGCCCTTTACCACGCCGAGAAGGTCTCCCTTGAGGAGCTGCTCGCCGAAAGCGACTTCGTTACCCTCCACGCGCCAAAAAGCGAGGCCACCCGGGGCATGATGAACCGCGAGGCCTTTGCCGCCATGAAAGAAGGGGCCTTCTTCATCAACACCTCGCGGGCCTCCCTGGTGGACCACGAGGCTCTCCTGGAGGCCTTGCGGTCAGGACACCTGGCAGGAGCCGCCCTGGATGTCTTCCCCCAGGAACCCCCGTCTTCCGACCACCCCCTGCTGCTGCTGCCCAACGTCATCGCCACCCCCCACATCGGCGGGGATACCGAGGAGGTCTCCGCCCACCAGGGGGCGGTGGTTGCGGAGCAGCTGGGAAAGCTCCTGCGGGGCGAAAAACCCGATTACATCCTCAACCCTGAAGTAATGGAGTCCTTTTCCTGGAAGGGACCCAGGCGCGAGCCCTCCGCCGCGGAAAGGGAACGCCTGGCCCGAAAGGAAAAACCTTCCATCACCTCCTGACAGGATGGCGACAAACCTCAGCGGCCCAGCGAGTGGGCGTCAATGACCGCCTTGAGTCCGTCGGCGATCTGGTCCAGCTCGTGCATCAGGGCGGTGATCTCCTGCATGGCAGCCGCCTGTTCCTGAAGGGAGGAAGATATCTCCTGCATGTTGCCGGCCACCGCCTCGGAGACGGCGGCGATGGAACGTACCGCCTCGCCCATCTCCTCGCTCAGGGGTCCGGTGGCCCGAGCGGCCTCGATAACCGAGTCAATATGCCGGGTTATCTCCCTCGAAACGGCATTAACGCGGGAAAGAAGCTCATGGGCCTTGTCGCTCACCTCCATGCCCTCCCCCACCTTGCCGCTGGCTTCCTCCATGGCCCCGGCCGCCCTGCTCACCAGGTTCTTGATCTCGTTCACCAGCCTCTCGATGCGGCCTGCCGCGGTGGAGGAATCCTCGGCCAGCCGCCGCACCTCGGCGGCCACCACGGAAAAACCCCGCCCCTGCTCCCCTGCCCTGGCCGCCTCTATGGCCGCGTTGAGGGCCAGGAGCTTGGTCTCGTCGGCGATGGAGGAAATGACCTCGATGATCAGGCCGATCTCCCCGGAATGCTCGTCAAGCTCACCCACCAGTTCCGCCAGCCGCACGGTGGCCTCGCGTATCTCCCTCATCTTCTCCGCCGCCTCCCGCACCGCTTCCGCACCACTACCGACGGCGGACTTCACCTCCTCGGAGAAGTCCAGGGCCCTCTTCGCCGCCTCCTCCACCTCGCGGATGTTCTGAAACAGTTCGGTAGCGGAAGACTCCAGGCGCGAGATTCCCCGGTGTTGCTCCTCGGCCTCACCGGCCAGGTCGAAAACGGAACGCGATATGTCCTGCAGGTTGGTATTGCTGTTCTCGGTTATCTGGAGCAGTGCATCGCTGGCCTCGGCCAGCTTGCTCGAGCTCTCGCCGGCACGCTCGATGAAAGCGGCAAGCGCCACGCTCATCTCGTTGAGGGTGGAGGCCACTTCGCGCATCACCCCGGCTCCTTCCAGGTCCTCCAGCCGGGAAAAATCGCCGGCCCGCAGCCGGGAGCAGAACTCGTCGATGCGGATCAGGGGCTTGATATAAGTCTCCGCGGCAAAGAGGACGCAGAAAAAGACGGCGGAGAGGATGACAGGGATTCCGAGGCCGAAAACGGCAATCCAGTACCCACCCCTCACGGAGAGGGTCAGATGGACGATGAAGACCACCCCCGCCAGGCCGATGGGGGTGGCGATGGCCAGCATCTTGGCCAGAAGGAACGCCATTTCGCGGCGATACCGCCTGCTGCCCTGTTCGTTGAGCGTCATGGCCCGACCTTCTCTTCGCTGATACCTGAGGTGAAGCCCCTATCGCCGAGATTCGATCCGCCCACCCGTCAGGACTGCAACTCCTTCTCTTGCAGGTGCCGTTTACCCTTATATTCGCGTCCCCTCACCGTGTTTCTTTGGGCCAGCGCCCCGATTTTCCCGAAATGTCCCGCCCCTCGGGCGGAAGCGCAGAGGCCACTGCGCACCCAAATCCTTCTTCGTTTTCCCCGGGAACAACTCCTTCCACGAGGCCAGCGGGCGGGGAAGCGGGAGAAATTGATCTCCCTACACGGGGCCGGGGGTAGGAATCGCCGACATCCTCGAGGACCTCCGCCGGCTGTTCCTCGCCTCATGATAGAGGGCAAAATCCGTTTGAGCGTGCATAATGCGAGCGTAACCCCTTCCTCCTGCAGATATCCTCGCGGGCACGGACCGGCTCCGGAGCTCCGTCCCCATTCAAGAGCGTGGATATCGCGGAAAGATATAATGTTTTCGCATACCTGTGAAAGGGAGGCATGGTCATATGCTGTACAGGAGATTCGGCGATAGCGAGTGGGAGGTTTCCATCCTGGGGTTCGGGTGCATGCGCCTTCCCACCACGGATGGCATACCCGTAAGCGAGAACGTAGACCTCGAAGAGGCGGCGGCCATGATCCGCCATGCCATCGATCGCGGCGTTAACTACCTGGACACCGCCTATACTTACCATAACGGCCGGAGCGAGACCTTTTTAGGCGAAGTCCTGGACGGCGGGTATCGGGAGAAGGTGCGGGTGGCCACCAAGTGTCCGGTCTGGCTGGTGGAAAAGCCCGGGGACTTCGACCGCTTCCTTGAAGAGCAACTGAGGAGGCTGAAGACCCATCATATCGACTACTATCTCTTCCACGGGCTGAACCGGAGGAGGTGGGAGGACATCAAGCGCCTGGATCTCCTTTCCAGGGCAGAAAAAGCGCTCCGGGACGGCCGCATAGGAGGTATAGGGTTTTCATTCCACGACGACTTTCAAGCCTTCTGCGAAATTGTGGACGGCTACGACGGGTGGTGCATGTGCCAGATACAGTACAACTACATGGACGTGGATAACCAGGCGGGAACGCGCGGTCTGCGCTACGCCTCGGAGAAGGGACTAGCGGTGGTGGTCATGGAGCCGCTCCTGGGCGGTAACCTGGCACGCCCGCCCCGGCAGATAGCCGAGGTCTTCGAATCCTTCCCCGTCAAGCGGACACCCGCCGAATGGGCCCTCCTCTGGCTCTGGGAACAGCCGGGGATATCCACCGTCCTCAGCGGAATGAGCACCATGCAGCAGCTGGAGGAGAACCTGCGGACGGCCGAACTTTCGGGCCGGCACAGGCTGAGCGACGATGAGCTGGCGTTGATCGAGGAGGTCCGCCGCAGATTCCGGGGGAGGGCGGCCGTCCCCTGTACCGGCTGCGGGTACTGCAAACCCTGCCCCCACGGCGTGGACATCACGGAGAACCTGAACCTTTACAACAGCCTGGTGATGTACGACGACCAGCTCACCCCACGCTTCCGCTACCACCGCTTCCTGGCCGAGGGTGAAAGGGCATCCGCCTGCACCGGCTGCGGGGAATGCGAGGAGAAATGTCCCCAGGCCATAAAGATAAGCGAGCTCATGCCCGAAATCCATGCCGTGCTGGGGGAGGGTCGCTCTCCCCACCTCGGTTCCTGCCCCGAACTCAAGCTGTGAATTTCACCCGTTCCAACCAGAAGTCGGTCAAGAGACCCTCGCGATCCAAGCCCAGCAGGAGGGAATCACCCACCCTTATGACCAGGTCGTATTTCCCCGGCAGGCGGACACGCAGGCTATTGTCCGGCGGGTGGAATTCGTACCCGGGGTAAAGGTTGTGAAAACACAGGTCCTGACCATGAAAATCGTGGGTGAAGACCACCGCCCCCCGCGCATCGGCCTCCGGTGGCGCCTCGGTCCCCTCTACCTTCCAACGTCCCGAAGGGGTATAAGCCCGCAAGCCGATGAGGCGTTGCGTATCCCCGTCCAGGGTGAGGATGATCTTGCCCAGGGCCAGTGTCTTTATTCTCGCCCCCGGCATGAAGAGAACGGGCGACAACTCCACCGCCCGATCCAGGGAACGATAGCAAGCGAATCCCGGAAGAAGCTCTTCTCCCGGTTCCACCCTCAAGCGCAAAATCGACTTCACGTCCACTTTCCTGCCCCCGGTCACTTTTCGTACCTCTTCCACCGGTACAGCGCGGCGGTTCCTCGCCTTTCTTGCCCGTCGGGCCCAGGATCCGCAACAGCCGCATCGGAGCGGACTTCCTTCGGACCTCCAAAGATCGGCCTTCCCACCATAGAAATCGCGGGTTCCGCGTCCCGCATGATACATACCACATGTTATAAAATAAAAATATTCGTAAAACCGGCGTGGAAAAGTGAACAAGAAGGCCCTCCGGGAGAATCTCTCCTTCCGGCACATGACCGTGGAGGCACGCATGGGCGAGATAGGCCTGAACAATCTGCTGCTGACCCTGGAGCACAGCCCCCGCATCGGCCTGGTGGCCCTGCTCACCGATGCTGAGCTTCCGGCTGGAACACCCCTGGAACCTTCCCTCTGTCGACCCGAGAAATGCGGCTACGCTTGTGTCCGCGCCTGCCCCGCGGGTGCCCTTTCCGAGGATGGGAAAGGAACGGACAAGGCCTCCTGCCTGCGGCAGTACATCAAGCTGGGCCTGCCGGGGATTAGCGGTGTCCGCTGCGGCCCATGCGTAGCCCGCTGCCCGGCGCACCGCCCCCGCTTCCAGGAGCACGACCGAAACGAACCCTGAGAATCTTATTCATAACCTATGATCGGGGAAAATTGTTTCCATGCGTGTTTCGACCGGTAACGGGTAATACGCTAGGTAACTTCCCCGACGCGGGGAAAGCCGAAAAGCTGAAGGAAAGGGTGTGGAAATGCATACACTGATCAGCGAGCGCAAGATATTCCTCTCCGCGGGCGTCTTTGACGTCCTGAGCGCCAAAATCGCCGAGGCCGTCGGGTTCGGCGCCGTGGTCCTGAGCGGTTTTGCGGCTAGCGCCAGCTATCTTGGCGAACCGGACATCGGCCTTCTCACCCAGACCGAGATCCTGGATCTGGCTCGCCGCATCTGCCGTGCGGTAAATATCCCGGTAATTGTAGACGGTGATACCGGGTACGGAGGGATACTCAACGTGGAGCGCATGGTGAACGAACTCATCGCCTGCGGCGCCGCAGGTATAATCCTGGAGGACCAGGCCTGGCCCAAGCGCTGCGGCCACATGCGCGGGAAAAGCGTGATCCCGGCCGAGGAACATGCAGCCAAGATAAGGGCGGCAGTATCCGCGCGTGAAGATCGCCCCTTCATCATCGTGGGAAGGACGGACGCGCTGGAAGTCATGGGACCGGAGGAGGCGGTGAGAAGGGGCAAGCTATACAGGGAGGCGGGTGCGGATCTCATTTTTGTGGAAGCTCCCCGTTCTCGGCAAGAATTGGAATACATCGCGCGCCAGGTTCCCGCGCCGCTGGTGGTCAACGTTATCGAGGGCGGCGTGACCCCGGTCTTGGAGCTCGAAGAGTATCATTCCATGGGTTTCATCAGCGTTGGATACGTGCTCACCGGCATATTCGCCGCGGCACACGCACTTCGCAAGGCTTATGCTTATCTTCTGGAAAAAGGCACCAGCAAGGGATTGGAAAAGGAGCTGATGAGTTTCGCCGAGTTCACCGGCTTGCTGGGACTGGAAAAAAGGCTGGCCGAGGACGAACGCTTCCGGGATGCCTGACCCTTTCGGGCGTCGGATAACAAGAATCGCGGGGGTAACGGCACATGGTTGATCCGTGCGAAAGTAAAGGTGCGCACCCGGTGGTCCCCAGGGACGCTGCCTCCGTGCTTCTCCTGCGCGACTCCCCCCAGGCTGGGGGCCTGGAGGTGCTCATGGTGAAGCGCCACGCGAACAGCGTCTTCGCCGGCGGGATGCACGTCTTTCCCGGAGGGGAGCTGGAAAGCGGGGATTGCGATCCCGGATGGAAAAAGCTGTGTCGTGAACCTCTCCCCGGGGAATTGGAAAAGCTGTGCGGGGACGGAACTCCTCCGGCTAAAGGGATTGGACTCATGGTGGCCGGGGTGAGGGAACTTTTCGAGGAGGCCGGTATCCTATTGGCCTCGCCGGACCCGGAGGGTACTGCTCACCAACCGGAAGTGGCAAGCGCCCTTCTCCGGGAGTATTGTGCCAGGGTACGCGAGGGAACGGTGAAATTCCAGGATATGGTACGAAGTCTTGGTCTCAAGCTGGCCCTTGACCGCCTGGTCCTCTTCGCCCACTGGATAACCCCGGAGTTCTCTCCCATCCGCTATGACACCCGCTTCTTCCTGGCCCCCGCTCCCGGCGACCAGGAAGCGGACCACGACCGGTCGGAGACCACCGCCTGCCTGTGGATAGCCCCGGGTGAGGCGCTGCGCCGGTGCGCAGAGGGAAAATTTCCCCTCCTGCCGCCGACCATGGCCAACCTCCATGCCCTCGCCGACTTCCGCGGCGTCCAGGAGGCCCTCGAGGCGGCAAGGGAAAGGGAGGTCCCGACCATCCTCATCCGTTTTCATGATTGAAAAGAAGGAGCTCCACCGATTCCTTTCATTCCAGAAGACGAAAATAGAAAATGGAGCTCGCGGGTTCTCATTGTTGTCACGATAGGCGATGAGAACCGCGCAAACCCCACAGTAAAGGCCGCATGGAGCCAGCAGTTCCCGTTCCACCTTTTCCTCATCGGTGCCTCCCTTCCTTACCATCCGCCGCCCATGCTCCAACCGCCGCATCTTCGACCCCATCCCCCGCACAACCCCCTCCGGGCTCACCAAGACCATGATATCCCTGATTCCCGCCCATGATGAGGACACCTGACGTGAGGGGGAGGAAATAAGATGCACCTTATTCTCCAGGACGCTGGACAAGGTCTGCCTGCTGTCCAGGGAGGTGGTTGAACGCGAGGCACGGAAGGGGGCTTCGTCTTCCAAGACCTAACTCGCAGATTACCATGATATGGTATGCTTCAGGAGCCGGTGTCAGGCCGACCTTCTCCCCGGGCTGGCCCCGTTCCCTCCTCCAGGCCCAGTTCCCTCATCCTCTCCCGGAGAAAAACCGCCATCTCCGGCGTCCTTTCCACCGCCTCCTTCACTGTTCTCGCCGGGTCCAGCGAGATGTAGAATCCTGCATCGCTCGCTTCCCCGGGGTCCAGGGAAGACTTTATCTTTCGCAGCTGATGATGGTAGCCCCCGGGAAGGGCTTCACCGCGCAAGCGGTAAATATTCCCAGGCTGCCGCAGTTGCCGATGAACCCCCTCGCCACGCCCCGCAGGCTGGGCCCCGGTCCGTCCCCGCTGAACCAGCCCAGCCCGCTTCCGTGGCTCCCCAGCCGGAGCACCTCTCCGTCCGGGAGGACCCATTCCACCCCCAGCAGGTTCCTGGCGCTGTAACCGGTGGTAAGCCCCGACCATCCGTACCCGCAGAGGGACGTGGCGCTGGCCAGGGGAGAGGTTCCCGCCCCCGCCCCTATGATGTAGCAATTAAGGCCCCGTTTCATGGTCTCGGCTTGCAGCTGGGCGCAGCTGACATAGGGTTCCACCACGGCGTACATGTTGCGCTCGTCGATCTCCAGGATGCGGTCCATCCGGCGCAGGTCCACCTGGACCACGTCTTCCCCGCTGACCATGTTCCATATCCCCCACCCGGTGCTCATGGCCTTGAGCCTCAGGCCGTGCTCGAGACATATCCTGACCACCGCCTGCACCTCCGCGGTGCTGCCCGGAAGGACCACCGCCGCCGGGCGGTGGGGACACCAACTGCTGGTCTGCCCCACGATCTCGGCGAAGGCCTGCAGGCATAGCCGTCCAACACCGCGGGTTCGCGGGAGACGTTCTCCGGCCCCTGGACATGTCGGAGCTCCTCCAGAGCATCCCTTAGCTCCAATGACCATCCCTCCTCCCGGAAGCTCCTCCAGACCGACGTGCGGGGAGCGGCACAAGAGCGAGAGCCGCTCATAGCCATGCGGTTCTTTCACCGGAAATCATCCCTGCCATGTTTTGAAGCTGCGCCGCCTGGAGACCTATTTCATCCATACATATATCAACTGCTCCCGGACCTTAACCCCCATTCCATCCGTAAAAACAGGTGTTGACGCGGTGTTCTGGGCCGGCCTGGGCTGTCCAACGTTTTTCGACCATCATGAGGAGAAACAGGTATATTTTTATGAACCCGGTTGAACCCTAACGATCCCACCCCTTCTCCCCTCCCTCGGGGAAAACGGGTATATTTTTACAAACCCGGTCAAAACCTTATTAAGTGTTCCAGGAAGAGAACCTCACTTGCCGGTAGCTTACCTTCGCTCCACTCACCGACCGGTCCCTCACATCCACCCGACGATTCTCTATATGATGCTGTATCGTTTCAGTAGGCGCTTTCGGGGTGAAAAAGGTTGAGAGACCACCCTATTCCTGTTTTGACACGCGTCGGCGCCGGAATTAGACTTTGGTTCAGGGCTGCTCAAAAGGCGGGAAGGTTCTGCCCCTTCCCGGGCGGAGGAGGTGCGTTTCATGGAGGTCAGGACGTCCGATCGCTTTCCCGGCGTGGAATGGGTGGGGGACCCCGGCGACTTCATCAAGGTGGACGAGTCGCGGTGCGACGGATGCGCCAACTGCGTGCGGGTCTGCCTTGCGGAATGCTTCGAGATAAAGGGGAAGAAGGCGCGGGTGAGGACCCTGGCCGAATGCATGGAATGCGCCGCCTGCTGGTACGTGTGCGATAAGGAAGCCATCGTCTTCTCCTGGCCTCCAGGGGGGACCGGTTTCCGCACCGATTGGGGTTGAGCTACCCGCGGCCATGGAAAGCTGCGACGTACTGGTGGTGGGGGCGGGCTTCGGGGGACCCGTTGCCGCCCGCAGGTGCGCCCAGGCCGGGCTGGACACCATCATCCTGGAGAGGGCCAGGGTCCCCGGCGAAAAGGTGGTCTCCGGCCTGGTCATCCCCTTCTACGGGTTCACCTTCGGCCCCGATTTCATCCGCGAGGGCAATCCCCCTATCGAGAGGCCCATCTGCAGGGTGGTCAACCGCTTCATCCGCGACGGAGAGATATATGCCACTGACAGCACCCTCCGAGTGCCCAAACCCCTAGCCCTGGGATACGCCGCCTACTGCCGGCCCTTCTGCACCTGGCTGGCCGACCGGGCCGTGGAGGCGGGGGTGGAGCTGCGCACCTCCACCACCGCCGTGGAGCCCATCCTGGAAAAGGGGGCGGTGAAGGGAGTGATCACCGACCGGGGGGAGGAGATACGCTGCAAGGTGCTCATCGACGCCGGGGGTACCCAGAACCGGCTGGCCATCCAGGCCGGGCTGCGCCGCAAGTACCTGCCGGAGGCCCTGGAGCTCTACATGGTATGGGACTTCGAGATGGCCAAGGAGGACGTGGACGAGACCTTCGGCCTCTCCATGGAGTTCTTCCATGCCCTCCCGGAGGAGGGCATCGGAGCCCCGCTGGGCTTCGGTTCCACCCTGTACATCTTCACCTACCGGGAGAGCATCCACCCCGGCCTGGGGCAGTTCCTGGTAACCCGAGGGGAGATTCCCAACCTAGCCAGGCTCCTCCCGCGTTACTTCGAGAACTTCCAGAAAAAGGTAACCCGCTGGAAACGGGACATTGCCCCCAAAGTGAAACTGCGAGCGGTCACCTGGGACGTCTGCCCCATCTACGCCGGCCTTATCCCGGAGACCAGGAACATGCCCGTCTACGGGGACGGCATCCTGATCATCGGCGACGCCGCCGGCTTCGAGGCCTCCGCCTTTGGGGACGGGGTGCCCAGCGCCTGGTTCTCCGCGGAGCTGGCCGCCGAGGTGGCCGTGGAGGCGGTGAGGAAGGGGGACGCCTCCCGCGATACTCTGCGTGAATACGAAAGGAAGGTCTGGGAGCATCCCTACATCACCTGGATAATCACCGACTGGCGAAGGTGGGACCTGCGCAAGGTGCTGGTATCGAGGAGCGAGGCGGAGCTGCGGCGCATGATCCGCGACCACTGGGGAGTCGGGGCCTTCCGTTACCGCTACAGCGGCCGCCCCCTGTTGAAGGCGGCGCGCGAGGCCCTGCGGCGCGATCCCCGGGCTCCTGTCAAGTGGATGGAAATGTTTACCAGGTATTATCACAACTGGGAAGAGAACCGCTGCGACCCCCTTTCAACTTCCTGAAATCGCTGCAACAGCTGCCACGGCGCCTTTACCTGGCCTGCCCGAACTCTCGTTGCAGCCTTCTCATGGCCGTGCTCCTTTACCTCTCGCCTGACCGACACCCTCTTTTGCCCCCATCCGACCACGCTCTCGTTCCTGTCCTCACGAGACCGGCACCCTCATATCAACCGGCCAATGCTGAAAATGGGGTTGGACTTAATCCGAGAGCAAGCGACCGCTTTCAAGTTACCGGATCCCCGCCTTCCTGGATGCGCAGGCCTAAAACGCTATACTCGCATTGCTTGCAAAGTATACGGGTAAGGCTATCATTAATCTACGAACAATAATTATTTGATTGTTCAGGCTGGGAATCGCAGGGGGGAGGTACGCAATCGCCGGATAGCCTAAAAACCATTACCCTGTATCATCGTTCAGGCAGGGAATAGCAAAGCGGCTCCCAAAGGTACCAGATTCGCCCGAGCTTCGCCCACATCGCCGTAGAAGCAGGGGATTGCCGAGGGCTGAGAGCACAGCTGTTTCGAATCACCCGAAGCTATAAACGAATCTCATCGCCCAGGCTGTTGATGAGCGAGGGGGGATACGGATGAGCGTCATTCCGGACAAGTTTAAGCTTCTTTTCGACCGCCGGCTCACACTTTCCAACTTTTCCCAGAAATTGGCGGACATACGGGGAGACAAGACCATGTCCGTCCTCCACGAGCCGCTCCGCTACCAAGATTTTCCCCTGAAGCGGGTGAGCTACCAGGACGCCGCCCGCTTCGCCTACCGGGTGAGCGCCTTTCTCCGCGAGATCGGGGTCAAGCCTGGGGAGAGGGTGGCCCTGTGCACCTCCAACAACGCCGACCTTCCCATGTCCATCATGGGCACCATTGCCGCCGGGGCGGTGGCCGTTCCTCTCAACTTCATGCTCAAGGCGGAGGAGATACGCTACATCGTGGAGAACTGCGGGGCGGAGACCCTGGTCGTCGATTCCGAGGTCCTGGCAGGCAACATCCGCAGGAAGGAAAACCTCCCCACCATCAAGCGCTGGGTGATGGCCGGGCCGCGGGAGGAATGCCCTTCAGGGTTTATCTCCCTGGACGAAGGCTTGAGCGCGGTCGGCGAGGCGGAACCGGTGGACCTGGATCCCGACCAGCCGGTGGCCATCTTCTACACCTCGGGCACCACCGGCTATCCCAAGGGAGCGGTGATGTCCTCCCGTAACCTCGTCACCGCCCAGAAGATCGCCGCAGCCATCATCCCCGTGGGTCCGCGCAGTAAGGGACTGTATTGCCTTCCCGCGTCCCACGTGATGGGCTTCGGGTGCATCATCATGGGCTGTTGCGTGGGCCTGGAGGCCTATTACATGCGCCACTTCTCCCCCCGGGAAGCCCTGGAGGCCATGGTGCGGGAGAAGGTCAACCTCTTCGTGGGGGTACCCACCATGTACGCTATGATGCTCGCCGAAGGGCTGGACAAGTACGACCTTTCCAGCCTCAGGATGCTGGGGAGCGCCGCCGACGCCATGCCCGAGGAACTGGTGGAGACCTTCCGGAGGAAAGGCTCCTTCATTAAGCTGGGTCCCTTCCGAACCCGAGCCCTCTTCGTAGAGGTCTACGGCATGGTGGAGCTGGCCGGAACGGCCACCCTGAAACTGGCCCTCCCCGGTATCAAGTACCCGCGGGGCTGCGTGGGCTGGCCGGTGTGGCCGGTCCGGGTGCGCATCCTGGACGAATACGGCAACGTCCTCCCTCCCGGGGAAGTGGGAGAGGTGGCCGTAGCCGGGCCGGGAGTGACCAAGGGTTACTGGAACGACCCCCAAGCCACCCGGGAGCTCATAAGCGACGGCTGGCTGCGTACCGGGGACATGGGTAAGAAGGACCGCCTGGGCAGGCTGTACTTCGTGGACCGCAAGAAGGATGTTATCAAATGCGGAGGCTACTCCGTGTTCTCCGTGGAGGTGGAGAAGGAGGTCCTGGCCCACCCCGCCGTGTCCGACGCCGCCGTGATCGGAGTTCCCCATCCTACCAAGGGGCAGGTGCCGGTGGCCGTGGTGACCCTCAAGCCGGAGACGCGTGCCTCCGAGGAGGAGATCCTTTCCTGGTGCCGGGAGCACATCGCCGGTTACAAGTGCCCGCGCGCGGTGCGCATCATCCCACCGGAGGAGATGCCTTACGGAGCCACCCTCAAGGTTCGCAAGCTGGAACTGCGCCACCGCTTCTCTGACCTCTTCACCGGGGAACGCGTTCCCACCCCCTAATCCGTTTATAATATACTCGCGCTTCTGGGAGGGAGCGACCGGAGAGGGGTGATGGGAATGAGGCTTCTGCGATGTCGGTGTGGCGCACCGTTATGGTTTCCCCGCAGCATCAGGTGGAACGACAACGGCACCATTTCCCAGTTGTTTCAGAGGAGAAGCCGGGTAGTGATCGTCGAGTCGGACATCTTCAACGAGGTTTTCTCCCGCATCGAGGAGAAGATGGGAATATCCATCGGCCACCTGGTCTTCGAGGCGCAGCGCGACGCCGCCCGGGAAGTGATCGACACCCTCATCCGGCGCCCGCCATTCAACCTCTTCCGGATAGGACCTTGCAGGCACCTGGTAGTCCGCTATTTCTGCCGCCTTGCGGCGGCCACGGGCCAGGCTTATGCCGAGGTCCTAGAGTACAAGCCCGGCGCTTACGGTGAGGCGATAATACGCAACCCCTACAACCGCGAGCTCATGGCTGCCATAGTGCTGGGCGCTTTCGAGAGCCTGGAAGGAAGCCCCTTCGTCCATTCCTGGAAGAAAGTGGGAGGAGACGACGTTATCCATATCGAGCCCTCCGGTGCCAAGCCGGAGATCTCGGAGCGCATGCGGGTGGAGCTCCCGCCCTCCAAAGCCAACGGTCTCCCGCTCGCCAAGTGCCGGATATGTGGATTCCCTTCGGAGCTTGGTTATTTGGAGTGGCGCGAGAACGAGGGCAAGATAATCGACACGCGCCGCGGCGTGCGCATGACCTTCCTCGACGGATACACCCCGGAGGTGGTCTTCCGGGAGCTGGAAAAGGAGCTGGGGGAGGACATCTACCCGCTTATCGTGCAAGCCCAGAAGGAAACCACTCTAAGGCACCTGCAGGATCTAGGGCTCACCGATCGAAACGGTGTTAATACCGAAACGGAGCGCACGGCCCGATACCACAAGGTCCTGGAACCGCTTCCCCTGTGGGGTCAGGGTTACGCCAGGGAACTCAGGCACGAGCCCGGCTTCCTGGAGGTGGTCGTGGACAACCCCTACAGCAACCCCCTTCTCGCCGGACACATGGCCGCCGTGTTCGAGGCCGTGGAGGGAAGAGATGCGGAGGTAGAATGGGAGAGACTGGACTCCTCCACCACCCGTTTCCATGTCCGGAGCGCGTGATGATCATAGGAACACCTAAAGGCCAGGTTTACGCCCGCTTCTTTTCCTCCCTCCACGACAAGCGCAACTCGCCCTCTGGCTGCAGATTGAAAACTGGCCCCTTAGGTTATTCGATCCGACCTCCCATCTCGGCGTAGAGCTCCGGCAGGAAGGAGGCCAGGTTGTTGTACTCCATGAGGCTGTGCACGCAGTTGTTGCGGGCCAGGTCCAGCATCCGGAAGGGCATGGGCCTTCTCACCCGTACCGGCCTTCCCCCGCGCATGGTGTAGCCGATCCAGTACCGGCTGCGGTACTCCACGCCGCCTTCCACGGGGCGCACGGCGTGCAGGAAGACGCAGAAGGGCGTGCGCAAGAGGCTCAGGGTGACGTCGGCGCAGTAGGCCCGGCTGATGTTCGGCTCCCGGAAGAGCTCCATGTCCAGCCCGAACTCGTGCGGGGGATAGAAGCGGATGGCCAGCTTCTGCGCCGACTTGAGGTTGAATCCCTCCACCGGGTAATGGACGCTCCCCTCGTTCCTCACCCGCAGGGGGATGCCCGAGCTGTCCAGGTGGCGCGCCGGGTCCCGCACCCCGATGTCCACGTGCGCGGGAGGGCACCACAGGGCGTAGCGCAGCCCCTCCAGGGGATGCCAGTTGAACCACCAGTCCAGCATCTCGGGGGTGACCCCCGGCATGCGCACCAGGGTGGCAGCGAAGCCGCTCCCGTCGGGCATTACCGTGTAGCCGGTCTCCACCTCCAGGTATCCTGGCCGGAGGAGGTCGTTCCGCGCTTCGACGGGCGTGGCGGAGTCGGGGTCCACCGGGCCGGCGTTCACCCTCTCCAGGTCCCCGGGAGGGATCTCCGCCAGTTCCTTATGGAAATATTTAGCATATGGCTTCTTCTCCTCCTCGGGGGTAAGTTTCCGACGGGGCATTCCCCGCAGGTGATCCATGGTCAGGGGATGGGGAAAGATCGCTCCCATGCGCACCAACAGGTTACCGATACCCATGACCCCGCCTCCCTTTTTCTGCCAATAACGCAGCGCCTGCCATACCGCGAGCCAGCTCCTTTCCCGCCTGCGGTCCCATCTCCTCCAACCGGCAAGTCACACAACGACCGAGGGCTTTACCCGAAAGTCCGGAGCCTCACTGCCCTTTTCTCTTCTGCAGGGCGCCCCGCACGGCGAAGGCTACGAAGGGTATGGAGTGGAGGGCCATACCCTGCACCGCGGCGCGGATGGTGGTGGAAAACCTGTATTTCCCGGACCTCCAGTAGGCAGAAAATGCCCTGGTGGCCAGGGGGACGTAGAGGGCCAGGCCGGTGACCAGGCCGGGCACGTACTTGCGCGCCTTCAACGAGGCGCCAAGGTGCAACAGGGCGTTGAAGAAGAGCAGGCTGGCCATGCTCAATCCAAAGGAAGGGTCCTTCTTGCGCCTCATCGCCCCCAGGGCGCAGCCGGCGATCATGGAGGCGTTGACCCCCACGATGATGGGAAGGGAGGCGTTCTCAAAGGCCTCGGGTGCCACCTCCCGGGCCGCTTCCAGGAAGCCTCCCGGCCAGAAGTACTCCTCCACCACGTGCGCGCAGGACGCCGCCGTGAGGTGCCAGAAGACTTTGCTATCCTTTTCCCAGTTGTCCATACTCACCCCTTGTTTCCTGAATCCGCGAGCGCCTCCGATGGCCTGCGCTCGACAAGCGGTTCCTCGCATCCTTCACTTCACCTCGAAGGAGGTGGGCGGGGACCATTCCGTGCGGGCCTCCTCGCCTTCCCCCAGGCTCCGGAGGCGGCAGCGCACCTCGTACCTGCCCGCCGCAAGCGGGTCGAGCTCGACCTCCTTCTCCGCCACCCCTTCCCTGGCCGTCTCCCACTCGCCGCCCCCGGAACGGAGCTGGACGTCGAAGCCGGTCCCCTCCAGGGGTGCCTCCAGGCCCAGGATGACCTTCACCTTCTTCCCCGGCTCCACGCGGTCCGGAACCCGCGGTGAAACCGCGAGCGTCCCCTCGAAACCGCAGACCATGTCCCGGTAGCGGAAGGTGCCGGCCCAGGGCGGCTTGAACCACCAGGTCTCGGGGTTGCGGGAGCGCTCGCCCCGCACCAGCTGGGAATCCCACAGTCCCAGCCCGCAGGCCTCGGTCACCGAGTGGTACTCCGACCCTGCGTTGGTCCACTCGAAGCGGTCCCCCAGCTTCCCGCTCACCGCGTCGGGCTCGAAGCGATCGTCGCGGATGGTCACCCGGTGGACGGGGGCCGGGTCGGGCGGGATGACCGGGAGCTCCAGCCAGGAAGCGTACCTGCCGCCGGTGTGGACGCGGGTCTCCCCCGCGGGAGGGGAATACGCCTGGTAAAGGGAGTTCCTGATGGTTATGGTGGGAAGAAAGGGAAGGGGGCGGATGCGGAAGTAAGCCTCTCCCTTTCTCTTATACTTCCCGCAATGTACGGTGAGGGCGATGCGGTGGCCGGCCCTGAAGACCATCCCCGTGGGCCAGATCTCCACGTCCACCTCCACCGGCACCCCAGGGGTCAGCCACTCGCTGCGGTTATGGATATGCCATGGCTGGTGAGGCTTGCTGCGCTCCGGGTCCAGCGCCCTCCGCGAGGCACGGAGCCAGCCGCGGGTGACGGGCTCGTCGGGAGAGCCGGCGATCACGTAGGCGAAGCGCGTCTCCCGCCCCTGGGGGTCGTAGTCCCTCAGCTCCACGGTGAGGTCCACGTCCCGGCCCTCCGTGGACACCCACAGGTGGGCGGTGATGGGCCCGGCCACGGTGACGTCCTCCTCGAGGGGAGGGGTCCGGAAGGTGACCTGGTGGCTGCTCCCCACCTCCGGCTCCTCCCGCCACACCGCCTTCGCGGAGGCCTCCTCCCCGGGGTTCTCGGGGACCAGCTCCTCCCGGCGCGCGTCCAGGTAGTACCTGGTCCAGCGGGTCTGCTCCAGCGGCCACTGGTTGCCGTAGACGTGGGTGAAGGTGTCTGAGCCGGTGCGCACCTGCACGTCCACCGCTGGTTCCCTCTCCAGGCCCGTGGGCCTGCCCTTGAGGTAGTGGTCGAAGAAGCGGAGGACCACCCGGTTGGCCCAGGGCTGGTAAGCGGAACCCCAGTGGGTCCCGCTATACAGCAGGAGCTTCTTCTCCCTGCTGCTCGCCCCGGTGAAGGCGTTGACGTTCCCCCGCAGGTGGAGGTCCGGGTCGTTGAGGTTGCCCACCGAGAGCATGGGCACCTCGATGAGCTTCACGTCGTCGGGGATGCGGGGAGTATCCGTGCGCCCGTCCAAGAGCCCCGTCCCGTAGGTCCACAGGTCGTCCAGGTAAGGATGGGTCAGGAGGAGCTGCATGAAGTTCTTGGAACGGACGGGGCGGTCGGCGGTCACCTGCATCATGAAGGAGAACATGACCACAAAGCGGCTGAGTATGCCTCCTCGGTAGGCGATGTCCCGGTAGGGCTCCATGAGGCCCTCCCAGGGCACGATGGCCGCGAGGTGGGGAGGCCGGAGGGCGGCCGCGAAGTACTGGGACATGGCGTAGTAGGAGATGCCGAAGAGTCCCACCTTCCCGTTGCTCCACGGCTGGGAGGCGGCCCACTCGATGGCGTCGTAGTAGTCCACCGCCTCCTGGTAATCCAGGAAGGCGGAAGGGCGGTCCGAGCCGCCGTAACCCCGGGTGTTGATGGTCACGTAAACATAGCCCCGGGGGACCCAGTACTCCGGGTTGGCCTGCTCGAACTGCTGGTACCTGGTGCCCACCCCGCCGTTATCCTCCACCCCCGGCTGGACCGGGATGTAGCGCGGGTAGGGAGCCTCGGCCATGATCACCGGAAAGCGCCCCGGGGCGTCGGGACGGAAGACGTCCCCCCGGAGCTCGGTGCCGTCCCGCATAGGTATCCTGACATCTTTTTCCAGTAGGATGCCGTGCTCCGGCTGGCTCAGGCCGTAGTCGTAGCGCCCGTCGTCCACGAAGGGGTAACTCGGGGAGCTGCGCGGGGAGGGGAAACGCGCCGAGTTCACGGCGTTCATGGCCTTCAGGAAGGGCCTGGCCAGGAGGGCTACCGCCTTCACCCCGCCGCAGAAGAGCTTAATCGCTAGGGGGTTGGCGTCCTCCGGCGTGGAAAAGATGGAAAAGCCCGGCATGACCATCACCTCCGGAAAGCCCGCAGCACGCAGCCCGCAGGACCTAGATATTTCTAACCCCTGGGTATTCGGAAGCCTCCATCCTCTTACAAGTTGATGCCCCGCATCCTCCTTGTTATGATGTCCTGCCTCCTTAACATTGAGGGTTTCGAACCCGACCTCTACCGAGCCTTGAATCCTCTGCGCCGTCGAACCGATTGCCTCGCTTGCCGGTCCACCCCAAATGCCCCCCTATTTTCTCCGTTGTCATATAGCGGGTACGAATGAGCTATTCGCGCCGAAAACCCTTTTCGCTCTCGCCCGACACCTACGCGGGCTCGCGACTGCTGTACGGGACGGATGACCTGTCCCGTCGAAAATCATGTCCACGCCCCGCCTTTCCTCTCCATGCCCTTGCGATCATCACTGGTTTCTCCCGGCGCTCAACTTACTCCTTACCTCCGCGCGGAGCGTGGACAAGCCTCTTGCTAGGAGGTGGCGCCGGCTCCTCCCGCTCCCCTGGTGGACATGGCGTCCTCTCCTTCTTCCCCGCTTCCCTCCCTCATCTGCAGGCGCAGGGTTATCCTCTGGGCCGTCTCCCTCACCAGGCGCACGTGCGCGGATTTCGCCGTGCCCGATATGCGGGGGGAGGGGCCGGCCACCACCACCGCGGCCACCGCTTGGCCCCGGTGGTCGAAGACCGGCGCGGCCACCGCGTTGATGCCCACGTCGATCTCCTCGCGGTCCACGGCGTAACCCCGCTTTTTCGCCACCCTCAGCTGCCGTCTGAACTCCTCGGGGTCGGTGATGGTCGAGGGCGTGTGCCGGGGCATTCCCTCCGCCAGGGCCCTCTCCACCCTCTCCTCTTCGGAGTAGGCCAGGATGGCCTTGGCCCCCGCCGCCGCGTGGGCGGGCAGGCGGTCACCCACCGTCCCCGCGATGCGCACCCTCTGCGGTCCCTCCTCCACGTGGGCGATGTAGGTGGCGTTCCCGGTCCACACCTCGAAGACCACCGTCTCGCCGAGAGCGTCACGGAGCTCCTCCAGGTAGGGGCGGGCCAGCTGCACCATCTCCGTCCTGAGGGAACGGTAGAGGGCGTTGGCCAGCTCCATGACCGCCGGACCCAGGTGGTATTTCCTGGAATGTCGGTTCTGCTGCAGGAAACCCCGCCCGGCCAGGGTCTTTATGACGCGGTTGGCAGTGGCGGCATGCAGCCCCAGCCGAGAGCTTATCTCCGACACGCCTAGCTCCCGGTTGGAGGGAGCAAAGAGCATGAGGACGTCCAGGGCCTTTTCGATGGCGTTGGGTTGCCTGGCGGTCATCTCCCCTCCTCTTTGAGACCTTCCCCTCGCGAATCCACAGATGTATTCAAATTATATCGTATTATGATTGCTAATTTCATATTATAAAACATCCTGACTGTCAATCGACTTTTCTGTTTCCAGCCGGACAACGTCCGTCGGGAACATCGCCTGGTCCGCTGCAGGCGAGGATGGTAGCGGGGATTCCCTGGGGCGATGACTCGTCCGTGCCCTATGGAGCGGACAAGATTGGGGTACTGCCCCGATGCAAAGCCATTCCCGGGTCACGGCGACGATGGCTACTCATTCCGGTCGGGTTGCAGTCGTTACGTGCGACACCGAGACCTCGCCATGAGACGGGTCACGGCGGTGAAGGACACTTATTCCGGTCAGGGAACCCAGGGGGGAGGTGGCCGCGCACTCATCCCCGGATAGCAGTGGCGAAGGCTATCTCATGAGCTGGTAAACCCTGTAAATCATTCTACACAGGGTCATCCGATAGAGACCGGGGGAGAGTCTCTTGAACGCGTGCATGAAGTGGGCCATGGGAGTGAGGACGATAAGATGCCGATCCTTCTTCAACATAGGAGCTGTGTTCCACTCCCAGGGCACGAAGGAGCTCGCCGGTTTCCTCGAGGCCCTGGGGGTTGATGTCCACAAGGAGGGGCAACGCCCCTTCCCTGCCAGCACACAGGGCAAGCTCCCTCCCCAGGCCGCCGGCCGCCCCGGTCACCAGCACCGTCTTTCCCCTGAGGTCACGCATGAGCGTGACTCCTTCTGCTCGCACGTGAACCTTCACGTCAGGGATATTGTCGGTAGCAAAAAACGATGGGTAAAATGTTGCCCCACGTTTCAGGGATGCGAGCAACCCGAACGTGAACCCATGCGGGATTCCGCGGTTATCGGGTGATACGTTTTCTCACGGTCCCAGGATGCGGGCAACCTGGAAACCCGCTCTTTGCTACCCCAACTCCACCACCTGGAGGTCGGGCGGGCACTCGTGGCAGGTGAAATAGAGGACCTGCCTTTCCTCGGCGATCCTCTTCAGGAGCTCGAAGGCGTTCTGCTTTCGGCCCATGTCGTCGAAGCTGACGAAGGTGTCGTCGAGGATAAGAGGGGGGTTGCGGTCCCCGGTGACCGCCTCCAGGACCGCCAGCCTGGCCGCGAGGTAGATTTGATCCAGGGTCCCCGTGGAGAGGGCGGCCGTCGCCTCCCTGTCCTCCAGGTCTAAGAAATCCCCCTTCTCCCCCGAATAAACCTTCACCCCGAGGTTTCCGTCCACCTCAACCTTGCCGTACTTGCCACCGGTTATCGCGGCGAGTATCTCGCCCATGCGTTCCCCTATTTCCTGGGAGAAACCAGATATGGATTGCTCCCGGGACCACTCCAGGTTCTCGGCTATAATCCTGTTCACCTCGTATCGCCGCCTGAGCGTTTCCGTCCTCCTCCTCACGCTTTCGAGCCTTTCCTCCGAGGCGGCCAGGTCCTCCTCTCCCAGCGTCTCCTGTGCTATGCGGTCCTTGAGCACCGTCTCCCTGCTCTCCAACTCCTTCACCCTCTCTCCCAGCTCCTCCACCTCCCGCTCCAGCCTTCCGAACTCGTCCGGGCCGCACTTGTAGGGGTCCAGCTCCTCCAGGGCCACCCTGGCCACGTGAAGCTCCCTGGCGCAGCGCCTCACCCTCTCCTGGAGCTTATCCTCGTCATCGCCCACGGCATTCAGGACGCCCTGGTTCTCGGAGACCTTTCTTTCCAGTTCCTGCCTTTTCTTTTCCAGGGCCTCGCGCTCCTCTTTTCCGCGCTTGAGGTCCTCTTCCGAGAGAGCGTGGGGCAAGAGGGAATCGCGCGCCTCCTTCGCCTTTTCCAGGTCGGCCCTCTTCTCCCTCAGCGCGGCCTCCAGTTCCTCGAGAGAGTCCTGCCCCAGTTGGATGTCCCTATCCCTCCGAGCCGCCTCCAACTCCGACCGCTTCTCCCTGTACTTCCTGTCCAGTGCCTCGAGCTCTTCCACGTCGGCGGCTCCGTACTTTTCGAGGATCCGTTCCAGGGCCTCCCTCTTCTCCGCCAACTCGTCCACCAGGGGACGCTCCCGACCGGTGAGGTTCTTGAAGTGCACGGTGGCCACCCCCGGGAACTCGACCACCGCCTCCCGGTGCGCCTCCGCCCGGGGGCCGTCCACCCTCACGCCGTCGGCGGTTATGGCATAGGCCGCATCCCCTTCCGCTTTCACCTCCACCCCGAAGAGCTGCGCCTCCAGGGACGTCTCCAGGGAGGATATCTCCCCGGGCAGGGTGACCGCCCGCCTCAGGTCCGCGGGGTCCACGGCGGTCATGCCTTCCACCTGCTTCTGAAGCGCGGAAACGCTTTCTTCAAGCTCCCTTATCCTCTGGAGGCGCTCTTCCAGGCGGCGCACTTCCTCCGCCAGGTCCGTCCAGACCTCGTCCGCCTTCGCGAACTTCTCCGCCCTTTCTATGCGACCCGCGACCTCCTCCAGCTCTTTTTCCAGTATATGGATACTCTTCCTGAGCTCCTCCATGGCCCTCTTCGCCTCTCGGCACCTGTCCAGGTCTCTTTGCGCCCGGTCGAATTCGCCCTCCCATCTCTCGACCTCCTTGAGGGCGTTCATGTACTTCCGGTTGTTCTCCAGGACCTTTTCCTTGTCGGAGAGGAGGCGCTTCCCCTCCTCGAGCTCCGCGCTCACGCGGGCCAGCTCCCTCCGGTTCTCGGCCAGCCGCCGAATCCTCTCCCTCCTCTCCACGAGTTCCTCTTCCAGCTCGCGGAGCTCGGCCTCCAGTTCCACCAGCCTTCCCTTCCTGCCGCTTTTGCTGCGCAACCCCTCCATCTTCTGGCGGAGCCTCCTCAGCAGTTTCTCCGTATCCGAACCGGAGCCGGCGATCTTCTCCTCGATGATGCTTTGGATGGAGGGCTTCTCCTCGTCGAGGGCCTCCACCTCCTCCTGCCGGATGCAGGCGGTGGCCAGGAAGGCCTGCTCGGTGGGCAGACCCAGGAGTTCCCCCACTCGCTGGGCGATCTTTTTCTTGTCCCTTATCTCCTTCTGTCCCTCCGCGTAGAGGACGTTTCTCCTCTCCTGGTAATCCCTGGTAACGATGACGCTCTTTCCGTTCTCCTCCAGCTCCAGCCGGACGAAGAAGTCGCCCTCGCTCCCCCACTTCCGGCAGTATTCGCGCACCTTCCTGTCCGTGGTCGCGGCGTCGCCGTAGAGGCCCTGGCAGATGGCCCGGATGGTGAAGGACTTTCCGGCCTCGTTGGGCCCCTTGATGACCGTTAGTCCCTCCGCAAAGTGTATCTTGCCGTCCGGGAGCTTTCCGAAACCCGCGGTCTCCACGCTCCTGATGCGCATCAGTCCACCTCCAGCTCCCCCGCGATGTAGCTGGCCCCGAGGTACAGGGCCTCCTCGAGAAGGGACCTCTCCTCCTCGTCCTTCGCCTCCTCGATTAGACCCCGTAGCCTGGACACGTATATCGCCCCCACCGTCCCCTCGGGGAAAAGGGCCTCCACCTCCTCCAGGGGAAGGCGCATCCCGGCGTCCCTTACCTCCAGATGGAAGAAATGCTCCCCCAGCCTCTCCCCCAGCTCCTCCAGGTCCAGTTCCACCCCCTTGGGGAGCAGGCCCCTGATGTCGGCCCGCAAGAGAACGTCCTCGCCTCCGTGAGACCGTATCTCGGATTCCAGCGCCTCGCCGGGCGGGGTGGAACCGAGATCGAACTCCCTCACCAGCCAGGTGTACTTCCCGGTGGGAAGGGGCCGCACCGCCGGCGTGCCTTCGGAAAGCTCCACCAGGAGCACGCACCCCGCACCTTCCTCGCCGAACTTGGTGGGCTCGGGAGATCCGCAGTACCAGGCCACCGTTTCGCCGGAGGAAAAGTCGTTCCGCGCATGCCAGTGGCCCAATGCCACGTAGTCCATGCCACAGGAGGCGATCTCCTCCGGGCTCACCAGGTAATCACCCGGGCCGGCCTTGCCCTCTATTTCCACGCTGGCGTGCACTACGGCAATGTTATGCCTCGCCTCGGGGTCGGGTCGCAGTTCGCTCAGGGGGTGCACGCCACCCTGCTTGGTGTCGTTGGCCCTCCCGTGGACGGTGGCCTCTCCGATGCGTAGGGTGGGTGCGTCTATCCCAAACACCTTCACGTTCTCCGCCTCGCGGAATTCCTTCCTCCGGTACACGCTCCCCTCGTCCAGAAGGTCGTGGGTGCCCGGCAGGATGAGCACGGGAATCGGCGCCGCCCTCCTCAATATTCCCAGGGTCCTTCGGACCAGCCTTCCCGTCACCTCGTTAGAGTCGAACAGGTCACCGGCGATGACCATGAAATCGACGCCTTCCTCCCGCGCCAGCTCCACGGTCCTCTCCAAGGCGTCGAGGAGGGCCTCCCTCAGGCGGTCCCCCTTCTCGCCCAGGCCGCTGAAGGAGCGGCCCAGGTGGACGTCCGCGGTGTGGATGAACTTCATCTTTACTTCCCTTTCATGCCCTCCCCTTCGGGAGGAACGGCTGATCTTAAGCGTCTGCGAGGTTATTCTACAGGCCGGCACCGACAATCTCGGTTCAATCTCAACCTTACGGATGAGGTCGCAGGTTGTCCTTCCCCGAGGGAATCGCCAGGGCTTCACTCGGTTCAATCTCTCAAACTTATGGATGAAGTCGCAGAAGCCCCCCTTTTCGCGAGGGAGACGCCGGCCGACGATTTCGGTCAATGCTCGCCCCCTGGATGAGAGCGCCCCGTCATTTCCATGCGTGCCAGGGTCGAGAGAAAGGCACCTGGGGCCTGCGGGATGACCATCCGACCCGTGACGATGAGGGAGGGTTCCCGGGATACCGGGAGATATAATGGGTTCGCCCACCCGGAGGGAGCGTAGGGACGAGGAAGCGCATCGGCCGCGCATCATACCCCGGAGACGTGACCTCCATGACCTGCAGGAGGTGATTGAGAAGGCCTTGGCGCGCCGGCCGCAGCCATATTATCCGGGAGACGCGGTCCCGGAAGCGCCCGCGGCGACAGGGATAATAGCGAGCAGGAATAATATGGGTAACGTGGAAGGCGTGCGGCCTCCCGCCGACATTCCCTAATGTCTCAGGGGTATATCGCAGCAGGGAAGCTTCCGTCCGAGAGGGCGCTTCGGCGGAAGGGAAGGCGGGTACGGGACGAGCGGGAAGGGGTGACCGAGATGAGGATAAGGTATGCCACCATCATGGTTGCGGACCTGGAGGAATCCGTCAGGTTCTACACCGAGGTCCTGGGGTTCGAGGTCGAGAGCCGGCATGACCCCCGGCCCGGGGTGAGGATCGTGCTGTTGAAGGGCGATGGCGACGCCCTGGTGGAGCTCATCCGGGACGAGAACGATCCCCGGCAACCCGGCCTGTATTCGGTGGGGATGGAGGTGGAGGACATCCACGCCACGGTGCGGGAGCTCAAGGCCAAGGGAGCCAGAATCACCATGGAGCCCACGCCCATAACCGTGGGGACCCTGGCCTTCCTGGAGGACCCCAACGGGGTCCGCATCGCCCTGATAGAGCACCATTAGGCGCGGCCTGAAGCCCTGACAAGGCAGAAAGATTGCCTGCCGGTGCCTCCATCCAAGGACTACGGATCACTACCGGGAATCCACGGGTTCTGGCCCACTTGTCCCTCCGGCCGAGGCTCCCGCAAGAAGGAGCCGTTCTGCATCGCCCAGGGCACCGACCCCGAAGGATACCGCGAGATCCCGGGATTCTTCCTCATGGGATCGGAGGGCGAGAGCGCCCATGCCTGGCGGGAGATCTTCTCCGAGCTCAGGGAAAGGGGGTAAAAGAGCATAGATATCGTGGTCTCAGGTGACCTTTGGACATCGAGGAAGCCTCGGGGTCCGTTTTTCCGGGAGCCCACCACCAGCTCTGCTGCGTGCACGCGGCGAGGAACGCATGCACCAAGGTGAGGCGCTCCCACTGCTCCGAGGTGCTTTCAGATCTCAAAGCCATCTACCGGACAGAAAACCAAGGAGAGGCGGAGCGGGCCTCTCCTTCTTCGCGGTTACCTGGAAGAAGCGCTGCCCGAGTCTGGTCCGCTACCGTCGGGAGAACCTCTCTCATTTAACCGTGTTCGTGAAGTATCCTGAGCAGGTGCGCCCTTATATTTATACCACCAACCAGCTTAAAAGGATCGGAAAGGAGATCAAGCGCAGGTCCAGGACCACCTGTGCCTTCTCCTCGGAGGAGAGCCTCATATCCGTGCTCTACCTCATCCTGAGGTCCGAGAACGAGAAGCCCAGGCGGAGGAGACTCAGGGGTTTTCAGAATTTGGAATGGGAGGAAGGCTAATATCGGGACACAATAAACTTGACGCTACCTAGTTAGCAAAAAGTTGTTTATTTTCCATGTAAGATATTTATAAAGCCAACGAGATACATCTTGACGTTTACCCTATGGGTTGTTTACCATTTGATTATCATTTCTTGTAGTGTTTCTCGGTGACTGGGAAAGGGGCGAACTATGGCGTATCCGGTGAGGAAGGAAGACTTTTTCGTGGGTAAGCGGGAATTTCGGGAAAAACTAACCGGAATTCTGAGTGAGGCCCGACGCAAGGGTTCCATCGTTTTTCTGACCGACAGGGGAAAACCGGAAGCCGTCTTTTTACCGGTGGAAGAGTATGAGGCACTTATGGAGCTCCTGGAAGACCTGCGCGATCCCGACCTTGTGGCCATGGTTAAGCGCAGTCGGCGCGAAATAGCCCAGGGGAAAACCATGGGCCTGGAGGAGCTAAGGAGTCTCCTTGGCCTCTAAAAGGTACCGTATTATCGTCCCCAAGGGCGTGGCCGGAGCCATGAAGAGGTTGCCCCAGAAGGAACGCGAGAGGTTGTTTGCGGCCATTGCCTCCCTGGAGCATGATCCGCGCCCCCGCGGGTGTGTAAAGCTCCATCTGCGCGACATGGGAGAGTACCGCTTGAGGGTGGGCGACTTTCGGATCATGTATGACGTGGACGACGCCGAGCGCACGGTGGAGATCCTGGCCGTGAAGAGGAGAAGGGAAGCTTATAAGGGTTGAGACATGGCTTACATCCGTAAGCGTGAGTATGCGTCAGGGCGGGCCACCTACTACTTCGGCTTCAAGGGCCAGCACGGCCGGTGACGGGAGGTGGCGACCGGGCCCCGGAGGAGGGACGCGGAAGTCCTGCTCCGCCGCGTCCTGGAGGAGGTGGCTGCGGGGACCTACGGGGTGCGGGAGGAAGACCCTGCCTTTGCCGAGTTCGCTCGTTCCTTCCTGGAGGCTAAAAGGGAGGAGCTTAAGCCCACTACCTTCAAGGATTATTCCGAAGTCGTTTCCAACCACCTCCTCCCAGTCCTGGGGAAGTCGCGCTTAAGGGAGAAACCCCTCTGGAGGTACAGGAATTCCTCCTCCGGCTTCAGGAAAAGGACCTCTCCGCGGCCACCGTGGGAAAGTGCTACCGGGTTTTGAAGGTCATCCTCCGGCGGGCCATGGCCCTGGGTCTTTTGGACCGGGATCCCAAGGTGGGGATAAGTCCCCCACGGGTGGAACGGCATGAGATACGCTTCCTTACCCCGGAGGAGGTGGAACGACTACTCGAGGTCACGCGGGGCACGGACATTGGAGACCTTATCGCCGTGGCGGTGATGACCGGTTCCATCACCAACACCGCCAACATCTACGGCCACCTTTACGCCACCCACCTGGACCGAATGGGGAAGTCCGTGGAGATCGCCCTGCAGGGCGGCCCCAGGATCATACGACTGCCCCGAAGGTAGGAAGAAGGTGCATCCCGGTAACCTGCGGAAACGCGTTTCGCGTCCTGAGTTTCCGGCGTATTTCCGGCGCGCTTTACCCCGGAGGGCGGACAAAGCAAAACCAGGCCGGGAAACATTCGTCTATAAGCCCGTAGTCCCTGGCCTCGCTGGCGGTCGGATGGTGGGCAAAGGAAAACCAGGCCGGGAAACATGCCCTCTGACCTGGTCTTTTACTGGTGGGCCCTGTAGGACTCGAACCTACGACCCGCGGATTATGAGTCCGCTGCTCTGCCAACTGAGCTAAGGGCCCTCACCCGCGCTGCAAGGGAAATTATAGCACAACGGACGCGGGTCGGGACGAGTGCATACCCGAGCCGTATTCGCCCGGCGTTGACCACTCCGAAAAGCTAAATGCCGCTTCCTCTCCGCTGCCAAGATGGAGTGGTGACCGGGTAACCCTTGCCGTGGCGGTCGGGGTGGATAGAACTTTAGCCGTATAGGTTAAAGCACCGTTGGCCGTCTATTGTTCCGTGGAGTGGCCGGGCGAGGAAGATCGAATCGTCTCGCCGTATGCCCAATGTGGAGTGCGGCGCTCCATCGACCTCAACGCTCCGGGTCCTCGGGCGGAGAAGAAAGGTCCGGGAGGCGCCGGAGACCCCTCTTCTTATCCGGGTAAATGGGGACGAGAGCGACCTCGAGTAAGAGCAAAAGGGCCTAGAGGCGCCGGAGACCCGGGCGCGGGAGATGAAGGAGGCAGAGCCCTGGGCCCTCGTGGGAGCGAACCTGGGCCGGGAGCTCAGGTTGACCCGGCAGGTGGAGGTGGAGGAGGCGGTGGTGGTGGTGGGATTGAGGGTGGTGGTGGAGGCTTGGGAAGGCTCGGTCCAGGCGCCGCGCCCGGAGTTGACCTGTCCATGCGGGGGCCTGGCGGCACATGAGGTGGCCCTGCGTATGGTCCGGGACGGTATCCTCCAGTGGCGGGGCCTCCCGGCCCTCCCGACGGCCGGCGCAGGAGGATGAACATGACGATAATGAGGACAATGCCTAGGAAGAAGAGTCCCGCCACCCCGGCGATCACCAGCCACCCGAAGTCGCGGACCTCGCCCTCCGGCTCCGCCTCTCCTTCCACGAGCTCCTTGCTCAGCTCCTCGCCGCTCTCCCCCAGGCCGGCCAGCGCCGCTTCGAAGGGTCCCTCGTCCGTGGACTGGACCACGTAAACGTCTACCCCCTCCTTCTTCAGGGCATGGAGATAGCCTCCCCCGGTCCACGTCCTCCAGGCGCCCTTCGCCTCCCCCTCCTCCAGGTCCTTCCCGAAGCGCTTCGCCAGGTAGTCGGAGTAGGCGGAGATGAACTCCTCGGCGTCCCTCTCGCTGTCCCAGGCATAGAGCTGCACCAGGAGCTTACCGCCGTTCCCGTCTCGGTAATAATGGTAGATATTACCACCCCACCCGGCGGCCGCCTCCTCGGCCACGCCCTCTCGGAGGAATGGCTTGAACAGCTCGAAGACGTCGAACTCGCCCAGGACGTTGTCGTAGGCCAGCTCCCACTCCTCACCCAGGTCACCACCCAGGTCGGCCAGCTCCAGGGGAACCGGGTCCTCTCCGGCCAGGTATTTCTCCGGGTGGTAGATCTGCTCCGTGCTCTTCGGCGGTCGGCGGAAAGCCTCGTTCACGCGTCTGAAGCCGCCCCGGGCGTGAAGGTAGCGTACGAAATCCTGCCCCTCCTCGTAGGGGAAGAGAAGGCCGTCCCGCACGTATTCCGGAGCGCTGTCCAGGACCTCGGTGGAGAATTCGCCGCTTTCCCGCTGCATCTCCAGCATGTCCGAGGCGTCCATGTACCTGTACAGCCAGAGCTGCGACGTGAGCATGGCGTCTCCCTCCACCAGGCAGGTGGCGGCGAAGGAGGCGTCGTCGTCGGTCACCTCCTCCGCCTCGGGAGGGTCGTAAAAGGGTGGTCTCCGCAGGTCGAAGTTGCTGTCCTGCAGGTAGTGGGTGAGCTCGTGGGCCAGGATGTAACGGTCCATGGCTCCCATATCCTGGTCCTCGGAGATCAGGAACATGCGGTTTTCCTCGGGATCGTAGAAACCGGCTATCTGCTCGGTGTAGAGGTCGATGTATAACTGGTAGAGGTCGAGGTCCGGCTCGATGAACCCCAGCATGACCATGATCTCGGAGGCGGTCCTGATATCCTCCTCGGGGTTTTCCTCTTCGAAATCCTGGAGCATCCTCTCCCGGAGCTGATCCTGGGAAAGGTAATCCACGGGAACCCCGGGGTCGGCGCTGAGGTCCCTTATGCCTTCCACCTGGCTGAGGACCACATCGATGGCCGAACGGTCCACCTGCGCGGAAGCCGATACGGTTCCTGCCAGCAGGGCAAGGACCAACCCCGTCAGCAAAAGGAACCGCATGCGCATTTCTCCGCCTTTCCCGCCGTTCGGCGTCAACTCGCTCCCTTCCAGCGCCGGCGACCGGACAATGAACATTTTACCCCACCCGCCCTCCTCGGCGTTCCGGGTAGGGGCACAGCTTGCGGAGGCAGCATTCTCCGCACCGGGGATTTCCGGCCCGGCAAACCCGCCTCCCGTGCTGGATGAGGTTCAGGTGTAACCGGTATTTCATCTCGTCCGGGACCAGGCGATCCATGAACTCGTGCGCCTGCTCGAAGCCCGACCTGTCAGGTATGATTCCCAGCCTCCTCCCCACCCGGAAGACGTGGGTGTCCACCGGGAAGTAGGGATGCCCGAGCTGGAAGAGGAGGAGCACGGCGGCCGTCTTGCGCCCCACGCCGGGAAGCCCCAGAAGATAATGGAGGGCCTCACCTGGCTCCCGCTCCGCCAGGGGGGCCAGGCAGTAGGAGCCGAAGTCCCGGCGCACAAGTTCCAGGAGCGTCTTTATCCGTTCCGCCTTGACTCGGGAGATGCCGCCGGGACGGATGGCCTCCTCGACCTCCTCCACGGGGGCGCGGGCGGCTTCATCCCAGGAAGGGAACCTTTCCTTAAGGCGCCGGAACGCCAGGTGGGAGTTGTTATCGCTGGTGTTCTGGGAGAGGAGGGTGTGGACGAGGCCGTCCAGGAGGTGGGGGAAACGAGGTGACCAGGGACGGTCGCCGTAGCACTGAAGGAGGAGCCGGTCGACGCGTTCCACGCGCCGGCGTAGCTCCGAGATCCTCTTTCCGGAAGTGGAGATCCGATTCGCAGTACCCTTCGAGCCCGCATCCGGTTTCGCCATATTCCATCCTTTCTCGCCGGCAGGTTCTCACCTTTGGATTCAACTGCCAACCTTCATTTTCTCCTTCTCCCCTCCCCGCACTCACAGGCAACGTCTCATCGCTCAGTTTAACCAAATCGCTTCCCTTCTTTCCCTCCCTCGCCGTCGGATTCCATCCCATTTCCACTGTTCCCCATCAACCCATTCTCAAAGGACGAGAATAGCGAGCCGCATCGCCATCACCCCTATCACCATCACTCCTGCATGTTTCCATGTCGCCCAGCCCACCGGGTTTCCATGGGATCCTCCGCGTCCCCAAAACCCATCCCATATAATGCCGCCCACGCTTTCTCCGGCAAGAAGCTGTCCACGCGCGGCGCTACCAAGCCTTATCATGTTCCCTTCTCGAATTCGCACCCCAGCCCTACGAGGATGACGTCCACGGAGCAAGGGCGCTCCATCGACGTACATAATCATTCATGATGCCGATTCGAATCCCGGAAACCATTTGCCTCCCCAACCCACCTGGCTAATGCAAGGACCACGGATTGTCATAACTGACACCTTTATTCAGGATGAAGCGAAATAGCTGAAGGTAAGGACATATATGCGATTTGACATCAATCTATTTAGCTGGGAAAATAGATAAAAATTGAAAACTTATTCGTGAACCGCGAGGAGGAGACGAGTTGCCCAGGAGAGACAAGAGAGCGGACATTGTCAGTGCCGGAATACGCGTGTTTTCCCGCAAGGGATTCAGCCGCTGCTCGGTCGAGGATATCCTCCAGGAGGCTCACGTGGCCCGGGCTACCTTCTACAGCTATTTCGACAGCAAGAAGGACCTCTTCGTGGAGCTGGTGGACGGAATCCTCAACACCATGGAGGAGATGGTCAAGCGGAATCTGGAGGAGATGCCCACCGACCTCCAGGAGCTCCAGGAGCGCACCAAGCGCACCATCCTGGACCTCTTCGAGTACTTCTCCCAGAACCTGGAGTTCGCCTCCATCTACATCCAGGAGGTCATGGGCATGAACCCGGAGATCGATGCCCGGGTGATAGAGTGGCAGCGGCGTATGGCCGAATTGATCGCCCAGCTCATCCAGCGCGGCATCGACCAGGGGTTGTTCCGCAAGGTGGATGCCTACGTGATAGGTAACCTCATCTCCGGAGCCACCCAGCATCTGGGGTTGAACATGTTCATGTTCAACCAGCGGCTGAACCCGGAGAAGACGGCCGAGGCCATAGCCGATTACCTCATCTACGGGCTGGCCGCCCGCTGAAGTCCAAGCGGGCAAGGCAGGTTCCAACCCGGCGGCTCATTCCGCTTGATTTCCGCCTTGCCGCTTGCTCCCCCGTTCTCCTCGTGGAAGGAACGACCTCCCGTCATCAGGAAAGAACGGCACACCTTGCTGCTCCTGCCTTCAGGAGTCGGGGGTCGCCGGGCCGAAGAGGCGCGCCGGGCCCGGCTCCAGGCGGGAGTTCTCCTCGGCGATGCGCCTGAGCTCCTCCAGCACCGCTTCTCCCCCCGGCCGGAAAAGGTGGGCGAAACGCTTCTGGGGACGCAGGTAATCCTCCACCGGCCGGATCTCCTTGGGCTTCTTCACCTTGGTGATCACCCCGTTCTCCACCTCGAAGAGGGGGAAGAGGTTGGTCTCCACCGCCAGGCGCGCCAGCTCCACGGTGAGCTCGGATTCGTAGCCCCAGCCCGGCACGCAGGGCACCAGTATGTGCAGGTACTTGGGACCCTCTATCTCCAGGGCCTTCTGCACCTTGCGCATGAGGTCGCGGGGCTCGGAAACGGTGGCCGTGGCCACGTAGGGGACCCCGTGGGCCACAGCGATCATGGGCATGTTCTTCTTTCTGGTGCGGTTCCCATAGGAAAGGCGTCCCGGGGGGCTGGTGGTAGTCCGCGCTCCCAGCGGGGTCAGGCCGCTACGCTGGTAGCCGGTGTTCATGTAACCCTCGTTGTCGTAGCAGACGTAGAGGATGTCGTGGCCGCGTTCGAACATTCCGCTTATGCAACCCATGCCGATGTCCGCCGTGCCCCCGTCTCCGGCCTGGGCGATGATCTTTACCCCCTCGTAGCGCCCCATGGCCTTAAGGGTGACCTCCATCCCGGCGGCCACGGCAGCGGCATTCTCGAAGAGGGAGTGTATCCAGGGAACCTCCCAGGAGGAGCGGGGGTATGTGGTGGTATAAACTTCCAGGCAACCGGTGGCGTTGGCCACGATGACCCTGGGGCCCGCCGCCTTGAGCACCAGGCGGGCGGCTATGGCCTGGCCACATCCCGCGCAACCGGTATGACCCGGTTCCATTAGGTTAATGATCCTGCCTTCCCCCTCACTCATTCCCAAGCTCCCCTAATCAAGTAATTTTCCATTAGTTTCCATAACTTCCCGGGGAACCTGCAGGAGGGCCATGCACTCCCCCGTTCCCGGTTACCCTCTCTACTCCGCATTCCGCGGCCCTATCGCCCCTCGTCCCCCCGCAGGAGTTCTTCCTTGAGGCCGCGGAATTCCACCCGGCAGGCGGGGTTGGTGAACAGGTCCCGGGCCACCTGCTTGATCTCCTCCACGGTGATGTCTCTTCCTCCCAGCCCCATGATGAAGCTGGAGATCTCCGGGGACTCCTCGCCGCAGAAGGCGGCGCGAATCTCCGAGCACAGGGTGCCTTCCAGTCCCAGGGAGATGTCCTTCTCGATGACTCCCACCACTCCTATCCCCTTGAGGGCGTCGTGGATGGCCTCCTTGGGAAAGGGGCGGAAGCAGCGCACCTTGAGTATGCCCACCTTCAAGCCTTCCCGGCGGAGCTCGTCCACCGCCTCGCGCATGGTGCCCAGGAGAGAACCCATGGATACCAGCACCAGGTCGGCGCCCTCCAGGTCGTATGTCTCTATGAGTCCGCCGTGATGGCGCCTGAAGGCCCGGGCGTAGTCATCGGCCACCCGCTGGATGACCGAGCGGGCCTCCATCATGTCCATGTGCACGTGGTAGCGGGTCTCCATGTAGGCGTCGGGCCCCACCATGGCCCCCATGGTGAAGGGGTCGTCGGGATCCAGGCGGTAGGCGGGTTTGTAGGGCGGCAGGAAGCGGTCCACTTCCTCCTGCTCCGGGATATCCACGGGTTCCATGGTGTGGGTAAGCACGTAACCGTCCATGCATACCATTACCGGTATCATCAGCTCCTCGGCGATGCGGAAGGCCTGGATATGGGTGTCCACCGCTTCCTGGTTGTCCTCCACGTAGAGCTGTATCCAGCCGGAATCGCGGATGGACACGGAGTCCTGCTGGTCGTTCCAGATGTTTATGGGGGCGGAGACGGCACGGTTGGCGCAGGTCATGACCACCGGCAGGCGCAGGCCGGCGATATTGAAGATGACCTCGGTCATCAGCAGCAGGCCCTGGGAGCTGGTGGCCGTGTAGGCACGCCCGCCGACGGCGCTTCCCCCCAGGACGATGGAGGCGGCGCCGAACTCGCTCTCGGCGAGGACGAATCCCGCGTCCAGGCGGCCATCGGCCACCATGCGGGAGAGTTCCTCCACGATGTGGGTCTGGGGGGTTATAGGGTAGGCGCAGACCAGGTGGGGGCGACACAGGCGCACCGCCTCGGCCACGGCCTTCGAACCCTCAAGAATGGCCCGCAAGGCTACCTCCCATCATTTACCAACTAAGGTCACGGTATTCCCGCATACATCCTCAGTCAAATCGAGGCACTGCGACTTTTCATGCGCCCTTTTTCATTCCTGGCCTGAACTTCCCGCCTTCCCCGGATCGAGGAACCTCGGCCCGGAATCCCTAGCTCCTCGTTGCTCAAGGTTCCTCGCACCCCGTCTCCAGCACCATGTCGATGTCGTTCACCGGACACTCGTGGGCGCAGATTCCGCACCCCTTGCAGTAGTCCAGGTTGACGTCGAACTTCTTCTTGTCCAGCTGGTAGACGGTGCCTTCCGGGCATCCCAGGAAGCACCGCTGGCAGCCTATGCAGTCCTGCTGCTTGTAGACCGGATGCTTGCCCCTCCAGGCCTTGGTCTTGTTCTCTAGGCTGGAGCCGGGCTTGACCCTCCTGCCCACGAACACGCGCATCAGCCGCACTCCCCTATCTGTTTACAAGCCTTGAGGGTGGCCAGGGCCTCCTTCTCCCCCAGCTCCCCGGGGAAGCGGAACTTTATGGCCTCGGTGACCGCCTCCAGCCTCACCAGGCCGGTGGCGCAGGCGAAGGCCCCCACCATGACCACGTTGATAATGGGGCGACCGATTACCTCCAGGGCCACCTTGAGGGCGGGTACCGTGTACACCTTGAAGCCCTCCCCTATGGGAAGCTCGTCCCCGGGGCGGGTGGTGTTCACCAGAACCGTTCCCCCTGGTTTCAGCCCCTCCAGGACGTCGGCGTTATAGATCAACCCCGCGTCCTGGACGATGAGGTAATCCGGGGCGTATACCTGTTGCCGGACCCGGATGGGGCGGTCGGCGATGCGCACGAAAGCCACCACCGGCGCCCCCTGCCGCTCCGCCCCGAAGAAGGGGAAGGCCTGGGCGTACTTGCCGTCGGCGAAGGCCGCCTCGGCCAGGAGCTCCGCCGCAGTGACGTTGCCCATGCCTCCCCGCCCGTGAATGCGTATCTCCTTCATCCTCTCCCCCGTCTTTATGTCCATAGGATTCCCCTGGGTGAGCGGGATTAAACGGTATCCCGCCCATATCACCAGGACACCCAGGTCTATACCGGACACACCCGTACTTCCAATCCCGCGGCAGCGGAAAGGTATTCCCGATCCCCAATGGAAACCAGGTCCAGCAACGAAACCCCGCACGGTGCGCTTTCCCGGGTTTTGCCCGTGGAGACATCGGGGGAGGCGGACCTGGGCCAACCCGGCGGAAACCACGGGGGCGGCAACGGGGAATGGCTGGGAGCAGGGAAGAAGATACTCCCTGGCAGGTGTATAATAATCATGTAATGTGAGCCGGGAGGCAAAGTCGGGGGGCAAAACCACCAAAACTCCGGAGGTGGGTTTTGTTTCCTTCCAGGCTCCTGATAGCCCTGGTCATTCCCCTCGCCATCCTGGGGCTGGGCATCTGGTTCACCGCCTCCGCAGAGATAAACCGGGGCAGCGTCCGCGTGGCGGGAGTCCTGGTGGGCCAGCCCGACGTGGAGCTCACGGTTCAAGAATGCTACCTTAGCGAGGGAGGGAACGGGAGGGTTCTCACGGTTTCCATGGAAGCCCACAACCGGGGTAATTCAGACGTAAACATGGACCCCCGCTCCTTCCACCTGGTTCTAACCCAGGTCGAGGACCCCCTCGGAAACAGGTTCCCGCCGAGAACCTTCACCCCGATGCGTTGCCAGTCCTCCTGCAACCGGGCTCCGAACAGCCTCGCCCTCATCCCTGCGGATGCCCGGCGTTCATATACCCTGACCTTCTGGGCCAACAACCTTCCCCGGGGGGAGGAATGGAACGAATACTACCTGAGCCTGGAGTACTACGACCCATCCTCCGCCCTCCTCCTGAGCAAGCTCCTGAGACCCGAAGAGAGATAAAGGGGTCAGGTCTTGAATTTTGGATTCGGGGTTAACCCCTTACCCTTTCCCGGCTGCATGACCGGTGGTCCCTCATCCCGATATACCCCCTAGGGTATCAAAATTCAAGGCCTGACCCCGTGCCAGTCCTGGAGGGGTTTTACGTCCATGCCCCGTTCCAGCAGCGACTCCATCCCGTGTAAAGCAGCTCGCGCAGCGCTCATGGTGGTGATCAAAGGGATGTTGTAGAGCACGGCGTAGCTGCGGATGGACCACTGGTCGGAGCGCGGCCTCTTTCCCGAGGGGGTGTTGATGATCAGCTGTATCTGGCGGTTCTTCATATAGTCCACCACGTGGGGACGTCCTTCGTGCATCTTGTTGACTACCTCCACAGGGATGCCGTTGCGGCGGAGCACCTCTGCCGTCCCCCTGGTGGCCAGGATATTGAAGCCCAGCTCGTGGAGGCGATGGGAGATGTGCACGATGTCGCGCTTGTCCGCGTCCTTGACGCTCACGAAGATGTTGCCCGACTTCGGCAGGAGGGAGCCGGCGGCGATCTGGCTCTTGGCGTAGGCCATCCCCAGGTCGCGGTCGATGCCCATCACCTCCCCGGTGGAGCGCATCTCCGGCCCCAGGATGGTGTCCACGCCGAAGAAGCGGTTGAAGGGGAGCACGGCCTCCTTGACCGCGATGTGCTCGATCTCCACCTCCCGGGTAATGCCCAGTTCCCGCAAGGTCTTTCCGATCATCAGCTTGGTGGCGATCTTGGCCCAGGGGACCCCGGTGGCCTTGGACACGTAGGGGACGGTGCGCGAGGCGCGGGGGTTGACCTCCAGCACGTAGAGCTTGTCGTCCTTCACCGCGTACTGCACGTTCATGAGCCCCACCACCTGCAGCTCACGGGCCAGGGCGTAGGTAGCCTCCTTTATCTCTTGGACCATGGCCTCCCCCAGGCTGAAGGGCGGGATGGCACAGGCGGAGTCCCCGGAGTGGATGCCCGCCTCCTCGATGTGCTCCATGACCCCGGCCACCACCACGTCCCGGCCGTCGGCCACGGCGTCCACGTCGATCTCCACCGCCTCCTCCAGGAACTTGTCGATGAGCACGGGGTGGTCCGGGGAGACGTCCGCCGCCTCCCGCATGAACTCCTCCAGCTCCCGGTCGTCATAGACGATCTCCATGCCCCGGCCCCCCAGGACGTAGGAGGGACGCACCACCACCGGGTAACCGATGCGGTGGGCCACCTCCAGGGCCTCCCCGAAGGACATGGCGGTCCCGTTCTCCGGCTGGCGCAGCCCCAGCTTGTGCAGGAGGGCCTTGAAGCGGTCCCGGTCCTCGGCGCGGTCGATGGAGTCGGGGCTGGTCCCGATAATGGGGGCGTTCTCGCGCATGAGGGGCACGGCCAGGTTGAGGGGGGTCTGGCCGCCGAACTGGACGATGATCCCCTGCGGCCTCTCCCGCTCCATGATCTCCAGCACGTCCTCCAGGGTGAGGGGCTCGAAGTAGAGGCGGTCGGAGGTGTCGTAGTCCGTGGACACCGTCTCCGGGTTGTTGTTGACCATGATGGACTCGTAGCCCTCCTCGCGCAAGGCGAAGGAGGCATGGACGCAGCAGTAGTCGAACTCGATGCCCTGCCCAATGCGGTTGGGACCCCCACCCAGGATCATCACCTTGGGCCTCCCGGAACCGGCGTGGGGACCGGCCAGGGGCTCCTCCTCCTTCTCGTAGGTGGAATAGTAATAGGGGGTGTAGGCCTCGAACTCCGCGGCGCAGGTGTCCACCAGCTTGTACACGGGACGGATGCCCGCGGAGCGTCGCCTGTTACGCACCTCCCCCTCCTCACAGTCCAGGAGGAAGGAGAGCTGCACGTCGGAGAAGCCCATCGACTTGGCCCGGAAAAGGTCCTCGTCGGTGAGGTCCGCCAGGCGGCGGCCGCGCAGGCGGTCCTCCTCCTCCACGATCTCCCTGATGTTCTCCAGGAACCAAGGGTCGATGCCGGAGAGCTCGTACATCTCCCTGGTAGACATTCCCAGCTGGAACCCGTAGCGCAGGTAGTAGAGGCGCTCAGCGTTGGGGGTGGAGAGCTTTTCCCGCACCACGGCCAGGGCCTCCTCCCGCTCCTCGGGGGTGTTCAGCTCGCGGGGCCGCATGAGCTCCTTGCGGTCGCTGCCCAGACCAAAGCGCCCGATCTCCAGGGAACGGATTCCCTTCTGCAGGGCCTCCTTGAAGGTGCGCCCGATGGCCATCACCTCCCCCACCGACTTCATGGAGATGCCCAGGGTGGGATCGGCGCCAGGGAACTTCTCGAAGGTGAAGCGGGGTATTTTCACCACGCAATAGTCGATGGTGGGCTCGAAGGAGGCCGGGGTCTCCCGGGTGATGTCGTTGGGAATTTCATCCAGGGTATAGCCCACGGCCAGCTTGGCGGCGATCTTGGCGATGGGGAAGCCGGTGGCCTTGGAGGCCAGGGCGCTGGAGCGGGAGACGCGGGGGTTCATCTCGATGACCACCATGCGCCCGTTCTCCGGGTTCACCGCGAACTGGATGTTGGACCCTCCCGTTTCCACCCCGATCTCCCGGATGATGGCGATGGCCGCGTCCC
Organism: Actinomycetota bacterium; assembly: GCA_030019255.1. Lineage (NCBI taxonomy): Bacteria > Bacillati > Actinomycetota > Actinomycetota bacterium. The sequence continues at coordinate 58,560 of JASEFK010000013.1, forward strand.
GCATGAGCTGGTACTCCCGGTCGGTGAGGGTTTGAGCGGGAGCCACGGTGATGGAGTCCCCGGTGTGAATGCCCATGGGGTCGAAGTTCTCGATGGAGCAGATGATGACCACGTTGTCCTTGAGGTCGCGCATGACTTCCAGCTCGTACTCCTTCCACCCCATCACTGACTCCTCGATGAGGACCTCGCTGATCATGGAGGCGTCCAGCCCGGCGGAGGCCACCCGCTCGAACTCCTCGGCGTTGAAGGCCACGCCCCCGCCGGTTCCTCCCAGGGTGAAGGCGGGACGGATGATGAGGGGGAAGCCCAGCTCCTCGGCCACCGCCCGCGCCTCCTCCATGGTATGGGCTAGCCCGGAGCGGGGCAGGTCCAGCCCAATGGAGGCCATGGCCTGGCGGAAGAGGTCCCGGTCCTCCGCCTTGCGGATGGCCTCGTAATTGGCCCCGATCATCTCCACCCCGAACTCCTCGAGCACCCCCATCTCCGCCACCTTGACCGCCGTGTTCAGGCCCGTCTGGCCACCCAGGGTGGGGAGGAGGGCATCGGGACGCTCCTTCTCGATGATGCGGGCCACCACCTCCGGGGTTATGGGCTCGATATAGGTGCGGTCCGCCATCTCGGGATCGGTCATGATGGTGGCCGGGTTGGAGTTCACCAGCACCACCTGGAAGCCCTCCTCCTTGAGGGCCTTGCAGGCCTGGGTCCCCGAGTAGTCGAACTCGCAGGCCTGGGAGATGATGATGGGCCCGGAGCCGATGATGAGTATCTTGTGGATGTCGGTGCGCCTAGGCATGGGCCTCACCCCGCCCGGCGCGCATGTCGCGGATGAAGTCCCCGAAGAGGTACACCGCGTCGTGGGGTCCCGGCGAGTCCTCGGGGTGGAACTGCACGGAGTAGGCCGGGTAACGGCGGTGGCGGAAGCCCTCCAGTGTCCCGTCGTTGAGGTTGATGAAGGTGGGCTCTACCTCGGAGTCGATACTCTCCAGGTCCACGCAGAAACCATGGTTCTGGGCGGTGATGAGGATGTTCCCCTTGCGCAGGTCCTTCACCGGCTGGTTAGCTCCCCGGTGCCCGAACTTGAGCTTGAAGGTGCGGCCGCCCAGGGCCAGCCCCAGGATCTGGTGTCCCAGGCAGATGCCGAAGATGGGCTTCACCCCGATGAGCTTGGCCACCTCGTCGATGAGGTAGGTGACCGCGGCCGGGTCTCCCGGTCCGTTGGAGAGGAAGATGCCGTCGGGTCCTGACTGTAAAATCTTGGAGGCGGTGGTATCCGCCGGGACCACCAGCACCTCGCACCCCAGGGCGGAGAGGATGCGCAGGATGTTGCGCTTTATCCCGCAGTCGTAGGCCACCACGCGCAGGGGCCGCTTTCCGGGACCGGGAACCTCCGGCATGACCCCTCTCCCCATGGGAGGGAGACTTTCTTCCTCCCACCGATAGGGCTCACCGCAGGTGACCTCCTTCACCAGGTCCCTCCCCACGTAAGGAGGAGCCTCCTCGAGGATGCGCTTCAGGTCCGAAAGCTCCGCGTCCTCGTTGCATACCACGCACATCATGGCCCCTATGGAGCGGATGTGCCGGGTGACGGCGCGGGTGTCCACGCCCTCCACGCCCACGATGCCGTGCTCCCTGAGGTAGTCGTCCAGGGAGCGAGTGGCCCGCCAGTTGGAAGGGTAACGGCAGCACTCCCGCACCACGAAGCCCTCCACCTGGGGACCGCAGGACTCCACGTCCTCCTCGTTCACCCCGTAATTACCGATGAGGGGGTAGGTCATGGTGACGATCTGGCCCTTGTAGGAGGGGTCGGTGAGGATCTCCTGGTACCCGGTCATGCTGGTGTTGAAAACCAACTCTCCCGTGCGCACCCCCCGTGCTCCGAAGGGTGTGCCGGTGAAGTATTTCCCGTCCTCGAGCAGGACTACAGCCTTTTCCATGTGAACCTATGAGCCTCCCGTTCGCGGTCTTCCGTCAATTATAGGGAAAGGCGATGACGAGAGGAAGGTAAGGGGTCATGATCCAGGAGTCCATACCATAAATTCAAAATTCAAGACCTGACCCCATTTTTGAATTTGACTCTATTAAGCTTTTAAGCTTGTAAACTCTGTGGTATACATACTAATGTGACTGTATCTTTCAAAATTGGATAAATGTCAGTGGTTCGGGCTGCGACCCGATAGAAGAAAGGGGGTAAGCATGACCATCGCCTACGGCACCGAGGAGTGGGAAAAGGCCTACCAGGAAGAAGTAACTAAGCGCATGGAGTCCGAGCCCAAGCCCTACATCTATTTCACGCCCGAATGGGTGGCCCTGTACGAAAAGGCCATCCAGGAGGACGCCACCTACAAGGAGCTGGCCAAGAACTGGGAGGGCAGCGTGGTCCTGCACGTGGAGAAGGCCCCCCAGTACGGACTGGACATCGATCTCTACATCTTCCTGGACCTCTGGCACGGCGAGTGCCGCAAGGCGCGCATCGTCCCTCCCGAGGTCGGGGAGGCTGGGGACTTCGTGATCACCGGCTCGGCGGACCGCTGGATGGAAGTCGGCCGTGGGCAGCTGGATCCGGTGAAGGGGATGATGCAGGGCAAGCTGCGCCTCAAGGGGGACCTGCCCACCATCGTGCGCTACGTGAAGGCGGCCGTTCGCCTCACGGAGATCAGCCAGATGGTGGGCGGCAAGTACCCCGACGAACTCACCCCCGAGGAGGTCGAGGGCCTGCGCGCCACGGTGAAGGACCTGGCGGGCCGTTTCCTGGGCGTCACCGTCTGAACGGAAACCGGGATAATTTCCCTCGGGGAGGATTTAGAAGGTCTGAGGTTTATACTTCAGGATCTCGACGTTATCGAGAACTATGGCGCAAAGCCCGCAGGGAAGGTTGAAGCAGGCTGAGGGTTATGCCGTTTCTTCCGGCGCAGGAAAAAGGGAATACCCAGTTACGCATAGTCATCAACAGATCGTGGGCTTGTCCCTGATGAGGTATAAATGACGTTGTTTATTCCTTATCCGGTTTGGAGGCGGGAGAGCCCGGATCGCTCTTTCCATCCTGCGGCCGCAGGTTCAAAAGACTGCAAGAAAGAAAGGGAGCCGGAAAAGCCGGCTCCCTTTGAAATGTCTAAGGCTTGGTCCGAACCTTTTCGGACTCGGATACCCTACCAGGTATCAAAATTCAAGACCTGACCCCTTTAGCCCAGGATCTTGTCCACCTCGTCCCGGTCCAGGTCCATGACGTAGGGGATGCCGGTTATCTCCGCGCACTCCTTGGTCAGAGAGGCCAGGTCGTCCCGGCTGAGGTGCTCCAGGGCGAACTTGCGCGCCCCGCACATCAACTGGCGGATTCCCTGGGCCAGGCGCTTGTAGTAGGAGTACACGCCGATGGCCGAGGTGGGGATGTCCTTGAAGCGGTCCCCGAAGCGCTCCTTGAGCTCGGGGGCGGCGACGAAGATCTCCTCCACGCTGTTCCCGTAGGCGGAGATGGCCTTGGGGAGGTTCTCCTCCTCGATGAGCTTGCCGATGGTCTTCCCCACCATGGCCGCGGCAATAGGGGAACGTGCCATGCCCACCAGCTTGAAGTAGGGAGCGCCCATGGCCAGGGCCTTGACGATGTGGTCCTCGAGGGTGATGCCGCCGGCGATGGCGATGTCCGGCACGTACTCGCCCCTGTCCGCCAGCCGCTTGGCGTACTCGTAGGTCATGGCCGCCAGGTGGATGGTGGGCACGCCCCACTCGTTCATCATCCGCCAGGGGCTCATGCCCGTCCCGCCGCCGGCGCCGTCCACGGTGAGCATGTCGATCTTGGCGATGGAGGAGTACTTGATGGCCCGCGCCAGGTCCGCCGGACGGTAGGCCCCAGTCTTGAGGAAGACGTACTTGGCCCCCGCGTCGCGCAGCTCCTGCACCCGCTTGACGAAGCTCTCCTCGTCCACGAAGCCGATGCGGGAGTGGCGCTCGAACTCGTTGAAAGTCTTGTAGAAACTTTCCTTAACCGAGGGGTCCTCAGGGTCGGGGAGGACGATGTAGCCCCTCTTCTTGAGCATCTGGGCCTTCTCCAGGGAGCGTATCTTCACCTCGCCGCCGATATCCTTGGCCCCCTGGCCCCACTTGAGCTCCACCACTTCCACGCCCAGCTTGTCGATGGCGTACTCCAGGACCCCCAGGCGGGTGTCCTCTACGTTGGACTGCACCACGATGGCTCCGTAACCTTCGTACCAGTCCTGGAAGAGCTTCACCCTCCGGGTCAAGTCGGGGGAATCCACCACGCGGCCGTTCTCGATGACCGCGTTCTCGTCCATCCCGCATACGTTCTCCCCGATGGTCAGGATGGTCCCGGAGATGGCGGAGCCGATGGCCAGGCCCTCCCAGTTGTTCTTGGCCACGTCGGTGGAGCCCAGGCCGGGGATGACGAAGGGCAGGCGGAGCTTGATGCCCTTGTCCCTCCCCACCGCCGTCTCCAAGTTGACGTTGGGGAAGGTGGCCACGTCGGGGTCGGGCTCCACGCCCACCGCTCCCACCGCGGTGCCCATGATGTTGAGGTGGGAGAAATCCACGGGGTAATCCTTCTGGGAGGCCGAGGTGCTGCCGCCGAAGGGCTTGGGGTAAAGGACCTCCGGACCCCGATAGGCGGAAGTCCCGATCTCGCACAGTCCGGTGCAGCCCTCCACGCAGGTCACGCACATGCCACTGAAGGGACAGTAATCCCTGCCGGTGCGCAGCCTGGTGAGGGTGGCCTCGCTGGAGTTGGGCTTGCTGAAACTCATACGCTCCTACCTCCTTCTCATTTCCTTTATTTTCCATATAGAAAACGTCCGACCCCTTCGAGTCGGACGTCGACGTCCAGGGAAGGCACCCCTTCGTGCCCGGTCACAGGGAAAATATATGCACCACATCCACCTATGTCAACCCAGCGAGTTGACTCATAATGACAGAAAAGGTAAGGCAGGCAATTGACAGGCGCTTTCATGGAAGATTTTAATTTGGCGCAACGGCCCAGTCTGCCGGTTTCAACCCCTATGGTGCGCCCCCTGGAACATCCTTGTCCCAGCCGTACACGATGCGCGGGATGAGCAGCGAGCCTCCCCCGGTTTGATGGATCTCCTGGAATGCAGAAGTTGCGGTGCGCTCTGTGGCATATCCAGCCGATATTTATCCCCTCATCCTTCCCCCACATCGGCCAGGATAATGGCCTCGGCTATCTCGCGCATGGACCTGCGTGTGTCCATGGACTTCTTCCGCATGCGCCGGTAGGCCTCCTCCCCGTCGATGCCCAGGTTGCGCATAAGGATGTCCTTGGCCCGCTCCACCATCTTGCGCGTCTCCAGCTCCTCCTGGATGATGCGCGTCCTCACCAGGAGCTCGGTGTTCTCGATGGCCACCGCCGCCTGGTTGGCCACCGCGGTCAGGAGCTTGACGTCCTCCGGGGTGAACTCCCGCGGTTCTGAGGTGTAGCAGTTGAGTACCCCGATGACCCTGCCCTTCACGCACATGGGCACAGAGAGCAGGGAGCAGAGCCCCTCCTTTTCAGCCACCCTCTTGTTGGCGTAACGGGGATCCTTCTTCACGTCCCGGACCTGGATGGGCCTATTCTCCGCGGCCACCATCCCGGCGATGCCCTCCCCCAGCCGTATGGGGGGCTTGTTCAAGTACTCCTCGCTCACCGACTGGGTGGCCCGGATCTCCAGGGTGCCCTCCTTCTCGTTCAGGAGCAGGAGGGAACAAATGTTGGAGTTCATGACCTCGGCGGTGACCATAACGATGAGCTTGAGGATGTCCTCCAGGTAGAGGTCGGAGACGATGGCCCGGCTGACCTCCTCCAGAGCTTCTATCTGCCTCCGTAGCTGGCCATCGGAAGTGGGATCGGGTGCGGGATCTGCCGCGTCCCTCAAGCCAAGCTCGCCGGTGAGCGTGGTTCCCTGCCGGGCGCCTCCCGGATCCGCCTCCATTTCCGCCTCCAGTTCCCTATCCCTCCTCGACATCCTGGATGAACTCCCCTATCTCGTCCATGAAACGATCCCAGTTGAGGGCCAGGGCCAGCGCTATCCACCCCATGAATACCCACCCCCATACCGGGGCGTGCAGGAAAGAGAAGATGATGGGCATGGCGGCGATGGGAGCCGCCTGGGCCATGATTGCCGACTTCTTGGTCCATACGATGGCCGTGGTTCCGGCGTAGAGCATGTAACAGAAGAAGGGCCAGAAGGGGACGAACCCCGCGGTGATGAAAAAGAGCAGGCCGGAATAGACCATGAACATGTCGGTGGCGAAGTCCAGGTCTCCGATCCGGGTGCGGCGCCCCTGGGGGTCGAGGCGGGCCATCTTGCCGTCGATGACGTCCGTGGTCCAGCCCAGGAGGGTCAGGCACACCACCAGGGGAAGCAGGGAGGGCTCGGCGAAGAGGGCGCAGAGGAAGATGAGCAGGGCCAGGAAGAAACGGACGCCGGTCAAGAGATCGGCGATGACCTTGGCGTTCTCCACCGCCCACTCGCGGAGGCCACTTTCTCTCATGGGGAAAATTTTACAATAAACGGATCCGCACCGCTAACAACGGCCTGGGTAACCGATTGGAAAGCCAAGTGGAGGCGGGGAGAAAGCCGGGTTTCCCCTGCTGGAATCCCTGATTCGATAAAGCGGTCGTTGAATATGCCCACCCGGATCGGCCGGATACGGGCCAAGCTTTTTGCAGGGGAAACCTCCACCCTTTTCCGGCCGGACCAAGAGCGTGCTCAGGCGTTCCTTTGGCTGAAGCAGAGTGGCCTCTCCAGGCGCCGAGTCCTCTGCTCGTCGCGCAGGGTCCGGGTGAGGACGTCCCCGGCGGAGCGCTCCTTCTTCACCAGGACGGCGCGGGCGCAGATGCCGATGGGGGTCTCCTGCCTGATGTTGTAGGTTATCATGTCCTCCCAGCCCTCCCGGTCCGCCCCCAGCTCCTCGTAGACCTCTTCCAGGATGGAGATGAGGCGGGGGATGAGGGGGCGGAACTTCTCCTCAAAGTACCGGGCCTGGGCCTCGTTGAAGGAGCACAGCGGCGTGTCCAGGAAGGTTAAAACGGAGGGCGGTATGCTCACACCCATCTTCTGGCACTTGGCCGCCAGCTTGCGGGTGAAGAAACTGGTCCTCGGGCCACGATCTACTTTCCCTCCTCCGCCGAAAAGCTCGTAAGGCTCCATTCCCTATGCCTCCCGTCTTACCCCGATAATCGGCACGCCGGTACCGGGATCGAATGGTAAATGTCTGCCCTTCCGGCTCGCGTGCCCTCTCCCCACCGGGCTCGTCCGCGGGCGAGCCCGGACAGGATGGTGACATGACTTTTAATTTTTCGGATGAATGCAGACAAACCTTTAGCCATCGTACGTTTTCTTTTTTACCTCCCAGGAGGGGATATCTCCGCGTTTTACCTCCCGGGGGATCTCCGGTGGCTTGGGGATATGCGGCCGGGCGAGAGGCCTTGTTTTCGAAGGTCGGCAAGACATGACGCAGGGATCCGGGGGCAAACGCTGGACGGTAAAGCCTGCCCGCGAGTCAAATGGAGCGGACTTCTACTCCTTCCTTTCCGGCCTGACCCTCACATTTGCCAGAGCTTACGGTCCAGCAACTCCCGGCAGCGGGGGCAGAATCCCCGGCCCTTGCGGTCGGTGTCGGCCAGGGAGTTGGAGAAACGCATCACGCAGCGCGGGTCCGGGCAGTGCTCCAGCCCGAAGGTGTGGCCCAGCTCGTGCACCGCCTCCTTCACCGTGCGGCCCTGGAAAAGGGTCTCATCCGGCGGCAAGCCGTAGAAGGAGGGGCGCAGCCGGGCCAGGGAGATGACGCACATCCTCCCGCCCATGAGGGCCTGGCCGAAGACGAAGTTCAGCCCCGGCGCGAAGAGGTCCACGTCCGCGATGCCCAGGATACGGAGGTATTCCCCGGGCGGGACGGCGGCCAGGGACTGGAGGAGGGCGGGCGCCAGGTACTGTCTCCTGCCCGCCCGGTAGGCGCCCCGCGGCAGGGGCAGAGAAGGTCCCCAAGCGGCCTCCACCCCCAATATCTCCTGGAGCGACCGCGGAAGGAAGGCCAGCTCCCCTTGGACGACGTTGCCGATGGGAATGAGGCCGATGCTTCCCTCCCGTCTCTCCGGATCCGAGTTCAGCCTTCCATACATATACTCCCCGACCTCAGCGGATGAAGAACCGTTCGCGTGGTTCCGCCCCCCCTTTACACCCATGCTTCCCGCATACCAGGCACGGTTGTCCACCGGGGATGAAAACCCGGTCGCGGGGCTCCGACCTTCTTCTCATCATTCCGGGCGGCCGCCCTGCCTCTCCCGGTCAAACCCGGCGCACGGCTCCGGGGCATTCCGCGTGATGCGACCTGCCATCCCCCCGGCCTTTTCCGGCGGTAACCCGACCGCGAGGGGCCCCCGAAGGCCGCCCGCAAGGCTATATTACCTCGGAGGCTTCGCAGGAGATACCAAACCCTCCCTCGTATGCCCTTCGCGACCCGGCGACCTCAGAGGTCGGAGATGGAGAGCAGGGGATCGACGATGCTCCGGGCGCTCCCCTGCTCCAGGACCACCGGTCGGCAGTAATCCTGTATCAGGTAGGGCAGGAGCTCTATCTCCACCAGTTCGCTCCCCATGAGCCGGCAGCGCAGGATGATTCCCTGACGGGTGTAGTCGGCGAACATCTGGTCGAAGACGAAGTTTCCCAGGCTGTAGGCGATGAAGCTCCCCTTGTACCACTCCAGGGACTGGATGCAGTGCGGATGGGTGCCGATGACCAGGTCCGCCCCCGCGTCGCAGGCGGCGTGGGCTACCTTCCGCATGGAGGGATTGGGCAACTTCTTATATTCCTCGCTCCAGTGAAAGCCGACCACCACGAACCCGCCTTCTTGCTTGGCTTTGCGGACCGCCTCCTGCATCCTGGCCAGGTCCTCGGGGTCGTCCTTCGCGTAGGGCCACATGTCGAACCAGGCCACCCCGGGCCTCTGGGGAGTGGCGTTGATGCTCCCGGCGATGGCGTTGTAGGCGAGGAAGGTGAATCTGGTGCCCTTGACCTCCAGGGTGAGGGGACTTTAAGCCTCGTCGGCGTCGCGCCCCCCACCCACGTAGGCGATGCCGTTCTCGGCCATCCTCATGGCTACCTTCCGGCCGGGTATGATGTCCCCCACCGCGTTGAAGGTTATCTCCGGGTAAAGGCGGGTCAGCCCCTCCGCGAGCCAGGAGGCCAGGGCTTCCAGACGCGGGTCATCGTCCTCGCTGCATAACCAGACGCTCTTTCCGGGGCCCAGGGTAATTTCCCTGCCGGCCGCCCTGAGCTTGAGGGGCGGCACGTGGAGCAGTTCCCTCCGGTGCGGCTTGAAGATGAGCAGGGGATTCGTGGTCACCACCGCGGAAGCCTCCTCACCGATCAACTGGACCGAATCCTCCGGGTGCGCGCCTGCATAACTTCGGAGGAGGGGAAGGACCTCCAGCGCCAGCTCCTCGTCCACGCCGACCTCCTGGGCTGGGAGGGGCTGAGGCTGGGATGCGGCCTCCTTTTCCCGGTGGATGACCAGGAAGATGAAGAGGAGGGAAAGAAAGGCCGTGATGAGCAGTCACAGGAGCAACGACTCCAGCACGAGCAAGCGCCGTCGCCTGCGCTGTTGCAGCCGAAGCGTGCGGCGTATCTCAACGCTGGAGGAAGCGTCAATGCCCTCGCGGCGCCGCGCGCCCTTTTCCGGATTACTCAAGCGCTTCACATCCACCCCCGTCCTGGAAAGGAGCCTCCAACTACCGAATCAACGGCTCCTTCGAATCGTTCTTTCGGCGAACGTAAAGGCCTCCCGCGTGCCCGGCCTTTACGCTAAGCCCTTAGCCCCATCCGTCCAGCCGATTCTACCATAGTCTACCATAGATTTCACGGCCCGCCGGCCCAAGACCTTGGAGTCCACGCGAAGAATGGGCGGGCCCGGGAAAGCCGCCTTGTGCCCGTGGCACAATCCTCGGTAATTCCCAAGATGGGATGGAAAAGGAACGGGCGGGTTCGAGAAAACCGACTTGTGCCCAACCCCGTGCTATCTTGTGCCCAACCCCGTGCTATCATATAATTTGAAGCCGTGCGCCGAGCAACGCCGGCGTGAGGGCGGACCTAGACGTCCGCCGCAGATACATTCCCCGGTAGCTCAACAGGTAGAGCGGGTGGCTGTTAACCACTAGGTTGGGGGTTCGAGTCCCTCCCGGGGAGCCAGACGTAAATCCGCCAAAGAGCGCGGTTTGAAGTAAGGAAGGTCCCCAGTGGGATGGCCCCATAAGGGGCCTTTTCGTTTGACCAGAACATTACGTAACCGGTTTCAAACCTTGCTTGAATCGAAATTTGATGCCTTCCCGGGCGAGATTGTCACTCCTTAGATATAAAATTTCCTCGGGACCCTGGAAGGTCTTAATGGATTATACATTACATATGGCATTTCCACTGGTAAAGAACACCAGCCTCGAATTCGAGTGGTGGCGAAGGGAGGTGGATCATGGCTTTCCGCTTCTGGAGACGAATCAGGATCGCACCGGGCGTGACCCTGAACCTGAGCAAGTCGGGTGGGTCCCTCTCCTTCGGGCCGCGGGGGGCCAAGTTCACCATCGGTACCAGGGGCAAGCGGGCCACGGTGGGCATCCCTGGAACAGGCCTTTTCTACACCACCACGCTTTCAACCAGGAGGTCAAGCGGAAAAAGGAGCACATACCACCCCACTCCGGCCGTCCCCACGGTCCGCCCGGAAGACCGACTGACCCTGGGTTTCTTCAAGCGGCTCGTCACCCCGGACGACGAAGAAGCCCTGGTGGACGGGTGCCGGGAACTGGTCCGCGGCGACGAAGATAAGGCCCTGGAATACCTCGAGAAGGCAGTACACCTGGCCGACGGCGCGTGTCTCGCCGGCTTCCTGTCCCTCCAGAAGGGTCGGTTGGAAGAAGCTGCCAACTACTTGACCCTGGCCGCCGAGAAGCACGGCCAGCTGGGTGGCTACCTCTCCAAGTACGGCATCTCCGCGCTCATGAGCTTTCCCATCACCGACGAGGTGACCGTTCATTTAGAACCTGATCTCAGGGGGGTTTTGCTGGGCCTGGTGGAGGTCTACCAGCGGCAGGAACGCTGGGAGGACGCGATCGCCTGCCTGGAGAGGCTGCGACAGCTCGAGCCCGACGACGTGGTGGTGAAGCTCTCCCTCGCGGAGCTCCTGCTCACCGCCCGCCCGGGGGACAGGGAAGCCTGTCGCAAGGTGGTGAGCCTGGCCGAGGGCATCGAGAACCAGACGCCCGTCCACACCGCGCTGCTCCTGTACAAGGCCAGGGCCCTGCGTGGGCTCGGGCTCCTGGACGCGGCGCAGGAGACCTTGACCAGCGCCCTGCGCCGGAAGAAGGACCGTTCCGAGGAGCTGCTCCGGGCGCTCAGGTACGAACGGGCCCTGGTCTACGAGGATCTTGGCCGGCACCGGCAAGCGCGAAGCGAGCTCGAGAAGCTCTACGCCGAGGACCCGGACTACGAGGACGTGGCGATGCGGCTGGGGCTATGACCTGGCGAACACGGAGCAGACGCTCTTCCACGGGCAGCGGTCGCGGCAGAAGTCCAGGGGCGCTTTCTCCTCCACCAGGGCCTGCAGGTCCCTGACGGTGAGTTTCTGGCCATAGGAGAGGCCCAGGCCGTCCAGCACGCGTTGGTCCCACTTCCTGACCTTTTCCTCGTCGCCCACCGGGTTCCGGCAGCGGCCGTCCGCGTAGTCCGGACAATACTCGCAGACCTGGTCAGGTCCCTCGTTGACCAGGACCACCGCCTCGCTCTCCGCCTCCGTGAGCAGCTTGAGCTCCTCCACCACCCGGGCGAATCCCTCCCCGCGCATGAGGAGCTCCAGGGGCAGGAAGCGGCTGCAGAATAGGTGATGGGGGCGCAGCCGCATAGTTTCCACCGCACCGGCACTTTCCATGTCCGATCCTCCCCCTCTTACGCCTGGCCTCCTACGATCTCGCCCATTATGTCAGGAATCCATCACGCCAAGCATTTTATTGCATGTGGATTCACGAGTCACCCATGCAGGGCCGTATAGGGGATACCCGGTAGCGTCAAGGATTTTGTGTCAGCCACCTAGCCTTCCTCCTCCCATCCCAGG
>JASEFK010000014.1:0-266 GCA_030019255.1 Actinomycetota bacterium
CCAGGCCCCGTTGCCGTTGACGATCCCCGCCAGGGCCGAGGCGTCCAGCTGGGGAAGGAGGGCGTTTATGAAGGCCACCGTGGCCGGGTCGTTCATGATCCCGGCGATGACCCCCAGGCTGGTGGGGTTGTTGAGGTCAGTCATGAGCCGGGCCGTCCAGGAGGGGTCCAGGCTGTTCAGGAGGTCCACCACCATGCCCGTGGAGAGGTTGGAGACCAAGTCCCCGATCCAGGCCCCGTTGCCGTTGACGATCCCCGCCAGGGCCG
>JASEFK010000014.1:364-35076 GCA_030019255.1 Actinomycetota bacterium
CGAGGCGTCCAGCTGGGGAAGGAGGGCGTTTATGAAGGCCACCGTGGCCGGGTCGTTGGCGATGCCGGCGATGGCCGCGGTATCCAGGTTGGGGAGCAGGGTCCCCGTGATCCAGGGCTTAAGGTCTGCGATCAGGGTGTTCACCGTATCCGGGGTGATCCCGGAGAGGAGGTCGGCCACCCAGGCCCCGTTGCCGTTGACGATCCCCGCCAGGGCCGAGGCGTCCAGCTGGGGAAGGAGGGCGTTTATGAAGGCCACCGTGGCCGGGTCGTTCATGATCCCGGCGATGACCCCCGTGTCAAGTTCGGAGATGAGGCTTACCGCCCAGGCACCATTTCCGTTTATCACGTCAGCTATGGTGGAGGGCGACAGGGCTCCCACAAAATCGGTCATGAAGGCGGCGTTGTTGTCGAGGATATGTCCCAGCTGGGCACCGTCCAGTTGTCCGATCAGCGCATCCAGCCAGGCGTAATTGTCGGAAACCGCACTGGCCACCATACCCGGGTCCAGGTACCCCAGAAGAGCGCTCACGAAGCCGCCGTTGGCGTTGATGGAGCCGGCGATGGAAGCGGGGTTAAGGTAACCGATCAAGCGGGTGACGAAGGATTGGTTGTTGATGATGGAAGCAATGAAGTCGGGCTCCAGGAGCGCCACGACGTCGTTCATCAGCTGCTCGTTGTTGTTCAGGGCATCGGCTATGACCTCGGGATCCAGGTATCCCAGGAGCTGCACCAGGAAGGGGCCATTGGCGTTGACCGCACCGGCCAGCACCCTGGGGTTCAGCAAAGACATCACCGAGGTCAGGAACCTGCCGTTGGCATTCACCACCATGGCCGCTACCCGGGGGTCTAGCAGGCCCACCAGCTCGATGGCCAGGTTAGGATTCTCGTTGATTGCTCTCGCCAAAACCTCCGCATCCAGTAGCCCCGCCACCTGGGTTATGAAGGTGGCGTTGCTGTTGATGACCTGGGCGATTACCCGGGGGTCAAGGGCACCCACCACCCGGATGGCGAACTCCTGGTTGTTGTTGATCACATAGGCAACGGAAAAGGGATTCAGGTATTGAGCCACTTCAACCAGGAAAGAGTAGTTGTTGTTCACCACATCGGCGATCACCTGGGGGTCGAGGTAGGGGATAACCTGGCTCACGAACTCGCTGTTCTGGTTCACGATCTCCGCCGCCACCTGGGGATCGAGGGAGGCGACCAAGCTGTTTATGAACTCGGGGTTTTCGTTGACCGCGGCGGCCAGTATATCCGCCTGCAGGAGGGGGAGAAGTTCGGCGACCAGGTCGGGGTTCTCATTGATGGCCCTTGCGACTTCCTTGGGGTCAAGGGTGTTGAACATGCCCACCAAGTTATTCCTGGAATTGAATATCTTGCCCATCAGCGGGCCGAAGGGACTTCGTGAGGGTAAAGCCATCAACCCCCCCATTGCCAGCAGGGCGACCAACGCAACGATGACCGCCAAATTGATCACTTTCTGAAGCGTCCTGTTGATGAGCATGTCCCCAACCCCCTTCACTTCACCGTTTCTGGCTCCGCGTCCTCAGGTTTAAGTCATCCCGAACCTCCGGGCACACGACAAAAGGCGAGAAAAGCCCGGTTTCATAAGCGAGAACGCGTGAAAGAACGCATAAATGAGGTGGTATTCAGATCGCAGAAGGAAAGTGTAGGCAGGATGACAACGGCGACTAGCACTTGAAGTGCGCGAAGAACATAAAAGGTTTTCTCCAGGCCCCCCGCCCGGACACACAAAGGAAAAATCGATCAACCCACGCACCCCTTACCTAGCCTCCAGGTCTTTGCCTCCCCGGGGCGTTCAGCCGGAGCCCCAGTTCCCTTACCTCGATCATCCCCCCCTTGTATATGAAAAGCGAATTTGTCACATGTTACCCATTGATAAATATCGGTGCTCTATCTTTCAACATTTAGCAGCCGTATACCTTTCCCAAAAAATATTTACAGAAACGTAACACTCCCGTAACGCTTGCTTGACAACCCCGAGCCCATCCCAAAACATCGGCTCCCCTTAAACGACCCCGCGCCCGTAAACAGATCGAGGCCCGGTTGCCCGGTCAGCCTGCACCTCATCAGCCTGCGGCTCCTCGGAAGTGAAGAGGCCTGCCGCGCGTCCACCAACGGATGCCGTCACATAAAAGAACCCGGGCGCGTTGTGCGCCCGGGTCAATCCTTCACGGGGTCAGGAAGGCGGGCTGATGCTTATGGGCTGGTTTATCTCCGTTATGTTGGTCACGATGCGCACGTCGCCGTACCCGATCTTCTCCTCGATGAGGACATTGCGGATGACCGCTTCGTACTTGATGCGGTAATATGTGTCCTTCTCCACCCATACGTCGACATCCGCGCCGCTGGCCGCGGAGAGCTGCGAGACCGGGACCTTGGAGAAGAGGTTGGGTATCTCCCCGGGAGCCAGCCCGAAATAGAGGTGATAGGCTTCCTTGCCTCCCACCTTCTCCAGCCCCTTGTTCTCCTTGGTGGAGGCGACGGAGGGGAGGTTGGCAAGCCCCCGCACCTGCTCCGTGGCGGACTGCGCCGTGAGGCTCACCGGCTGTTCCTGCCATTCCTTCTGCCCCATGGCCCTGCTGTACTGTTTACCGCCCACCACGATCACCTCGCTGAAGGTATGGCCGAAGATGGAATTCTGGAGGTGAACGTTGTTCCCGCTCACATCGACGGTATAGGTCTGGATCTGCCCGCTGCCGAACTTGGTGTTCTGGTAAAATATGGCTATCTCCATGTGTAGTGATGCGACGTTCTCCTGGGCCTCCGCCGACTTCTCCCAGATCTCCTCCAGGGTCGGCTCACCCTTGCCGCAACCTGGAAAGGCGGCCAGGAAGAAACACAAGGTCGCGGATACCATGGCCACCACCAGCCAGCGACCTCCCCCGCAAGATAGGATGCGCTTCAATCTCATCACCCTTTCTCGTTCTCGTTTTCCGCCCAATTCAAGTTTGCCCTCATGAATATACATACTATATCGACGTCAAACGCCCTCCCTGTGCTCCCTACGAAACCCGCGTCCCGTCGCCCGCGTTCCCCGGTCGAATACGGAAACACGGCGAAACCGCGGGTTCCCTCGTCATGCGTATCGTTCTTCTAATCACCTAGGCAAAAAACCTTGCGCCTCGTGGTTCCTACCAGCAGGCGATCCTCGGTCACGGTAAGCGTCCAGGGAATCACGCCCTCCACGTCAGCCCTCAGGGTAGGCACCCCGGTTTCCCACTCCAGGGCCAGCACCCGGTCGGGTCCGGCCAGGTAGACATCCCGGTTGGTGACCAGGATGTTCGTCCGGCCGGCCTCCATCCCGGAAGCCGCACGCCAGAGCTGGTCGCCCGTCCTCGCGTCCAGGGAGAGCACGACGGAACCCTCCCCCTGCTCTCCCTGCAGGACGACCACCTGGTTGCCCCGCACGGCCGGGTTGGAGAGAACCGTGGGGCCGAGCGCGTAAGACCATAGTCTCTTGCCACTCTGGACATCCGCGCAGTGCAGCTCGACGTCGGTGACCTGGAGGACACGTCCCTCGTCGGCCACCGGGAAGGATACCGGGACACCCTGCAGGCGGGAGGACCAGAGCAGCCGGCCGTCACCGGCATCCAGGGCGAAAAGGGTCCCCTCGTAGGAGGCGCACAGTACCTGGCCTTCGTACAGGCAGGGGGACACCTCGAGGGGGGCGTCGGCTTGGAAACGCCACCTCTCCGAGCCGTCTCCAGCATCCACGCAGTATAAGAAGCCGTCGCGGGAAGCGAAATAGACGTTCTTTCCCGAGTGCAAAGGCGAGGAGGGCACCGACCCTCCGGCCTCCACCTCCCAGCGAAGCCTCCCCTCCCCGTTCACGCAGACCACGCGGCCGTCCGCGGTGGAGACCATCACGCCGCCCTCGAAGAGCGTGGGCATGGAGGTTATCTCGCCTCCGGCGTCGAAGCGCCACAGAGGGCGACCGCTATCCAGGTCCAGGCAGTATAGAAACCCGTTGCGGCAGGCCGCGAAAACCCGGCCCCCCGCCACCGCGCAGGGACCGGAGATCTCCGCCTCCAGCCGGGTGCCCCACAGCTCTCGCGGGTTTCCGCGGGGGGCGCTGGGCAGGTAAGAAGTGTGAGCGGGGCCCGCCCCGGGCATGGCTATGTCCACATCTCCAATGGAGATCACCCCTCCCGAACGCCGGACGTAGAAGGCAGAGGAGACGATCGCCGCGGCCGCCAAAAACAGCAATATCCCAGGCAGCCACCTTCGCCGCAGGACTTCTACCCTCCGACCGAACATCATCGCCTCACCCGCATCGTGCCGCCCACCGTCCCTTTCCCGGTTATCCGTCTCAACCGCTTTATCCTGAGTCAGGGTAATTCGCAAAGGCGGACCCGTTCAGACCCCTTTTTATATCGCGCGCCCAACCCCCGATTTCCTCCGCTTCAGCTCAAGCGACGGTCGTGCGCCCGGCGGACCCGCCCACGCCCTTTTTAGCACAAGCCCGGTGCCGCTTCAAACGCAGCCGTCCCGCATGTTCCCCAACGTGGTTCCGTCGCATCCCGGAGTTCATCATCACATCGCCGTCCATCTTCATACGCTCCTCTTCGGTGAGGAGTCTCCTGCCGGAGACAATGTCGCCGGAGTTCACCATCACATCGCTATCCATCTCCATACTCCTCCGCCGGTGTCCGTCCCCGCGTCACGTATTGACATTATCATTAAACTTATAATATTTATATAACATATATATTTTAGGAGGTAAGATGGAAATCATTTCGGTGGCCCTGGCTCTTCCCAGCGGGGACGTGACCGGACTGGCGGAGATGGTGGATGGACACCCCCTGCTGGAAGCGTGCGGTGTGGCGCGCACCCCCGAAGACCTGGGGAGGTTGCTCCGCCGTTTCCGCCCGGACATACTTCTCATCTCCACCCAGATGCTGCTGGAGCTGGACGAGGAGGGCGCCGGCCTAAGCTACTCGGACCGGTCGGGCTTTATCCCCACCCTCCTGGTCCAGGGGGGAGAACCACCGGGGGGAAACGCGGGGCTTCCCCAACTTTTCCGCGGTCCTTTCGCCTTCTGCGGGATCGTGGATCCGGCGAGAACGGACGTGGAAGGCCTCTACCTGCAAATCAGGGAAAGGGCGGAGCTAATCCGCGGAATGGCGCCGCGGGGGATCACCGGGGAAACAGGGAAACGCCTTCCGGCTCCGGGGCTCGTCATACTGGCCGGCGGTAAAGGTGGGGTGGGAAACACCCTTCTATCCACAACTCTGGCCGCCTGCTACGCGGAACGGGAAAAGCGGGTGCTCCTGGTGGACCTGGACCGTGAACGCTCGCAGCTCTCCATGTTCAAGCCGGACGGAACGGGAAAGAATCTCGTGGACCTCCTGCCCATGGCGGAGGACATCTCCTGGGAGATGGCCCGCGTATCCATGTACCGCCACCCCGCAGGTTTTCACCTCCTCCCTTTCGGGCACCCACGCCGGAAGGCGGGAGAGCGGACCTTCCGCATCCCGGCTTCCTTCTTCCGCAACCTCAACTTCCTCTTCGACACGGTGGTGGTGGACCTCCCCGGCCACCTGGCGGAGGAGCTTCTCCCCTCCCTTCTCCCCTGCCGCGCCCTGGCGGTGGTCACCCTGGCCGACGCCATGTCCGCACGCAGCGCCCGCGTCCTCGCTCGATCCATACGCGGCTTCGGGATGGACCCCCGGGCCTTGCGCCTCATCCTCAACCGCCATGGAGGCAACTCCGCCCTGCAGCCCCACGAGATAGCGCGAGCCGTCGGTATCGAGAGCACTTTCACGGTCCCCGACGATCCCCGCTCCGGGCTGGACTTCGCCGAACTGGGGCGGCTTCCCCGACCCGACTCGCCCCTTGGCAGGGCGGCGGTCCGGCTGACGGCGTTCCTCGACGGGGATAAAGAACCCCTCCCGCCAAAGAACCCAAGACGCCTCCTCCCCGGCCTGGGGAAAAAGAGGGCGCCGGGCTTCCCCTTCCCCGCCGGGAGGTGAACCGATGGACCAAGGCGACATCTATCCCCTGATCAGGGAAAGGGTCCGGGACCGACTCTCTGGATCGGATAAGGTCCTCGATCCCCGGGCCGATGCGGCCCGGAAACGGAGGGACTTGCTCCGCCTGGCCCGGGAGGTCATCTGGGAGGAGGGGTTCGTCCTGGGCTCGGCGGAGATGCAGGAAATCCTGCAAAAGCTGCTCGACGACATACTGGGCCTCGGGCCCCTGGAGAGCCTGATGCGCGACGAGGAGATAACGGAGATCATGGTCAACGGCCCCCACCGCATCTACGTGGAGAGGAACGGGGTCCTCCTGCCCAGCCAGGTGGTCCTGCAGGGGGACGAGGAAGTATACCGCATCATAGACCGCATAATCGGCCCTCTCGGCCTCCACGTAGACGAGGCCTCTCCCTACGTGGACGCACGACTTCCCGACGGCTCGCGGGTCAACGTCATCCTGCCTCCCCTTTCCCTGCTGGGCCCGGTGATCACCATACGCAAGTTCCGCTCCCTGCCCTTCACCCTCCAGGAGCTGGTGGAGGGGGGGACCATCGGGGAGTGGGAAGCCGCCTTCCTGGCCGCCGCGGTGATGGACAGGAAAAACGTGGTGATATCCGGCGGTGCGGGAAGCGGAAAGACGACCCTCCTCAACACCCTGTCCGCCCACATCCATCCCGGGGAACGCATCATAACCCTGGAGGATGCCGCCGAACTGAGGCTGCAACAGCCCCACGTGGTACCCCTGGAAACCCGTCCCCCCAACCTGGAAGGCAAGGGAGAGGTGACCCTCCGCGACCTTCTGCGCAACGCCCTGCGCATGCGCCCGGACCGCATCATCATCGGTGAGGTGAGGGGGCCGGAGGCGCTGGACCTGCTGCAAGCCCTGAACACCGGCCACCGGGGTTCCATGACCACCATCCACGCCAATTCGCCCCTGGACGCCCTCTCCCGCCTGGAGACCATGGCCCTCACCGCCGGGGTGGGCCTTCCGGCCGAGGCGGTGCGCCGGCAGATCGAGCGGGCGGTGGACGTGGTGGTGCACATGGAAAGGAACGCCGAGGGTCTCAGGCGGGTGAGGGAGATAGCGGTCATGGAGAGGGAAGATGGAGGGGGAGGAAGGCTGCGGAGCCTGGAACCGGAAGGTCCAGCGGGGCTGGAGACCCCGGCCAGGTTGCGGTATCTCGCCGACCCCTGCGCCTCCAACCCGGTGCAGCGCAAGCGGGAGGGGGTGAAAGCGGCCGCCACCGGACCGCGTACCTCATGATATTAACTTCGGTTTTACTCCTCGCTTGCAGTGCGCTCCTCTTCCTCACCCACCTGGGCCTGGAGAGGCGGGAGCGCGCATTCTCCTTCCTCGAGGGGGAGGGCCGCGCCCCAACCAAGGAAGTCCCTGTTCGGGAGGGGTTCTGGCGAGTCATGCGCAGGGCCCTCCTGTCGGGCAGGAGGGAACGCCTTCTCGTCCCCGCCGCCTGCGCGGCGATCCTGGTGCTCACTCGGAACCCGCTCCTCTGCTTGCTCCCTCCCCTTCTCCTGCCCCCGCTCCGCCGATTCCTCCGGGAATACCGCGGGAGAAGGGAGGAGTCGAAGAAAGAGGAGCAGGTCCTCGAATTCATCGATTCCCTCAACCAATCGCTCCGCTCCAATCTTTCCCTACAGCAATCCCTGCAGGTTTGCCCGGAGGACGTGGGGCCTGAACTGGGGGCGGAACTGGAAGAGCTGGTCAGGGAGATACATGCCGGAGGCGGCCTGGAAGAGTCCCTGCTCCGCGCGGCGGAGCGCACCACCTCTCCCTCCCTGCGCCTCACCTTGACCGTCCTGGGGCTCCTGCACGGTCGGGGCGGCGACCTTCCGCGGGTGCTGGACAGGATGCGGAACAGGGTTTGCGAGGCACTGGAGGCGCGTCGCGAACTGAGGATGGTGACCTCCCAGAGCAGGGCTTCGGGTTACCTGGTTTCCGCCCTTCCGCTGGCCTTTCTCTCCATCCAGGCGGCCTTGAACCCCTCCTCCCTCAGGCCCATGCTGGCCACGCCGACGGGCAACCTGATGGCGCTGGTGGCCCTGGCCCTCAACGGAGCGGCCTTCCTGGTGATAAGACGGATGACCGAGGGGGCATGAGCCGTGGAGGTGCTCGTTTCTCTGCTGGTTGCTTTTTCTACCTTTTGCGTTCTGCTCTCGCTGGGGGGCGGCCGAAACCGTCGCGAGGCGGCCCTACGGCTGGTGGGAGCCGAGGACAGCGACCGGCGCTGGACGAGTTATGGTATTTCCTGCCATACCATATTCTGGAACTTGGTCGACCGGCTGGGAAAACCCCTTCCCCGTCCGGTCGGGAGCGATGAGGAGGTCCTCGTCCGGGAGGCGGGGCTGAACTGGACCGCCCGCCGGTACCTAGGAGTGCGGAGGCTATGCGGGCTGGCTCTATGTCTGGCGCTCCTTCCCCTGGGACTACCGGCGGCGCCCGTCCTGCCCCTGGCCTACGTCGCCGGCAACCGGGTGCCGCCCCTCTGGCTCAAGCGCAGGAGGCGCCGCGCCCTGGAGGCCCTGGGCGCGGACCTCCCGGAGGTGGTCGATCTGGTCGCCGTGCTGTGCTACGCGGGAGAGAGCCTGCAGCGGTCCCTCCAGCATTCTCTTTCCGCAGCCCATCACCCGTTGACCCGGCGTGAACTGGAGGGAGTGGCGGAGGGCCTGCGGCTGGGCGAGGGGTTGGTCGAGGCCCTGGGGCGCGTCGCCGACCATCCCTGCCGCGAGTTGCGGCGCTTCGCCCGCACCCTCATGCGGGCCGAGGAGAGCGGGGCTCCGGTCTCGGAGATCCTCTCCCAGCTGGCCACCGAGATGCGTTCCGCCCGGAGGGAGAGGAACCGGGTCCGCGCGGCACGGGTATCGGTCATGGTCCTCTTTCCCCTGGTCTTCATGATCCTTCCCAGCTTCCTCCTCCTGACCGTGGGAAGCATGATCATCGGCCGCTCGCTTTGAAAGGCGGAAGGGAGGTGATGCCGGGGCCGGGGTGCCCTTGAACACGCGCATATGCCGCCGCGGAAGGACGGGCGGGATCGGCGTTCCTTGAAGCGAAGGCGCTTGACCGGGAAGGCCGGCGCTCACGATGGAAGGAGGTGATGCCAGGTCCGAGTATGACAGCGATGCCCGAGCAGTTCTTTTCAAGGTGACGGGAGGTGAAGACATTGCGTCATCCACTGGAAATTTTGGTTGACGAGTCTGCCCAGGCCACCGCGGAATACGCCCTGGTCATCCTTGGTGCTGCGGCCATCGCCGGGGCACTCATTGCCTGGGCCGGCGGAACGGACGTCATCAAGAGCTTTTTTAACAAGATCTTCCACCAGCTGATGAGCGGCCTGGGCTGAAGGCGCCGCTTTATGCCACGTTAAACGAATTCGGAAGCAAGATCCAGGCACGAGGAGTCGGGAAATGGGAACGGGGCCGGTGAAGGCGTTCCTTCTCTGGGTTCTGGCGCTCTCCGCCGCCTATTTCGACTTCCGCTGGAGGAAGGTGCCCAACCGCCTCATACTGGCGGGTTTGATCTGTGGAGCGGCCGCCGCCGCTTGGGGAGGGCGCTCGGACCTCCTCCGAGGCGGAGCGGGTTTCCTCCTGGGCACGGCCCTGCTGCTCCCCTTCTTCCTGCTGGGAGGCGTAGGGGGCGGAGACGTCAAATCGCTGGCGATCATCGGGCTTTTCACCGGCCCCTCCCTTCTCCTCACCTCCTTTTTCTGGGGAGCCTGCGCCGGGGGCGGCATCGCCCTGCTTTCCCTCCTGGCGAGGCGCGCTGCACCCCTCGTGAACCGCGCGCCGCGAGCCCGGGAGGCGGTCTTCCAAACCCTTCCTTACGCTGGCATCCTCTTCCTCGCCGCCGCCCTTTTCCTTACCCGCGCCGTTATGTGAAAGGAGCGAGATAGCCATGCATGAGGAAGACCTTCCGGAGATTGAAGGCAAGTATGTGAGCCGACGCCGGGCTTGTGGTCCTCGCCGTCATGTGAGGGGTGCGGGATAGGCACGCGTCAGGAAGTTCTTTTCCGCGATTCGAGGAACCCGTCCAGTCAATACCCTCCAGTCAATACCCTAGTCTACCCGCGCCGCCATGCGAAGAGGGTGCTCCGCCGAGATACGCAGGGGGGGCATCCCGCGGCCGGGCGTGACGGTCATACCCCGGGGCTATAATTAACCCATGCCCGGCTGGAAGGAAGACGCGGCGGACGAGGAACGGTTCGTGGACGTCATCATCGACGCCCCGGCGCGCCAACTCGACCGTTCCTTCACCTACCGGGTCCCGCCTCAACTCGTCTCCCGGGTGGAAACGGGAAGCCTGGTCCTGGTGCCCCTGCAGAACCGGCTCCACGTGGGATACGTGGTGGGTTTCTGCGTCCGCCCGGAGCTCCCCTCCATCCGGGACGTGCAGGCCGTCGTGGACGAGCCGCCGGCCTTCGACGCCACCATGCTCGAGCTCTGCTCCTGGATCTCGGAGCGGTACTTGTGCACCCTATCCCAGGCGCTGCGCCTGGTGGTTCCCCCTGGCCGGGCACGCAGGGTGGTGGAACTGGTGGAACTCGCAGTGGACCCCCGGGAAGCGCTGAATGCCGTCCCGGAACGCTCCGGGCGCAAGAGGGAGATCCTCCTGGCCCTTTCCCGGGCCGGAGGCCCGGTGTCCCTTCCCGAGCTCCGCGAGGCGCTGGGCGGCAGGCTCTCCTCCGCTCTTTTAAGGGAACTCGAGAATGGAGGAATCATCAACCGCAGGTACGCCCTTCCCCGGCCGAAGGCCTCCCGGGTGCGGATAAGGATGGCGGCACTCACCCCTGAAGGCGCCCGGATCTTGGGAGAGGGAGGGGAAGGTCTACTGACCGCCGCCAGGCGCCGCCTCCTCCAGACCCTGCTCGAACACGGGGGGAGAATGAACGCCACCCACCTGCAGAGGGTCAGCCGGACCTCCTCTGCGGTGCTGCGCGGCTGCGCGGAAGCGGGCTGGATACGCTTCGATTTCGAGGAGCGCCTGCGCGACCCCTTTGCGGAACGCTCCTTTCCCGCCGCCGAGAAGCACGTCCTCGACCCCCACCAGGAGGAGGCGCTGCGACATATAACGGCTGCCCTGGACAGGGGTGGCGGCGTCTTTCTCCTGGAGGGGGTGACCGGAAGCGGGAAGACCGAGGTTTACCTTCACGCCATAGAGCACGCCCTCCGGAGGGGGAAGACCGCCCTGGTCCTGGTCCCGGAGATAGCCCTCACCCCGCAGATGGTGCAGCGCTTCAAGGGGCGCCTGGGAGAAGAGGTGGCCGTGCTCCACTCCCGCCTGGGATTGGGGGAGCGGTACGACCAGTGGAGGGGCATCCGGGAGGGAAAATACCGGGTGGTCATCGGAGCCCGCTCCGCCCTCTTCGCCCCCCTGCGCGACCTGGGCCTCATCGTCATCGACGAGGAGCACGAGACCACCTACAAGGAGAGCTCCCCGCCCCGCTACCATGCCCGGGAGGTGGCCAGGAAAAGGGCGGAGCTCAGCGGCGCCGTGCTGGTGCTGGGAAGCGCCACCCCCAGCCTGGAGAGCCATCACGCCTCCCGGACCGGGGAGTACATCCCGCTCGTCCTGCCCTCCCGCGTGGACGGAAGGCCCCTCCCCGGGATGGAACTGGTGGACATGCGCGAGCTCAACGCGGGAGGCGAAAGGACCATCCTCTCCCCCAGGCTGCTCAACGCGCTCGCCCAGCTGCACAGAAGCGGCGAGCAGGCCATTCTCTTTCTCAACCGGCGCGGCTTCGCCAGGTTCCTGCAGTGCCACGGCTGCGGGTACATATTCCGCTGCCGCGACTGCTCGGTCAGCCTCTGCTACCACGCCCGGGGTTCCCACCTGCTCTGCCACCACTGCAACTGGGCTCTCCGCCCCCCCTTCGTCTGCCCCCAATGCGGGAATGAGGTCCATCGCTACGCCGGAGTGGGGACGGAAAGGGTGGAGGAGGAACTGCGGAGGCTGCTTCCCGTCCTGAAGTGCCTGCGCATGGACGCGGACACCACCGCCCGCAAGAACTCTCACTGGGAAATTCTGGAATCCTTCCACCGGGGCGAGGCCCAGGTGCTCCTGGGCACCCAGATGATCGCCAAGGGCCTGGACATCCCCAGCGTGACCCTGGTGGGGGTCATTAACGCCGACACCTCCCTGGCCTTCCCCGACTTCCGGGCCGGCGAGAGGACCTACCAGCTCCTCATCCAGGTAAGCGGCAGGGCAGGAAGGGGGAGGCTCCCCGGCAGGGTCATCGTCCAGAGCTACTGCCCGGAACATTACGCCATACAGGCCGCGCTGCGCGGTGACCCGGAGAGCTTCTATAACCGGGAGCTCGAATTCAGGCGCGAGGCCGTCTATCCGCCCTTCTGCCGGCTGGTGAACCTGGTGGTGAGCGCCCCGGTGGAAGAGCATGCCCGCGCCGCGGTTGAGGCCCTGGCTGCGGATCTCCGCTCGAGGACGGCGGACGGACCGGGCGTGGTGCTGGGACCCGCTCCCGCTCCCCTCTCCAGGCTCAAGGGGAGGTACCGCTTTCATCTCACCCTGAAAATCCTCGTACCCGGGGAGCTGGAGGAGAAGCTGCGAGCGAGCGTGCAATCCTTCGACCGCTGGCGTTCCTCGTTTTGCCGGAGGGAAAGTATTCCCTTGGAAGACCTTTCCCTGGCCGTGGACGTGGATCCGGTCACCCTTCTTTGAAGGCCGGCGGTCTTCGGAAAGTCGAGTGCGATCATCAGCCCATGCCGGCCCTGCAAGCGATCGCCTTCCGGCTCATCCCCGCGCGCCGCTCATCCATCCGGAGGCCCAGGTGCACCGGAAAGCACGCCACCTCCACCTCTTATGCTTTCCCCAACGATGACCTGCCAACCCAAAAAGTGTTAAGATTACCGCGACCCGTGTTCGGGAAGGTCGAGAGGAAGTCATGTATCCTTTACTGCAACCGCTTTATCGAAGGGTCCTCTGCGCGCCGTCCTACGTGGAATGGCTGGCGGGCATTCCGGTATGGCTGCGCACCTTCCTCATCTCCATGGTCCCCTTCATAGAGCTGCGCGGCTCCATCCCCGCGGCCAGCGCCTGGAAGGCCGACCTGTGGAGCACCTTCTTCTGGGCCATCCTAGGCAATATGGTGCCCATACCTTTCATCCTCCTCCTGCTGGGGCCGGTCTCCGACTGGCTCCGCCGCCATTCCCGTCCCATGGACCGCTTCTTCACCTGGCTGTTCTCCCGCACCCGGCGCAAGCACAGCCGCTCCTTCGAGCGCTGGCGCGACCTGGCCCTCTGTTTCTTCGTGGCCATCCCCCTCCCGGGCACCGGGGCCTGGTCCGGGGCTTTGGCGGCCTTCGTCTTCGGGGTTCCCTTCCGGCGCGCCATGGTAGCCATCACCTGCGGGGTGCTCATCGCCGGGGTGGTGGTCACCCTGGTCGTCTACTTCGTATCCTCCGTTCCCCTCTGGGTCACCCTCGTCTCCGCCGCGGCCATGGCCGTCCTCTTCGCCTTCCTGTGGCTCGCCATGCGGCGGGAGAAGGAAGATGCCCCGGCGGAGTAAGGTTAGAAAACCGCCGGAGCTGGGTAAGTAAAGTTATGGGAGCTTGCGTCGCTTTCCCGTATGCAGGTTTATAGGAGGAGGGATGTGCCATGGCCGAGCGCAAGATGAGCCGAAGCGAGGCGGGCCGGAAAGGGGGACAGACCACGCTGAAGAAGTACGGCAAGGAGTTCTACCAGCGGATCGGCCAGAAAGGGGGCCGCAAGGGGGGCCAGACCACCAAGGAAAGGTACGGCACCAAATTCTTCCAGGAAATAGGCCGTAAGGGCGGTTTAAAGTAGTCGCCGCCATCCCCCGGCCCGGCCAGGCCGCCATTCCTGATGCGCAGCCCCTGATATAATCGAGACGACCCCGCGCCCTCGGCCCCACCGGCCGAATGGGAAGCGTGTTGTTCGCCCGAGAGGAGGTTGCCTTGCTCAGCAGCGTCGATGTACATAATCACCTGCAGAACGCCAACATCCCCCACGAGCTCAGGCGTATTCCGGAACCCGCCCGCACCGCGCAGAGGGCGGCGGTGGTCCTGGGGCTGCAACCCCACCAGATAATCAAGTCCGTCCTCTTCCACGCCGACGGCCGTCCCATCATGGTTATGATCCCCGGGGACCGCACGGTGGACTACGGCAAGCTGAAGAGGGAGCTGAGGGTCTCCCGGCTCCGCATGCTCAGCGCCGACGAGGTGCGCCAGCTTACCGGGTATCTCATCGGCTGCACGCCTCCGGTGGCTCTGAAGACGGAAATGCCCAGGTACATAGACCTCCAGGCCCTGCGCGAGGACGTCGTCTACACCGGGGGTGGAGAGCCGGAGATGATCCTCAAGATAAGGTCCTACGACCTGGTTCGCGCCACGGATGCCGAGATCGTCGACGTGGTGCGCTGACCGCCGGAGGGTTTCCCCTTGCCCATGCCGGAATTCCTCTTCGCGGTTCTCCTGGGTTTTGCCTCCGGTTTCACCAGCGGGGCCTTCGGCATTGGGGGTGGAGTGATAACCACCCCAGCCATCCGCCTGCTTCTCATGCGCTCCTCGGACATCGCCCTGGGAACCCCGCTTCCCATCATCCTCCCCTCCGCCGTGGTGGGAGGGTTCAATTATTGGAGGGCCGGGAAGATAATCCCGCGCGTGGTGCTCTATTGCTCCCTGTTCGGCTGCCTGGGGACGCTCATTGGCTCCTCCGTCACCTCTCTCCTGGACACCAGGTACATCATGATCATCACCTCCTTGCTCCTCCTCTACCTGGCCTACCGGACCTACGCCTCGGCCGGAGGAGAGAGCCCCTACGGCGAAAGGACGGAGGGGCGTCCCGGCGGGCATCCGGTATCCCTCCTGGCCCTAATCGGTTTCCTGGCCGGATTCTTCTCCGGTTTCCTGGGACTGGGGGGAGGCGTGATCCTGGTGCCCGGCTTCTACTTCCTGCTCCACATGGACCTCAAGGAATGCCTGGGCAACTCCCTGGTGGTCATAGCCTTCCTGGCCCTTCCCGGAAGCGCGGTCCATTCCCTGCTGGGACACGTGGAGTGGCCGGTGGCCCTGGCCATGATCCTGGGGGTTATGCCCGGGTCCTACGTGGGGTCCTTCTTCACCCTCCGGGCCCGGAGCCGCCGCGTGCAGGTGCTCTTCGCCTTACTGCTCCTGGCCATCGGTATAATATTTCTGTTCAGGGAGATAAGGGGCCTGCTTTGAGCGGCCGCCCGGAAGAAGAGGGACATGGCTATCCTGCAGGAGAAGACGGAGAACCTGGCCGGCGAAGGCGAGGTCTACGCGGCTCCGCCCGCCGACTTCAAGGCCTTTTGGCCGGAGATACGGAGCGGTTATATTTTCCGCAACCGTCGCGACTTCCTGGCCTTCATGCGGGAAAACCACGGGCGCATCTACTGCCTGCCCCGGCGCGACGTTCCCCTCCCTCCCTTCGTCCTGGTGGGTGATTGGAGGAGCCACTCCGATACCCGGGCCCTATGGCAAGTGAAGGCCGAGCCCCGGGACAGGGAAGCACTTATCCGGGGGGCCTCGAAGGCCTGCCTCGCGGAGGGAGCGGAGCGCCTGGTTACCCGCCCCCTCTCCGACCTGGAGGCCAGGGAATACGCCTCCTGGGGATTCCAGCCCTACTGCCGGGTGGTGCTGCTGGAAAAGGCCCTACGCGGGGAACCGCTCCCCCGGGAAACCGAGGGCATCAGGATCAGCCATTTCCGGGGCAGGGACCTGGAAGAGGTCCTGAAGACGGATGCAGCGGCATTCGAGGACTTCTGGAGGCTGGACCGCCAGACCCTGGTAAGGATATCGGGGTCCTGCCTGCGGAACGTCTTCCTGGTGGCCAGGCATGGCAGCCGGATATACGGGTATGTTATCGGGGGAGCCAACGGTAGGCTGGGATACCTACAGCGACTGGGAGTGCACCCTGAGTTTCAGGGTCGGGGCTTGGGAGAATCACTGGCCGGCCGCCTGCTGCACGTCCTACAGATCATGGGGGCCGCCCTGGTATCGGTGAATACCCAGGAGGATAACCTGCCCGCCCTGTCCCTCTACCACAAGCTCGGCTTCCGGGAAACGGGGGAAAAGAGGTTCATCCTCCAGCTCACCTCCCGGGAGTTGCCGGGGAGCGGAAGATGAAACGGCGGCCCAGGGCGCTCATCCTCACGGCACTGACGGTCCTTTTATGCGGCTCGTTTCTGAACCCCTCGCTTCACCCGGCATCGCCGCCAAAGGCCGTGGCCCAGGAGATATCGGCAACGGTGCTGTCCAGCCCGGGCTCTTTCTATTACCTGCCCGGCGAGACGCTTTTCCTCCAGGTGGACCTCCAGATACCGGCAGACATGCTGCCGGGAGAGTTCACCCTGCAGCTGCTCCTCTACTCACCGGCCATCACCAGGTCCTACCTGGACTCTTTCCGGAGAGGAGCGGAACTTTATCCCCTTTTCACCCGGAGGCTTACCAGCTTCGCTCCAGGGGAAGGCCGGAACACCATGTCCTTCGCGCTGGAACCCTCCGCCCTGGGACTGGCGCCCGGCATTTACCCCTACGAGATGAGGTTGGTGCGGGAAGGGGAAGTGGTAGGAAAGGATCGCAACTTCATGGTGATCATGAAACCGGAGACCGGTTACCCTCTCAACCTTTCCCTTCTCTGGACCCTGGATTTCCTGCCCACTACCGACGCCAGCGGGAATCCACTGGACGGAGGACTGGCGGCGGCCTGTTCCTCCACCGAGCCCGGTTTCTTCTACTCTTTGCTCGAGACCCTCAGTGAAAGGCCGGCCATGGCCAGCAGCTTGGTTCTTCCGTTGTTCGTCTACCAGGAACTGGTAAACCTTTCCCGTGGACCAGCTGAAGGTGACGCCGGGGTGGGAAAGGGAGCCCAGGAGATACTGGCCAGGCTCTCCAGGCTGGTCGCGGAAGGCCGGGTGGACCTGCTCAACACCAGTTATTCTTTCTCCAACCTGGAGCTCTTCGAGGCCCCGGGCTGGGAGGAAGAGGTGGATGACCAGGTGAGGATGGGTATCCAGGGTATCGGCCTCCCTAACGCCAAGAGCACCGGTTTCGTCAACCCCTCCTTCCGCCTCACCGACTCCTGCATGCAAAGAATGGTGGAGGGAGGCATGGACTACACCGTTATCTCGCAGGAGGTCCTCAAGTACAGCGCTGCGGGGAGGAATCTCCTCCGGGGGACCACCATCTCCCAGCCGGTACGGCTGGTAAATTCCAAGGGTAGCCTCATCAAGGGCTTCGTGCTTGACGAATCCATCTACTCCTACCTGGAGGAGTCGGCGGCGGGAGACCCCCGCCACCTGGTCCAGAACCTCATCGCGGAACTGGCCGTCCTGCAGAGGGAGAAGCCCTATGCTATAAGGTCATGCGTCCTGGCCTTCCCTCCCGGCTTCCTGCCCGGCCGGGAATTCCTGGAGGCCTTCTACGACGCCCTGCAGAGCTGCCCCTGGGTTCAGGTACGCCGCCTGGAGGATTTAAACCGCGACCAGTTCCCCCTGGAAGGGGTGGCCGTCCAGGTGCCTGAATCCGCGGAGGAGGCATCCGATTATCCCTCGAGGCTGGCTCCGCTGCGGGACCAGGCGCTCTCCTTCTCCGCAGCCGTGGTGCCCGCCGACCATCCCCTTCCCGGAGAGCTCTCCAGGCTGGTTCTTTTGGGGATGAACCACCGCTTCTCGGACGATACCGACCAGAACGCCACCCGCAACTTCCTCAACAGCCTGCGGGAATACCTGGCCGGGTGGACTTCCAGGATAAGCATCGGCCGCAAGCGCTCCGTCACCCTCTCCGGGACCACGGGCAACCTGAGCGTGGACATACTTAGTGAGCTGGATTTCCCCATCCGCGCCACCCTGAGGATGGAGAACCCCAACCTCGCTTTTCCCGAGGGCAACACGCTGCAGGTCCAGGTGGAACCCAGGGAAAACCGCTTCGTCCTCCCCATCAGCGCCCACCGCCGTGGGTCCTTCCTGGTGGACATAGAACTGGAGACCAACGGGCTGGTGCTGGACCGCACGACCATCACCGTCAACACCTCCATCATCAATACCCTGGCGGTCGTCCTCCTGGTCTGCCTCCTGGGCATGGTGGGCCTGGGCATGCTCCTGCGCCGGATATGGCGCAACATCCGGGGGGGCAAGCACGCGCGCCGGGAAAACAAGAGTTGAGGCGGCAAGAAGCATGGGGGCGCAGGGGCCGGGATAATAAACGGGGGTCGAGGGCGGCATGGAAGATGATTCCATATACGTATCGCGGGACGAGCCGCAAGCCTTCGCCCGGAATGCCGGCATAATGGCCCTGGGAACGGCGCTCAGCCGCGTGACCGGCTTCCTCCGCTATGCCTCCCTGGCCTACGTCCTGGGCCTCACCCTCCAGTACGGCAGGACCAACCTTCCCAGCACCTACAACTTGGCTAACTCCCTTCCCAACATGATCTTCGACCTGGTGATGGGGGGGATAATAGCTTCCCTGTTCATCCCCGTGTTCGTGGAATACCTGAGCACGCGGTCGAAGGAGGAGGCCTGGTACGTGGCCAGCGCGGTCACCAACCTTTCGCTGATCATCCTGGGAGTGGTGACTGTGGCGGGAATCATGGCCAGCCCGCTCATCATCCGCCTCATGACCGTCTTCGGCTCCTACTCGGCGGGGGACGTCACCACCCAGGTGGTGAGGGACCAGGCGGCCTTCTTCTTGCGCTTCTTCCTCCCCCAGATCATCTTCTACGGATTGAGCGCCATAATCGGGGGCCTCCTGAACGCTCACCGCCATTTCACGGCGCCAGCCTTCGCCCCCATCGCTAACAATCTGGTGGTTATCGGGACGGTGATCCTCTTCAATTTCCTCCCGGGACCCCGGGACAACCAGCTCCACCTGGTGGTGCTGGGGGTGGGCACCACCCTGGGCGTGGCGGCCCAGGCCCTGGTGCAAGTCCCCATGCTCTTCCGCATCGGGGTCCGCTACACCCCCACCCTTGACGTCAGGCACCCGGCCATCCGCAAGATAGGCCGCCTCGCCGTGCCCCTCCTGGGTTACATTCTCCTCTGGCAGGTAGGAACCTGGTTCGTCTTCGCCCTGGCCATCAAGGTGGACGGGGGCGTACCCTCCTACCAATACGCCCAGCTCTTCTTCCAGCTTCCCTACGGGGTCTTCGCCGTTTCCATCATCACGGCCATATTCCCGGCCATGAGCGAGCACTACGCCCTGCGCCGCATGTCCCGGTTCAAGGAGACGGCCAACCTAGGGCTGCGCGCCACGCTGCTGGTGATCGTGCCCTGCGCGGTGGTCTACCTCATGCTCAACAAGCCCATAATCCGCTTCCTACTCCAGCATGGTTTCTTCAAGGCAGGGGACACCGAGCTCCTCTCCGGGGTGCTCTTCTTCTTCGCTCTGGGGTTGGTCCCCTATTCCATCGACATGCTGCTCACCAAGACCTTCTACTCGCTGCAGGACACCCGCACCCCCATGATCATCAACTGCTTCGTGGTGGCCGTGAACATCGGCGCCAACCTGCTCTTTTTCCGCTGGCTGGGGGTGAAGGGTCTGGCCCTCGGCTTCACCACCGCTTACGTCTTCTCCATGCTCATGGACGGAACCGTGCTGCGCCTGCGCCTGGGCAGGATGGGAGGGAGGAAGCTCCTTCTTACGCTGTCCAAGGCGCTGGCGGCGGGCGGAGCCATGGCCCTGGTGGTCTTCGCCACCCAGCATCTCATAGAGGAACTTCATCCCCATGCGGGACTCTTCAGGGACCTTCTGCTCATGGCCCTACCCATGGTGAACGGGCTGGTCGTCTATTTCTTCCTGGCCCACGCGCTGCGCATGGAGGAACTGGAGGCCGTCAAGCAGATGGTCTCGCGCTTTCTGGAGAGGGCGCGGAGAAGGGCACGGTCAAACTGAGCCGCGCGGCGGCCGTCCAAAGGCTTGGCGCGTCGCTTTCCGTCCCGGAACCCTGGACATCCCGATACTTCGGCCGGGACGATGAGAAACCCCGAATCCCCCGCTTCCCTTCCAGGCAGTGCTCGGAGGGGAGCTGCGCGGCGTCGCCCATACGGCGGGAAGCGGTTCGAAAAAGGGATCCACCGGGCGCGAAAACCAGCACGGTTCTCCCCGGGAACGGCGGGGAGTCGTCCGGCTCCGGGGCCCGCCATCCAACTAAAGGGAAAACGCTGCTCCGGTCGAAAATTTTGATGTATCGGGAGGATTCCAAAAAGAACTCCCGGGCGAAACGGAGCGGGTTAGAACTCCCGGTGGGAGGAAATCTGGAAATGCACGGCACAAGGCTTCGGAAGGAGTTCTCCTCCCAGGACGGACAGGTGTGGACCTACGTCCTGCGCATATTCCTGGTGGCCTTGGTAATCGGGATCATCATCTCCCAGTGCGGCCCGATAATAGCCAACCATATAGCCACCCGGGGAACGGCCAAAGATGCCGCCGAGTTGGCCGCCGACACCTATCAAAACAGGCGAGGGAACATGGAGGAAGTCCGGTCCAAGGTGGTCAAGCTCCTCGACGAGAGAGGAGCGCGCCTGGACGGCGAGATCAGTGTGGAGTACGACCAGACGGGGAGGCCGGCCAGAATAGTCGTCCCGGTCCGGAAGATAGTCAATACCTTCTTTTTCCAGCACGTAGGTTATCTCTCGCCTTATACCGAGGCCAGGGCGGTGGGAGAGCAAGACCTTCTCTGACGGAAATTAATGCCGGTCGCCCTCTTGGGTCCCCCGACAAGCGGGGCATCCACGAGGAGGGCAGGGCATTCTCTGACGGAAATTCATGCCGGGCCGGCTCCAGGATATCCCAACCCAAAGATCGGCCTGATATGAAGCACCCACCCCGGCGATGCACATCCGCTAAGCGATATGGCAACAATTGCCATACGGGGTTTGGGCGCCGCGGCTCAAGGCCTTAAGGCCGGATACATTCCCTCCCGCCGATGAGCGTTCCTTCCAGGCTTGAAGAAAAGGTTTCTCGGGCCATGATCATCAAGGCCCTTAGATCACCACGAATGAAGCGTAAGCTTAAAACGTGCCCCGCGGGACATGGCCCGGGCTCGACCGTGAACCAAGGTCATCCACGGCCAGCGCATCAAGCCTTGCAGCCCCCGAGACTCAGAAGGAGGGACGTAGCTCCTCCCGGTTGCGCTGGGGTATCTCCACGGGTCGGATGAGGACTATGTGGTTGCGGTTGATGTCGATGAAATCGGTACGGAAGAGGAGCTCCCCGGTATGCAGGTTATAGACCTCCACGTCCGTGAGGGCGAAGAAGGACTGCGTTTCCCTGGACTGCATGATGTCCGTCAACCTGGCCCCGGCGAAGATGTGCAAGTCGGCCAAAATGCGGTGGGAGGTGGTGTAGATCTCCACCCGGAGCTTTTCCTTTCTTGCGTGCATGTCGGACCTCCTGGACGTGTATCACCGAGGACGACGCCGCCGGTCTAAACCAATATACAACAAAGGTGAGCCTTTTACCTCTTGGAAAAGGGGGAGGGCTATTTCTCGGGGAGACGGTGAAAGTGGTGAATTGAGGGAGCCTTTCTGCTGTTAAGGAGGAGAAACCTTCATCCACGGCGTCCTTTCTTTCAAGGCGTCAATGGAACACCGCGATCGCCCAAAAGACAGGGCCCTCCCCGGTCAAGATACGGTGCAGGCCGTAAGAGGCGGCGAGCTCCAGGGCGAGGAAGAGGAAGGCGGTGGCGAAGCGCGCGTTGAGCGCCCCCTCCCTCCGCCGGGGTTTCAGGAGGGATATCAACAAGAGGTTCAAGGACCAGATGGTGCCCAGGATGGAGGCCAGCAGCCCCAACTGGGCCACGCGGAAAAGAGGAGCCGGCCGCAGGAGATAGACGACCAGGGCAATCGGCAGGACGGCCGAAGCGAAGAGGAGATCGCGTGCCCCGCCCATGATCCGCCGAGAGGCGTCTCCCCCCCATACCTCACGGTTCATAAGGGCGGCCACCGGAACTGCGAAACCCACGCCCCCCGCCGTGCCGCTGAGGAAGCGCAGCAGGTTGGTGGATTCCCTCCACCCTAGGTTGCTGGTCAGGCCCTCCCAGCCCAGGAAGAGGACCCCGGCGAGACAGAGCAAGTTCACGGAGAGGGGAGGCATTCCGGCCCTCTTCTCGCCCCGCAGCAGTGATAGAGCCAGGAGGAGCGCGAAGAAGGAAACGAATATGCCCGTGTCCCGGGCGCATACGAAGAGCGGCCTGTCCCCGAAGAGGAGGAGACGGTCCATCCGTTGATGGCAGATGGCGAAGCCCAGTTCCCACAACCAGCGGTCCCAGAAGCCCATCCGACCTCCTTCAAGGTGCGCCGTCCGAGGGGCATCCATCCCGGGGGCCGGCCAAGGAGACCAGCTCCTCCTCCAGTTCGCGCCAGGGAGCGGAGAAGAAGCGATGGAGGGGATATGGCAGATTATGGTAATCGATGCCTTCGACGAGGTGGGAGAGGTCCGCCGAATTGCAGGTGTTCACGAAAAGCACGGGTCTTCCCCCGCAACCGCCGCCCAGTCTCAGCGCGGCGGCCAGCGCCTTTCCGGTATAGGTCCCCTCCAGCCTCAGGCCCTCCAGCTCATACGCCTCCCGCACCGCCTGCACGTCCTCCCGGGTGAGATGAGCGTATCCCCTGCCCAGCTGGTCGCCCACGAAGAGGAGGTCGGAGGGCCTGGCCCGCGGAACCCTGATGCTTTCATCCATGCCCTGGAGGAGCTCTGCCACCCTGTTTACCAGGCGCGCCCACAGGAAGGGGTTGCAATAGGCGGTCTCCACCACCCCTACCCCGACCAGCTGGGAACCCAGGCCGGCCAGCTTCATGCCCACCCACAGTCCCGCCGCCGTCCCGTGGGTCCCCATGGCCGTCACCACCAGTCCCGGTTCCGGGAGCAATCCCCGTTCCACCTGCTCCGCGATCCCCAGTCCCGCGTTTACGTATCCCAGGCATCCCAGGACCGAGGAACCCCCGGGGCCCAACCAGTAGAGCTTCTCTCCCTTCCCGAGGTGGTAAAGCCTTTCCCCCAGGTAGGCCAGGGGGATAAGGGGAATGGATGAAGCCCAGCGGAAACGGACCACGAAACGGGCATCCAGGAGAAGGTTGCGGCGGACGTATTCCGCGCAGGGCTGGTCGAAGAGGAGGGCCACCGTCCTCAACCCTACCCTACGGCCGTGCACCGCGGTGGCAAGCACGTGGTTGGAGCCTGCCGCCCCCATGGTCATCACCACCCGGCAGCCGAGACGCAGGGCGTCGGCCAGGGTGAACTCCAGCTTGCGAACCTTGTTGCCCCCGTAATGAGGGGAGCTCAGGTCGTCCCTCTTGACGTAGAAAGGCGGGAGGCCGTGCCGTCGCTCCAGGGAGGACAGCCTCTCCACCGGAGTGGGCCAGACCCCCAGCGGAACCCGGGGCAGGAAGGCGCCCAGCATGGGAAAGCGCCGGAAGAGCGGGTATTCTTCCTCCATCGCCCTCTCACCACCTCGGAAGCGATCGCAGGTCCCGGTCGTAAAGGTACAGCGCCCCCGCCCCAAGGACCAGGAAGAAGAACCCGCCCCCCAGAAGGGAAGAGGAGTAATCCCATCCCACCCCCGGGGCCAGGTACCAGATGAAACACCACAGGCCGAGCGGGAAGTAAAGGGCGGAGACGAGGATATACAGGTTGCGGCGCCGGCGGTAGACGCCCAGGGGAAGGGCGACGGTCAGGGACATGGAGAGGAGCAGGAGCGCGAACCAGGTTCCCCTCCCGGTGCCCGCAAGGTATAAAACGCACAGGGAAACACCGGCCGAGGCGACGGCGGCCAACCCCCCAAGGCAGACGGCGCGGAACCACGTCCCGGGAATGACGCCCCTTCCTGCTCCCGGAGACCCCTGGGGATAGTGGCACCGGGCGCACAGAAACCTTCCGCCGGGAAATTGGTGGGGAAGGGATATCATCCGCCCGCACCCCGGGCAGGCGGTCGCTACGGCATGACCCGGCGTCACCGGGGGAGCGCCCGGAACGCCCGCCTCGCCGTGCGGGCCGGTCATTATTCCTCACCTCCTCCCCTCCGACCCTCGACCTCACGCGCGCCGGTCGCCGCTCCCGCCCGGCGCAGGAGCTCCCGGAAGAGCGCGTCCTGGGGATCGAACTCCACCTCGATGGCGCGGTTGGGACAAAGGAGGGAGCACCGGCCGCAGCCCTTGCACCTTTCCGGGTCGATGAAGGCCCTTCCCCCGCGCAGTTCCACCGCTCCCACGAAACAGGCCTCCACGCAGGTACCGCACCCGGCACAAAGGTCCCCGACCCTCACCCGCACCGAGTCCAGCCGGCGTATGGCGCCCTTGAACTCCGGGGCCGCGCCCCGCATGTCCGTGCGCACCAGGCAGCAACAGTCGCAGCAGAAGCAGACCACCAGGAAGCGCCTGAAATTGCGCAGAACCCCGAGGCTTGCGGCATCGAACCATATACGCCCGACCATGCCCGTGAGCCCGGCCCGCGCCGCTTTGTCCACGTGGTTCAAGCACTCCTCCACCGAGGCCCGGTGGCCCAGGGAGGGATGGAGGTGGGCGGCGGCCTCCCCCAGGAAGATACACCCTATATCCCGGGGATATCTCCGGCAGCCCTCCCGGTTCCGGCAGATGCATCCGTCGTGGATGAAACGATATGAGGAGGCCCGGATGAGCTCGGCGAGGGCCTGGCGGGGAAGGACCGTATTTTCCGGAGAAGGTATTTCCTCGGCCACGGGAAGGAAAGTGACCTGGAGTACTCTCTCGTCCACCAAGGGAGCGAAAAGCCTCCGGAAGGGCAGGTAGGGGCTGAGCTTTTTAACCAAGTGGGTAAAGGGCCACAGGGATAGAAATCCCTTCACCACCCGCTTGGGATATCCCATGTTTTTCCTCCGCTTTCCCGCCGGATTCTTCCGCCGCACGCCTTTTCAACATTATCGGCCTCCCGCCGCCTGCCGGGCAACCGCGGTGTCGGGCTTACGGCGCTTGGCGAGAAACCATCCGCAGGGAAAGGCAGTGGGCATACGCGTTCTCGAGCCGTTCCGCCCTTGTTCGTCCTTGTTTGTCTTTGTTCGTCCTTGTTTGTCCTTGCGGGCCCCCACCCCGGTGTCGGGGTTCAGGCGTTTCATGTCCAATCGTTCGTAAAAACCGGCTGAATCCATATTCCACCAGCCTTCCCTTTCCTCGATCCGCCCGCGGCGGACCCTTGCCGGAGACATCCGCCCGGAAGATGGGGCGTTGAACGACGACACGGGAGAGGGCCGTGATGCCGGGCAAGCGGAGCGGAGGCTCGACCGGCCAAAGGGTGGGGAGAACGGCCACGCTACCCTCCTTCACCGGGCGGGCTTTGGATCCGCGGGATGAAGGGAGGCGAAAAACGACCCTGGAAGGTTGTCCGAGACGAGCAAGGGAGGTGGTGACGGAAGGAAGGCGGAGAAAAACGCCCTCGAAGGGTTATTCGAGGGAAAGGTCTTCCCCTTGGGGGAACGGGAAGATTCGGCCGCGAGGGGCGAACCCGGTAATCCCTCCGGGAGGACACAAAAGGGGACGGCGCCAAGAAGGAGGGCGGTGAAAATCGCCTCAAAGGGTTATCAAGAGAGGTATGTTTTCCTTATAATAAAGTATTGTCGGGGTGTGGCGCAGTTTGGTCAGCGCGCGGCGTTCGGGACGCCGAGGTCGGAGGTTCAAATCCTCTCACCCCGACCATTTTTATGCCCTTCAGAAACCGACTGCCTTGAGGCCGGCTACCTCCCAAAGCGCCGCCGGATCGTCCCTCCTCGACCGAGAGGTCCGGGGTCGAAAGTCCTGTTACGGTGGTCTTCCTCCGTACATGGATCACCTCCTCCCAGCCGTGTCTTCAAGACCATTTCTCCCGGCCGCACAAGCCCCGCATGGAGCGGTGTTTAACTTCCTTAAACGGTGCCGCGGTTTATATAATGGGTGCGTACTCGGCGGGAAACGGAACTTCGGCGGGAAGGGAGGAGGCCCATCCGCGTCCCTGCACGGACGCTTCCTTCCCGTACCGAACCTCACGCTCACGAGAGGGAGGAGGTTGGGATGACCACACCCCTGAACGGTATCCGCATCCTGGATCTTTCACAGCTCTATCCCGGTCCCCTGTGCACCATGATCCTAGCCGACCTAGGCGCGGAGGTTATCAAGGTGGAACCACCGGGGACTGGTGACCACGCCCGCGCCTACAGTTTCCTTTTCAACCAGATAAACCGCAACAAGAAGAGCCTGGCCCTGAACCTCAAGCACCCCAAGGCCCAGGAAGCCTTCCGCCGTCTGGCGGCCGGGGCGGACGTGGTGGTGGAGGGTTTCCGCCCCGGGACCACCGCCCGCCTGGGGGTGGATTACCAGACCCTGCGGGAGATCAACCCCCGACTCATCTACTGCTCCATAAGCGGTTTCGGACAGGACGGGCCCTACCGCGACCGTCCCGGACACGATATAAACTACATGGCCATGGGTGGAGTCCTGGGGCTTACCAGGGACCGGGAAGGGAAGCCGGTAGTGCTGGGCTTCGAGGTGGCGGACATCGTCTCCGCCCTCAACTCGGCCATCGGAATACTGGCCGCGCTCCAGGCGCGGGGGAGGACCGGCGAGGGGCAAATGGTAGACATATCCATGCTGGACTGCGTGGTCGCCCTGCTGTCCAACGGCCTGGGCCCTTACCTGGAAACGGGCGAGCTCCCCACCATGAACCCGCTTCATGCCACGCCCCATTACGGCATCTTTGAGACCTCCGACGGGGAATACCTGGTCATAGGCATAGCCCACGAGGACTGGTTCTGGGACGAACTGTGCGAGGTCCTGGGCATGGAGGACGCCAAGGG
Organism: Actinomycetota bacterium; assembly: GCA_030019255.1. NCBI lineage: Bacteria > Bacillati > Actinomycetota > Actinomycetota bacterium. The sequence goes on from JASEFK010000014.1 coordinate 27,163, forward strand.
ACTGAACGTCGCCCAGCGCATAGTGAACTGTGAGCAGCTCCTTCCCCGCGTGCGGGAGGCGGTGCGCTCGCGGACCCTTGCGGAATGGATGGAGCTGATGGCCGAGAAGGACATCCCCTACTGCAACCTACCCAACATCGCCGAAGCCCTGGACGACCCCCAGGTCCGTCACCGCCGCATGGTGGTGGAAGTGGGCGAAGGTGAAAGGCGAGTGCGCCTACTGGGAAGCCCATACAAGTTATCCTCTACCCCACCCCGCTTCGAACTCCCTCCTCCCAAGCTGGGGGAGCATACCGAGGAGCTTTTACTGGAGGCCGGGTATTCCCGGGAAGAGATAGCCGAGATGAGGGAGGAGAAGGCCGTTTTCTGATCCCCGCCGCGGTGCCCGGAGGGGGTGCCCATCATCCGAGAGGGACATGGATGGGAAAAACGTCCCGCACTCACGGGGGCACCGGCATAGGGACCCTATATCCCCGGTCCCCCCGGAGGGATCCCCGTGTTGAACGGAAACGCCGGGACTTCGAAAAGCGGCCGGAAACGATCCCCAAAAGCGTTTGCGGCGAGGTGGGGTATCGGATAAAATTTGCACCAATCCGGTTAATAATTCTGCGAGGGCCGCGAGGGAATTGCCAATGGTCAGGATTTTAGGAATTGCCGGTAGCCCGCGCCAGAACGGGAATACCTCCCTTCTGCTCGAGGAGGCTCTCAAGGGCGCACGGGCGGCCGGCGCCACGGTGAACAAGATCGTGGTCTGCAACCGGGATATCAACCCTTGCCTGGGTTGCGGGTGGTGCCGGCGCAACGGCGTCTGCCAGCAGGAAGACGCCATGGAGAAGATCTACGGCCTCACTTTGTCCAGCCACGGGATAATCCTCGCCTCCCCCGTGTATTTCAACTCCCTCAACGCCCAGACCAAGGCCCTCATCGACCGTCACCAGTGCGTGTGGGCACGCAAGGAGATTCTGAAGGAGGAGGTCACCGACCCGGCTTCCAGGCACGCCCGCAGGGGGCTTTTCCTCTCCACCGCCGGGGCCGACGACCCTCACGCTTTCGACGGGGCCCTCAAGGTGGTGGAATCCTTCTTCCGCCTCCTGGACATCGAGTATTATCACCGCCTCCTCTTCTTCCGCATGGAGGAGAAGGGGGCGGTCAAGAACCATCCCACGGCCCTGCGCGACGCATATTCCGCCGGAGAGCAGCTGGTGGCGGAGATCAACCGCAACTTCGGCGAGACGCAGCCCTGAAGCTTCGTGCCGGATCCGCGGAGCAGCTCCCGCCACGCAATCTCTCCCGCACCTTTCCTCGAACGCGCGGGCTTCCGGCGTTGGAAGAGCAAAGGACGACTTTCTCTTCTTTACCGGAGGGCAGCAGCGATTCGCGCACTGGCGGGGAGGCAACCCCATCCCTTCGAGAACGGGAAAGAGCAAGTCAATCGGGAGAGGTAGGGGCCAGAATCCCCAATGGTGGTGTATGAACCACCGCCCGGATGACAAAGGAGCGACTACCGTGCCATCCTTTTCCTTGAAAGCAAAACAAGCGGAGAAAGGATAATTATGATTGTCGAAAAGGACACCGTGAACCTTCTGGAGTGGCTGCGCAAGCAATCGGAGGAAGCGGGCGGAAACGCCCTACTTCCAGAATTTTTATATAATATAGAAAATATTTTTATAATGGGCGCGAGGTAAGTGTAGAATAACGCCTTGACGAAACGGTGGTCCCCGCGGATTTCGTGCTCACGGTGACCGCCCGACTCGGTGAAGATGCCGGTTGCGCGAAGGACAGAAAAGCCGGACTTACCGGTCATCCTCTCGTCCGGTAATGCCCGCCCAGCAGGACGGAAATGCTGACGACCTCCTTACGGCAATGCCGGGGGACGGCCGGGAAGCCCGATCGGGTAACTAACGATGGAACGGTCATCCAACCGATCGGGAGGACGAGGACTGGAAAGGATATAGTGAAGATGGGCGAAAGAAAGGTCAGGCTCACGCTGCTCTCCAGCAAATCGGGGTGAGCGGCCAAGGTGGGTCCGGAGGACCTCAGGAAGGTGCTGCGACTGCTGCCCCCAGGAGACCTGCGCGAGGAGATCCTGGTGGGGCTGGACACGCCCGATGACGCCGCCGTTTACCGCCTGGACCCGGAACGGGCCCTGGTCCATACCCTGGATTTTTTCACCCCCATCGTGGATGATCCCTACTGGTTCGGCCGTATAGCCGCAGCCAACGCCTTGAGCGATATATACGCCATGGGGGGGACTCCCCTCTCGGCCATGAACATCGTCTGCTTCCCCTGCTCTCTGGGGATGGAGCTCCTTGCGGAGATCCTGCGCGGCGGCCTGGACGCGGTACGCGAGGCGGGCGCCGTCATCCTGGGCGGGCACACCGTGGACGACGAGGAACCCAAGTACGGGCTGGCGGTCACCGGCATGGTCCACCCCGAGCGCATCCTGACCAGCCGGGGAGCCCGCGCCGGGGACGTGCTGGTGCTTACCAAGCCCCTGGGGACGGGCATTCTCTCCACGGCCCTCAAGGCGGACTTCATATCCGAAGTGGAGATGGAGGCGGCCGTGAAAGGGATGGCCGCTCTCAACCGCGAGGCCTCCCTTGCCGCGGTGGCCGCCGGGGCCCGAGCCTGCACCGACGTCACCGGTTTCGGCCTCCTGGGACACCTCGCCGAGATGCTCCCCGAAGAGGGGTTGGGCTGCGAGATATCCGCCGGCTCCATACCCGTCTACCCCGGCACCCGGGAAATGGCCGCCATGGGGATGATCCCGGCCGGCGCACACCGCAACCGTGATTTCCTGGCCGGCAGGGTGGAGTTCAACGGCAGGGTGGAAGAGGTGGACCGTGACATCCTTTATGACCCCCAGACTTCCGGGGGGTTGTTGGTGGCCCTCCCCCCGGAGGGCCTGGAGATCCTGGGAAATGAGCTGCGGGAAGGGCGGGACTGGTACCGGATGGGAGAGTTCGTCGCCGCCTCCCGCGCAGTGATCAGGGTGACGACCTGAGGATCCACAACCGGCGCGTCCCCCCGGAAAGGGATGGTGTTTGCCCGTGGAGCAAGGTCCCGGGGCCGGAAACCCGGAAGGGGATTATCCATACCATGGTCGACACAATTGCAGTGGGGTTTCATCGACGAGACATGGAGTCCGGGGGATGGACTCCGGGCTCGCCGGCCGCAGCCGGTGGCGAGGTGGGAATCGGCCGGGATTGAGAGGTGAAGGAGGAGAGATGGGAGAGGTAGTGGATGCCCGGGGCATGGCCTGTCCCGCCCCCGTGGTCAAGACGCGGGAAGCATTACAGCGCGGATGCCTCCGGTTCGAGGTGCTGGTGGACAATCCCACGGCCCGGGATAACGTCACCCGCTTTGCCGTCTCCCAGGGATGCAGCGTGGAGGTCGGCGAGGAGGGAGGGGTGTTCCGCCTGGCCATAAGCAGGGAAGGCGGTGCGGAGGAGGCCGCCCTCGGAGCCGTCTGCGCGGAACACTCCCCGTCCCCCGAGGAGAAAAGGGTGGTGGTCCTCTCCGCGGACGTCATGGGCCGGGGCGAAGAGGAGCTGGGCAGGATACTCATGAAGGCCTTCCTGAACACCCTGGCGGAGAGCGAAAAGCGGCCCTGGAGGCTGGTGCTCTTCAACCGCGGCGTCCTCCTGGCGGTGGAGGGCGCGGACACCGTCCCCGCCCTCTCCGAAATGGTCTCGCGGGGCACGGAGGTCCTGGTCTGCGGGACCTGCCTGGATTATTTCGGGGCCAAGGAGAAGGTGGCCGTGGGGACGGTGAGCAACATGTTCGAGATACTGGAAACCATGCTGGTGGCCTCCAATTCGATAACCATCTAAAATAGAGGCGTTCCCTGTCCGAGCCCGTGGACAGGAACAAAGGATCCGCAAGGCGGGTTACGGGGGCGCGGCGGCGGACCCCCTTAAAGATGGTGGCAAGGCCCTGGCCGGAGAATAAAGGCCTTTTCGAGCTCGTGCGCCCCCCGAAGGCGGCATCCGGGCCGCGACCGCGGGCGGACCTTGTTTTCCCGGAAGGGATGAAAAAGGGTTCCTGGGGAGGGCATCAGGTGGATTCCGGCATCGCTTCGGAACGGGAACGGTGAGGGCAGGCAAAGGGTCGGTACCATGGCGGGGAAAGAGGAGGCGAAGAAGGACTACCTGCGGAGGCTGTCCTCGGTCAACGATCTCATCCAGGCCTTTTACCGCAGCCGCATAGCGGGCGACCGTTCCATCCCCCGGGAGCTGATAACCGAGGCCTCCCGCGCCGTGCTGGAGGGAGTGAGGGAAGCCATCCTTGCCGCCCGCGACGAGATGTCCCTGAACGAAATCAGCACGGACACCGAGGAGCTGGTGTCCATGGTGGAAAAGGAAGTCGAGGAACGCCTGCGGCCCAGTTTCCGTCGGGTGATCAACGCCACCGGGGTGGTGGTGCACACCAACCTGGGCCGCTCCATCCTCCCCGCGCCGGCCATCGAGGCCCTGCAGACAGCGGCCGCCCACTACAGCAACCTGGAATTCCGCCTGGAGGACGGATCGCGGGGCTCCCGCCAGATGCACCTGCGCAGGATACTCTGCGAGCTTACGGGGGCCGAATCGGCGCTGGTGGTGAACAACAACGCGGCGGCGGTACTCCTGGCCCTCACCACCCACGCCAGGGACCGGGAGGTAATCGTGAGCCGCGGTCAGCTCATCGAGATAGGAGGCTCCTTCCGGCTTCCCGAGGTTATGGCCCAGAGCGGGGCCAGGCTGGTGGAGGTGGGGACCACCAACAAGACCTACCTGGAGGACTACCGGAGGGCTATCACCAGCGAAACGGCGGTAATCATGCGCGCCCATCCCAGCAACTACCGCATCCTGGGTTTCACCGCCGAGGTAGACCTCAGGGAGTTGGCTTCCCTGGCCCACGAATACGGGCTCATCATGCTGGACGACCTGGGGAGCGGGGTTTACATGGACCTCTCCCGCTTCGGCCTCTCCCACGAGCCGACCATCCGCGACTCCCTCCGGAACGGGGCGGACCTGGTATGCTTCAGCGGTGACAAGCTCCTGGGAGGTCCCCAGGCGGGCATCGTCCTGGGCCGCGAGGACCTGGTGGAGGCCATGGCCAGGCACCCCCTGGCCCGGGCCCTTCGCGCGGACAAGCTCACCGTGGCCGCTCTGGAGGCTACCCTTCGCCTGTACCTGGACCCGGAGCGGGCCCTGGTGGAGATACCCACCCTGGCCATGCTCACCGCCGACCCGAAGTCCCTGCGCAGGAGGGCCCGCCGCCTGGCCAGGCAGCTCTCGTCCGCCTGCCCCGACCTGAGGGTGGAGGTCGTGGAGGACGTCTCCCGCGCCGGCGGTGGGTCCCTTCCCATGGAGGACCTTCCCACCTGGGTGGTGGCGGTGGATTCCTCCCGCATGAAGGTGAACCGGCTGGAGGAAAACCTGCGCCGGTGCGACCCCCCGGTCATCGGGCGCATAAAGGAGGACCGGCTCCTCCTGGACGTGAGGACCCTGAGCGACGAGGAGGTCCCCCTGGTGGTGGAGGCCTTCCGCTCCGCGGCGGGGGACGAGGAAAGCCGCACGGAATCATGAAAAACCTGGTAACCATGACCGCCTTTTCTCCGGCGGCAAGGTTTCCGACCTGGCTACCGGAACGGGGGAATGAAGAACTTCATCATCGGGACCGCCGGGCACATCGATCACGGTAAAACCGAGCTGGTCAAAGCCCTGACCGGCACGGACACCGACCGGCTCAAGGAAGAGAAGGAGCGGGGCATATCCATTGAGCTGGGCTTTGCGGAACTCAGGCTACCCAACGGCATTGCCGCCGGGGTGGTTGACGTGCCCGGCCACGAGCACTTCGTGAAGAACATGCTGGCCGGGGCCACCGGTTTCGACCTGGTACTCCTGGTGGTGGCCGCCGACGACGGAGTGATGCCCCAGACGGTGGAGCACCTGGCCATCGTGGACCTCCTTGGGGTATCCGACGGGGTAGTGGCCATCACCAAGGCGGACCTGGTAGAGGAGGACATGCTGGAGCTGGTCAAGGAGGACGTCGGCGGGACGCTGCGGGGCACCTCCCTGGAGGATGCGGAGGTGGTGGTCACCTCCAGCCGCACCGGACAGGGCCTGGACGAGCTCCTACAGGCCCTCTCCCGGGCTGCGGAGAGGGTCCGCTCCCGCGACAGCGAGGGACCCTTCCGCCTCCCCGTGGACCGCGTCTTTACCCTGCGCGGCATAGGCACGGTGGTCACCGGGACCCTCTGGGAAGGGAGCGTGGCCGACGGGGAGGAAGCCGTGGTACAGCCCTCCGGCAAGCGCCTGAGGATACGCAACGTTCAGGTACACGGGGAGGACGTGGAAAGGGCCTACGCCGGCCAGAGGGTGGCCATGAACCTTCCCGGCATCTCCAAGGAGGAGGTGACTCGTGGGGACGTGATAGTATCCCCGGGTTACCTGCGACCCACCCTGATGGCCGACGCCCTGCTCCATCTCCTGGAAAGCGCCCCGCAGTCCCTGAAAAACCGCGCCCGCATCCGCTTCCACCACGGCACCAGCGAGATCATGGCCCGGGTGGTCCTTCTCGGGGGCCGCGAGGAGCTCCTACCGGGCGAGAGCCACCCGGTGCAATTGCGCCTGGAGAAACCGGCCGTGCTGCGCTACGGCGACCGCTTCATCATCCGCAGCTATTCCCCCGTCACCACCATCGGCGGCGGCCGCATCCTGGACTCCCATCCCCGCAAGCACCGCCATCACCAGGTGGAAGTGCTCGAGGAGCTCAAGGTCCGGGAGCGTGGAGAGCCTCCCGAGCTGGTGCTCCTGGCCCTGGAGGAGAGAGGCCTCCCCCTATCCGTCGCCGGGCTGGTGGAGAGGCTGGAGTTGAAGGCCCGCGTGGTGGAAGGAGCGGTGAAGGAGCTCCTGGCGCAGGGGAAGCTGGTGGAAATAGCTGGTGAAAGCGGTACGCTCTACCTGGGCCCTTCCCGGCTGGAACATCTTCTGGACACCATGGTGGGGCTGGTGGAGGAACTGCACTCCGCCAACCCCCTGAAGGCGGGAGTGGAGAAGGAGGTGCTGCGCCAGCGTCTGGGGGAGCGGCTGGCAAAAGGGAGAAATTTCCAGTTGCCCGCGGAGGATTTCCTCTCCCTGCTGCGGGCCGCCGACAAGGCGGGTCGCCTGGAGACGGAGGGGGGCAAGGTCAGGGTAGCGGGAAAGGGACGAGCGCTGGGGGAAAGGGAACGCACCCTCCTGGGAGAGCTGGAATCCCTGATCAAGGAGGGCGGGTTCTCCCCTCCCCTCTTCAAGGAGCTGAGTGAGAGGCTGGGGGTAGACCGCAACCGGCTCCGGGACCTCCTGAACATCCTCCTCGAGGAGGGAAGGATAGAGCAGGTGAACCCGGAATATTTCCTGGCCGCTGGAAAGCTGGCCGAGGCGGAGGAGAAGGTGGTAGCCTTCCTCTCCAAGAGCGAGAGGCTCGCCGTGGCCGACCTCCGGGACATGCTGGGCGCCAGCCGGAAGTATGCCATCCCCCTCCTCGAATACCTGGACCGGAAGAAGGTCACCCGCCGGGAGGGGGATTACCGGGTGCTCTTCCGGCCCGTGCGGGGATAAGGCAGGCTGCGGCACGAGGCGTTAACACCGAAACAGCCCTTTATATAAGCGGGGCCGTGGATGCTCGGATACAAGGAATGCATACCGGGACGAGAGGATGAAGGGGGATGGTGGTTTCGGTGCGGGCGGCGGCGTGGAGCCGGAAACCATCCTTTACAAGAAGGTCCATGGATAATAATTTTTATTCGGAGATGCATCCGTCCTGGTGGGCGGCCCGGTCTTCAAAACCGGTGCGGCGTCGTAACGGGCGCCGGGTAAGTTCGATTCTTACGCATCTCCGCCATTTTTTATTCCCGCCGCCATGGGGTCTTCCGCCACATCAAGGGAG
>JASEFK010000014.1:35174-69387 GCA_030019255.1 Actinomycetota bacterium
AGGTCCGTCATGAACACCAGGAGCCTGCGCGTCTTCGCGGAGGTGGCCCGCACGGGGAGCTTCTCCGCCGTTTCTTGTTCCCGCCGCCATGGGGTCTTCCGCCACATCAAGGGAGGTCCGTCATGAACACCAGGAGCCTGCGCGTCTTCGCGGAGGTGGCCCGCACGGGTAGTTTCTCCATCGCCGCCCGGAACCTGGGGCTCACCCAGCCCGCGGTGAGCTTCCACATCCGCTCCCTGGAGAAGGAATACGGGTGCACCCTGGTGGACCGCTCCCTGGGCCGCTGCCGGCTGACCGAGCCGGGCCGGGTCCTGCTCAGGCATGCCCAGCGCATATTGAAGTTGGAGGAGGAGCTGGCGCGCGAGATGGAGGGGAAGCGAGGCGAGCCCAGTGGAATTCTGAACATCGCCGCCAGCAATATCCCCGGGGAATACATCCTGCCCCGCGTGCTCTCCCGTTACCGCCTCCGTTATTCCCTGGTGGAACCCCGCCTGGAGGTCACCGATACCCGCGGGGTCCTGGACCTGGTGAGGGCGGGGGAGGTGGACCTGGGCTGCGTGGGTTCCCGGGATGACGAGGAGAGGATGGAGTACGGGAGGCTCTGCCCCGACCGCCTGGTCTTTATCGCCCCCGGCGATCACCCCCTGGCCACCCGAAAACGCATAACGGCGGAGGACCTCGCCGGGGAAACCCTCATCCTCAGGGAGGAGGGGTCGGGGACCCGCTCCCACATGCTGCGTATCCTATCCGAGCTGGGGTTGGACGTCTCCGGCTTGGACTGCCTGGTGCTGGGAAGCACCATGGCCGTTATCCAGGCCGTGGCCGCCGGGGCTGGAATCTCCGTCTCCTCCCTGTGGGCGGTGGAGCCGTACTCACGACTGGGCAAGGTCCGCGTGCTGTCCTTGTCCGGGGCGGACCTCAGGCGCGACTTCTTCTACGTCACCCTGCGGCGCAGGCCGTCCACGCCGGCGGTGGAGGCCCTGGAGCAGTTGATCGAGGAGATGCGCCCGGAACTGGAGGATGAACTGGCTTCCCTTTACGGTCCCTTGAACTGAAGCTGCGTCTCCGCGCCGCCCGGCCCGGGTGTGTCCGGGCCTCTCAGCCAGTGCGCGAAGAAACTTCCTGCCGGCAGGGGTATGTGGAGGTGCGCCTGGGAGGTAAGCGCCGTCCGGGAAGGATCGACGACCACCAGCCTGGCGCCGCCTTCCAGCGCCACCCGCGGTATCATGGCCGCCGGATAGACCACCGCGGAGGTCCCCAGCACCAGCATGAGCCGGCAGCGGCCCGCCTCTTCCAGGGAGCGGTTGAACTCCGCCGGCGGAAGTCCCTCTCCGAAGAGGACCACGTCGGGCCGCGTCCGGCCCCCGCAGCTCCCGCAGGGAAGTGTGTATTCCCGCATGGACTTCAGCAGCCGGCGCCTGTTCCCCGCCTCGCGCAGGGTCTCCAGCACTCCCCACGCCCTCTCCCGCTCCACCTCCGTCCTTCTTCCACACCTCACGCAGCGCAGGCGGAAGGCGTTGCCGTGGAGCTCCAGTACCTGCCTGCTGCCCGCCGCCTGGTGCAGGCCGTCGATGTTCTGGGTAATGACCGCGCGGAGGCGGCCTTCCTCCTCCAGGCGGGCCAGGACCCGGTGACAGGGGTTGGGTCGGGCCCGCAGGAGGGTATCCAGGATACCGGAGGCCAGACCGGCCAGCCTGCGGGGCCGGAAAAGGAAGGCCAGGGCGAGACCGAGAAGGTTGCCGTAAAGGGCAGGTGGATATTCCTTCCAGATCCCCTCATCCCCCCGGAAGGTGGGTATGCCGCTCTCGGCGGAGACCCCCGCCCCGGTGAAGGCCACCGTGTATGGAGAGGCGTCCAGCAGTCCCCCCAGCGCCGAAAGATATTCCTCCATGACATCAGGGAGAGAAAAACCTCAGGGGCCCGTGGCCTCCTTCACTTCCTCCAGGTACCCCTCCATGCCCTTCGTGGAGTGAACCCTCCCGGAGGAATCCACAAGGAGGCAGTCCAGGCCGTGCGACTCCGCCCAGCTCAAACCCTCCGGGTAACCCATAACGAAGACGGCGGTGGACAGGGCATCGGAGCGGGCTCCTTCCTCCCCACCCACCACGGTCACCGAGATCGCCCCCCTCGCCGGGTAACCGGTGCGCGGGTCGAGTATATGGTGATAGCGAATCCCCTCGTACTCGAAAAAGCGCTGGTAATCACCGGAGGTGCTCACGTAAGTTCCCCCGGAAAGAAGGAGGGTAGCCAGGTAATCCTCCCCCCGCGGATCGAGGATGCCGATCCGCCACAGCGGCCCGCCGGCGCTTCCCGGCTTCTCTCCCAGGGTAAGGTCGGTGCTTATCATGCTTATATATCCCGACTGGATGCCCCGGGAGCGAAGTACCTCCGCCGCCCGGTCCAGCGCGTATCCCTTGGCCAGCCCTCCCACGTCCAGGGACATGCCCGGCTTAAGGAAACGGACGGTGCGGCCCGCCTCGTCCAGCTCGAGCAGGTTCGTGCCCACCAGGCTCAAGGCGTCAGCTATTTCCTCCTCTCCGGGAGGCGGGTCGCCCCTCGCTCCCCTGCCCAGGACATCCCAGAGGTCCACCAGGGGACCCACGGTGATATCGAAGGCACCTCCGCATTCCCGGTAAATCTCCACTCCGGTGGTTATGACCCTCCAGAGGTCCTCGGAAACGACCACCGGTCCCCGCGCCGCCTCCCGGTTAAGCCTGTACAGTTCGCTCTCCGGGTCGTAACGGTCGAACACGCCCTGGAGGCGCTGGAGCTCCCGGAAGGCCTCGTCCACCGCTCCCTCCACCCGGGCCTGGTCCTTCCCGTAGGCGGTTATGGTCACGTAATCGTCGAGGACGAACATGGTGCGCTGGTAGGGCTCCCGCGAATAGCCGGGATTGAAGAGCCTCACGCCGAGGAAGGCTGCTCCCACCAGGACCAGAAAGACCGCGGTCACTATAAGGGTGTCGCGGCGGTTCTTGCGCCCCAGGCTCTCCCGGTCGAGATCCTCTTCTCCTTCCATGGTCGGTAGTATATCAGAGCCGCGGGCCGCAAGGACCGGGCGAATCCTTCTTCGGGGCACCGTCCCCTCAGCCGTCGGAAACAGCCATGAGACCGCCCGGGGCCCTCCGTTCCACGTACCTCACCGCCAGCTCCAGGAGCAGCACGTGGACGGCGGCGATGCCCAAGGCCTGGAGGAGGACGGGAATGGAGGGCATGAAGAGCTGGAAGAAGGCCCGGAACCAGGGCAGGAGCATAATGCCGGCGAAGGCACCCCCCATGATGGCGGTGAGCCCGCCCTTCCAGGTTAAGAGGGGCCGGGAGAGGTGCGCCAGCACCGACAGCCCCACGCAGGTGAGGACGATGACCGCCGTGGTCCTTACCTCACCGTCCGGAATCCGGTTTGAATGGGCCATGGCCACGGCCATGAAGGTTGCGGAGGTGGCGATGACTCCCGCGGGGAAGGAGAAGAGCATCACCCGCCGCAGGAGGCCAGGCCGGTAGCGCCGCCGGCTGGGGGTGAAGGAGAGGATGAAAGCGGGTATGCCGATGGTCAGGGAACCCACCAAGGTGATATGCCTTGGGAGCAGGGGGAAGGGCCACCGGGCCAGGGAAATCACCAGGGCCAGCAGGGCCACGTACACGGTCTTGGTGAGGAAGAGATTGGCCACCCTCTCCATGTTGGCCATTACCCTGCGGCCCTCGGCCACTACCCCGGGAAGGGTGGAGAACCTCCCGTCCAGGAGCACCAGCTGGGCTACCGCCTTGGTTGAGGGAGCTCCCGATCCCATGGCTATGCCCAGGTCCGCCTCCTTCAAGGCCAGGGTGTCGTTCACCCCATCCCCGGTCATGGCCACTACGTGGCCCCGGCCCTGCAGGGCCCGGACCATATCCCGCTTCTGTTCCGGCACCACCCTGCCGAAGACCGCCCTCTCCTCCAGGACCGCGGCCATCTCCTCGCCGCCGGGGGGGAGGTTCCTCGCGTCCACGGGCTCCTCCGCCTCCGGAACTCCTACCCGCGAGGCTATGCTGGCTACCGTGCGCGGGTTGTCCCCGGAGATCACTTTTATCCTAACCCCCTGCTCACGGAAATAGGCCAGGGTCTGCGGCGCGTCCGGGCGCACCTTCTCCATGAGGGCGAGGATAGCCGCGGGGCGAAGGCGGGCGGGAAGGGACGCGCCCTCGCTCAGCTGCCCGTCCGCCTGCGCCAGCATCAGCACCCTCAGGCCCCTATTCGCCAGTTCCTCCACCACCGCGGAAATCTCCCGCTCGCCGCCCCCGCAACCGGGAGCGGCCGCGGCAAGGAGGATCTCCGGCGCGCCCAGCACCCAGGTCCCCCGCTCCCGGAACTCCACCGCGCTCCACTTGCGCGCCGAGGAGAAGGGGACCACGCCGGCCACTTCCCATCCCCCCGCCTTGGGGGAAGCCTCGGCGAGGGCGGAAAGGGTGGCGTTGTGGTCCGGCAAAGCCCGGACCAACGCCCCCAGCGCCTCCCGCGCCTCCAACCGATCGTCGAGGAAGCGCACCTCCTGCAGGTCCAGGGTGCCCTCAGTCAAGGTCCCCGTCTTGTCCAGGCAGACCACGTCCACCCTGGCCAGCCCTTCCACGGCGGGAAGCTCCTGGACCAGCACGTTGCGCCGGGCGAGCATCACGGCGCTTGCGGCGAAGACGATGCTGGTGAGCAGTATCAGCCCCTCCGGCACCATGCCCACCAGTCCGGCCACGGAAGCGATGACCGCCTCCCGCAGGGAGAAGTGGGTCAGCAACTGGCCGGAGACGAAGACCAGCGCGACGGGGATCATTATCCAGGTGATGTAACGCAGGATGGTGTCCGCCGCTTTCCTGAGGTCCGAGGACACCAGCGTGAAGCGCCTGGCCTGGAAGGCCAGTTTCTGGGCGTAGACCTCTCCCCCCACCGCCGTGGCCCGGAACTTTCCCCTTCCCCCGGACACGAAACTCCCCGACCAAACGCCGTCACCCGGCCCCTTGAGAACCGGCACCGACTCGCCCGTGAGGAGGGATTCGTCCACCTCCAGCCCCTGGGAAATCACCACCGACCCGTCCACCAGAATCTGGTCTCCGGGACCGACCTCGACCAGGTCGTCGAGGACGATCTCCTCCCTGGGGATATCCCTGACCTCCCCCTCCCTCACCACCCGGGCGCGGGGAGCGGTCAGGATGTAGAGCCGGTCCAGGGTCCTCTTGGCCCGCCACTCCTGGACGATGCCGATGAGGGTGTTGAAGACCAGCACCAGTCCGAAGAGGGCGTCGCGGGGGGAATCGAGCACCAGGACGATTACCGCCAGGGCGCCCAGGAGGGCGTTGAAGCGGTTGAAAACATTGGCCCGGATGATGTGTGCCAGGGACCGACTGCTCTTCTCCCTCACCCGGTTGGTGAGTCCCCTCTCCACCCTCTCCCGGACCTGGTCCTCCCGGAGGCCAGTCCGGGGATAATCCGGTCCGAGCTCTTCCAGGTCGGAAGGAGGAGCGGTCAAGGTATACATGTCACTCATCTTATTTCCTCCCCCCGGGCCCCGGAAGCCGCCCAGCGCTCACCGCGTGGGTAACGGCCTCCTTGTCTCCCTTCCCTTCCATCACTTTCCGGGTCCTTCGGACTTCCGGTCGCGGATAATCGGCTGATTGATATAGGTCATGATAACTCAAATCCCCATCCATCGGCCCTCGGACCATCGAAAACCGCGCCCTGTCCCGTTTTCGATATCCTGGTAATTGATACCATCGGGGGAACCGTTTGCCCGTCAGGCAAAGACTCGAGCTTCCCGGAAAAAAGATGGTTGGGAGGCGTAAAAGCCTTTTTCCGCCTCGAGGTCCGTCCTGAAAGGAATCCCCGCGGAAAAGGCACCCGGATCATGAGAAAGGGGCCGGGCGGAACCCGGCCCCCAGCGGCGTTTGGATCATGGGCCCCGCGTTCTTCAGGCGGCGACCACCTCTCCGAACTTCCTGGGCTTGAACGCCCTGTCCAGCAGGGGGACGAAGGCGTTGCCGATGAGGATGGAATAGGCCACCGCCCCGGAGGGCCCCCCGTAGAGGCGGATGAGCACGATGCAGATCCCGATGATCAGGCCGAACACCGCCTGTCCCCACCGGTACATGGGACTGGTCACCCAGTCGGTGGCCATGAAGAAGGCTCCCAGCATCACTCCACCCGCCAGTATCTGGTAGAGCCCGTCGGAGCCCAGGATGTAGGCTAGGATGAACACGGTGGCCAGGATGGTCACCGGGATCACCCAGTTGATGACCTTGCGGTAGATTAGGTAGGCGCCTCCCAGAAGGATCCAAAAGCAGCCCACCTCGGAGATGGCCCCGCCGTAGTTGGCGAAGAGAAGGGCCGCGTAGGAGGGCGCGCCCTCCAGCCCGTGCTTGATGTAGGCCACCGGGGTGGCCGCCTGCACCCCGTCGAAGCCCCCGGGCAGGAATCCCAGATGCCCGGTCCAGCTGGCCAGGAACCCGGAACCGATGAGGATGAACACGAACCCGAAGAGGGCGGGGTTGAAGATGTTCCGGCCCAGGCCTCCCATGAGCTCCTTGACGATAACCACGGCCACGAAGGAGGCGATGATCATGTTCAGCCAGTGTATCTTGGGCGGGAGAAGCAGGGCCAGCAGCAGGCCGGTCACCGCGGCGCTCCCGTCCGAAAGGGTGACCTTCTTTTTCCTCACCTTGCGGGCCACCAGCTCGAAGAACATGGCCGACCCCACGCATACCGCGATGTTGAACAGGGCGTTGTAGGTGAAAGCCACCAGCGCGGCGATGGTTATGGGCGCCAGGGCTATGAGCACGTCGCGCATGGCGACCGCCGTCTGTTCCTTGCTCCTCAGGTGCGGGGGCGGGGTGATGACCAGGTTATCCAATGCCATTTCCCATCGCCTCCTCTACTTCTTCTTCCGGGCCGCGATCTCGGCCTTGGCCTTGCGCACGTACTGCACGTGGGGGATGTAGGCGGGGCACTGGTAGGAGCAGCACCCGCACTCGAAGCAGTCCAGGGCTCCCCACATCTCCGCCCGGTCCCACTGCCCCCGCTTCGTCGACTGGACGATGAAGTTGGGGGAGAGGAACATGGGGCAGACCTCCACGCACTTGCCGCAGCGGACGCACTCCGACTCCTCTCCCAGGTCCACCATCTCGGAGGTGAGGACCACCACCCCCGAGGTTCCCTTGACCACCGGGGTCTTGGCGTCCGGCTGGGTCCAACCGGTCATGGGGCCGCCCATGATCAGCTTCACCGGGTTGCCCACCAGGCCACCGCAGGCCTCCAAGAGGACGGATACGGGGGTGCCCACTCGGGCCAGGAGGTTGGCGGGCTCCCGCACCCCGGGGCCGGTGACGGTGACCACCCGCTCGTAGAGGGGCTTGCCCCAGGCCGCCGCCTCGTAGAGGGCCACCGCCGTGCCCACGTTCTGCACCAGGCAGCCCACCTCGGAGGGGAGCTTGCCCGGGGGGACCTTCCTTCCCGTGAGGGCGAAGATGAGCATCTTCTCCGCCCCCTCCGGGTACTTGACCTCCAGCACCTCCACTTCCACGTCGCGGTAGGAGGAGGCGCGGGAGCGCAGGGCGTCCACGGCGTCCATCTTGTTGGCCTCCACCCCGATGATCACCCGTGAGGCCCCCACCGCCGTCTTGAGCAGGCGGGCGCCGGCGATGAGGTCGTCGGTGCGCTCCAGCAGGAGGCGGTGGTCGCAGGTGAGGAAGGGCTCGCACTCGCAGGCGTTGATGATCACCGTGTCGATGGGCTTGTCGGAGGGAGGGGTGATCTTCACGTGGGTGGGGAAAGCGGCCCCGCCCATGCCCACCAGCCCGGCCTCCTTGGCTATCTCCCGGATCTCCTCCGCGGTGAGGGACTCCAAGTCCTTGCCGGGCTTCTTCTGGAACTCGGGCTGCGTGGCGTCGGGGGTGATGACCACACTCCTCACCTTGGCCCCAGTGAAGTTGGGGACCTCGGTTATGGCCTTGACCACGCCGGATACCGAGGCGTGCACCGGGGCGGAGACGAAGGCCTGGGCTTCGCCTATCTTCTGGCCTACCTCCACCCGGTCTCCCTCCTTGACCAAGGGCTCGCAGGGGGCCCCCACGTGCTGCTGTAGGTGGATGACCACCTCGGAGGGGATGGGGGCCGGCTTGATGGCCTTGCCCGAGGCCAGCTCCTTGTTGTAGGGGGGATGGATACCTCCCTGGAAGGTCTTGAGCTCCGCCATGTCACTCACCCCCTCCCTGTGCCTGGCGCTCCAATCCTTCGTTGCGCTTGTTGATCACGTAACCGACTCCCGCCGCGGCCACCAGGCCTACCAGGGCCAGGCCGCCCCAGGGAGCGCCCGGTTTCACCAGGGTCTCCCAGACGGTCACGCCGGCTGGTACCGTGGGCTTCTCCGGCAGGCCGTACTTATCGGGGGTATCCTCGAGCACGTAGATGTAATGGAGACCGCCCAGCTCGTTCTCCCCGTAGACCTGGGCCTTGTCCTTGCCCCGGCCCTTCAGATATTCCACCCGCTTCCTGGCCAGCTCCAGCATCTCTTCGCGGGTGCCGAAGGAGAGAGCCCCGGAGGTGCAGGTCTGCACGCAGGCGGGGCGGTTGCGGGTGGGGTAAGGGTCCTTGGCGTTCTTCATGTCCGGTGAGGCTTGCTCAGGCTCAGGAAAAGCCTCCGGATCCTGGCTTATACGGTCCAGGCACATGACGCACCGGAAGATCCCCTTTTCCTTCTCGTCGTAGCGGCAGGCCTGGAAGGGGCAAGTGGCCACGCAGTAGTTGCAGCCGATGCACTGCTTGGGGTCGGTCTTTACCACGTAGGCCTCGGTGTCCCCATCGGTCACCTTATGCTTCTTGGTGGCCCCGCTGGGGCACACCTTGACGCAGGTGGCGTCGGTGCAGTGCATGCACTGGTACTTGGTGAAGTACCAGTAGATCTCGTCGTCGCTCTTCGGACGCTCTTCGGGCTCGTTGAAGAGGATGCGCATCCAGCACTGCGCGGTGAGCTGGCGGGGATTCTCGTAGGTGCCCTCGTTGTGGGTCTCCGTGTACCCCCGCTGGTTCCAGTTCTTGCAGGCTACCTGGCAGGCCCGGCATCCCGTGCACTTGCTGGCGTCGAAGAGGATGGCCTTGTCCGTCGGGTTAGCCATTTTACTTCACCTTCCTTAGGTTCACCAGGAAAGCCTTGGATTCGGGGATGGTGGTGTTGGCGTCTCCCACGTGCGGCGTCAGCTGGTTGGCGGCGTAGTTCTTCTTGGAGAACCCGTTGCGCTCCGGGCCGCCCGGGAAGAGGCCAACGAACCCATAATGCCAGGTTAATCCCACTATGTGGATCTTCCTGGTTGTGCCGTTGTCCCCGATCTCCAGGGGCTTCAGGCGCACGGTGACCACGGCAACGCCCTGCACCTTGCCGCGCTTGCTCTCCACCTCAACCAGGTCGCCGCTCTTGATCCCCAGCTCGTCGGCCAGCTCCTTGGAGATCTCGACGAAGTTCTCCGGCATGGCCTCGCCCAGCCAGGAATTGTTGCGGGTCATCTGCCCCGCCTGCCAGTGCTCGGTCACCCGGTAGGTGGTGCACACGTAGGGGTAGCGCTCGTCCCCCACCTCGGCGAAGCCCCACTTCTCGGGCTCGTTCTTGGCCGAGGGCCACTCGAGCACCGCCGCCGGGTTGTTCTGTACCGAGGAGAGCATGTTCCTGACCGGGCTTTCCCGCGGCTCGTAGTGCTCGGGGAAGGGGCCCTCCGCCATGGAGTTGGAGAAGAGGCGCGCCACCAAGGCACCCGGCTCCCGGTTCATGAAGAAGGAGGTGGCACCGGAACGGGTCCTCATGGTGGCCTTCCCCCTGAGCTCGGCCGGGAAGGCCGGGTCGGAGCTAGGCTGGGTATAGAAGTCGGGCACGTCGTTCTTCATCCCCAGTGTCTCGTCGTCCTTGAAGGTGAAGAGGGCCTTGTCCGGGGCGAAGGGCTTGCCTGACCAGTCCACGGAGTTGCGGTTGTAGAGGATGCGACGGTTCAGAGGCCAGACCCAGGCCCAGTTGGGATTGACTCCCAGATCGATCATCTTGGCGTCGGATGGCGGGTTCTCGGTGTAGATGGTCTGGCCGTCTTTCCCCAGCCAGTACACCGGTGTCTTCTGGAAGTGCCACTGCGCCTTGTTGAAGGGGATGCCGTTCCACTCCATGACCTGCTTGTCCCGGGGGATCTTGGTCTTTCCGTCCTCCCCCTTGGGGAGCTGTCCCTCAATGCCCAGGATCTTGGCCGCGTTCTCTATATCCGCGTCGCTAGCCCACTGCCCGCAGTAGATCCACGTGCCGCTGACGGTGGAGCCATCGTCCTTGAGGTTGGCGAAGCTGAAGACCGGCTTCTTGAAGGCCGCCTCCCAGGAGAATTCCCCTTCCGGCCAGGTGAACCCGCTGATCTCCAGCTGCACCTGGTCCAGGTTGGGATCGCCGTGCTCGTCTTCCTCGTAAGCCCAGAAGAGCTCGGTGATGGCCTCCTTGTTCTTGCCGCCCTCCGCCTCGTAGAGGTCCTTCAAGGCCTTCATGAGCTGGTGCATTATCCAGGCGTCGGACTTGGCGTCGCCGGGGGGTTCCACCGCCTTCCAGCGGTACTGGGCCAGGCGACCGGAGTTGGTCACCACCCCACTCTTCTCCACCGAGGAAGCGGCGGGCAGCACCCATACTTCGGTCTTGATGTCCTTGGGCTCCACGCCGGGGCGGCGCCAGAAGTTCATGGATTCCGTCTCCCACAGGTCCACGGCAACGAACCAGTCCAGCTTGTCCATGGCCGCGGCCTCCAGGTTGGAGCAGGCCCCGCCCACCACTGGGTTCTGACCCCAGGCGATGAGGCCCTTGATAACCCCGGCGTACATGTCCTCGAAGAGGGCGATGTGGGTGTAGTTCTTGCCCTTCTTGACCTTGGGATGCAGGTCATAGGCCTTGTCCAGCCCGTTCTTCTTGGCGTAGGGGCCGTAGTAAGCCATGAGGTAGCTCTTGACGAAACGGGGCGTCCAAGTCCAGATACCCACCTTGGGAGTCAATTTTTCCAGGTACTTGTCCAAGGTGGGATGATCGGTGGAGTTGGGAACCGAGATGTAGCCGGGAAGTATGTGGCTTAGCAGCCCGAAGTCCGTCGATCCCTGTACGTTGGACTCGCCGCGAAGGGCGTTGATTCCCCCTCCGGGCATCCCGGTGTTCCCCAGCAGCGCCTGCAGGATGGCGAAGGCGCGTATCTTCTCCGTCCCGAAGGTGAACTGGGTGAGCCCCATGGCGTACATGAGGTTGCCGGTTTTCTCCCGCTTGTGGGTAATACCCACATAGGTCTCCGCGATCTCCTTGAACTTGTCCGGGTCCATGCCGCAGACCTTGGCCACCACGCTGTCCGGGCCCTCATAGGTGTAGCGCGAGACGTGCTTGGCCAGCTTGGCGAAGACCGTAGGCTGCATCTCGTCGAACCTTCCCGCCTTGATGAGCTCCCATTCCACGGGGATGTAGTTCCCGTTGCTGTCCTTGGGTCCGATGGGCACTCCCCTTCCGGGGAAGGCAGGGTCCTCGGCAATGGGGATGAGCTGCACGCGCTTGGGCTCCCCGGTAGCGGGATCGGTTTGGTAGGTCCACTTATTGACCTTGGGGTCGGGATTGTACTTCTTCTTCTCCTTGTCGTAGCCGCTGAAGTATCCGTCCAGCTCCCAGGGCCCCTTGAAGTCCGGATCAACCAGGATGGGGGCGTTGGTGTAGTTCTGGACGTACTCCCAGTTGATGTAGTTCTTATCGATGGCGTACTTGATGAGAGCGTTGAAGAAGGCGATATCGGTGCCCGGCCGGATGAAGGAGAAGAGATCGGCACGGGCGGCGGAGCGGGTGAACCTGGGATCCACCACGATGATCTTGGCGCCCCTCTCCTCCCTGGCTTTCTCCAGCCACTTCCAGGAGACGGGATGGTTCTCGCTGGGGTTGGCGCCGCAGATTATGAAGACGTCCGCGTTCTTGAGGTCCACGTAGTGATTGGTCATGGCCCCCCGGCCGTACGTGCCGCCGAGACCGGCGACTGTGGCCGAGTGTCATATGCGGGCCTGGTGTTCTATATACACCAGGCCGAGGGAACGCGCGAACTTGGCGGCCAGATAGCACTCCTCATTGTCCAGGGCCGCCCCACCCAGCTGGGCGATGCCCTCGCAGCGATTGGCGGTCACCTTCTGTCCGTCCACCTCGTCGGTCTCCACGAAGGTGGCGTCGCGAGTGTCCTTGATGAGACGGGCGATGGCCGGGATGGCCTCCTCCCAGGTCCTCTCCTCCCAGTCCGTGGCCCCCGGCGCGCGGTAGAGGACCTTCTTCAAACGCCTCTCGTTGTTGGCCACCTGGATGATGGACTGTCCCTTGGAGCAGAGGCTGCCCCGGTTGATGGGGCTGTCGGGGAGCCCCTCGATATTCACCACCTTCCCGTCCTGCACGCTGACGATGGCGGAGCATCCCACGGAGCAGTACGGGCATACCGTGGTGCTTTCCCTTGCCTCGCGGATGCGAAGCTCATCGCCGGCGGCGTAGGCAGGGGTGGTGAAACCGAGTTGGGCGAGGGCCGTGACGCCTATCCCGGCGCCCGACAGCTTGAGGAAACTTCTGCGAGAAAGTTCCATACTCTCCCCCCACTTTCCTAGGTCGACTCCTGCACTTTCTCTCGTTTCATTCGCCAATTCGTTCCCTTTTATGCGCAAAGCCTCTCCCTACTACAATCGGGATTACCAGAGGCTGACTCACTATACCAGGCCTCGCCTTTTTAAGCGCTTTTTCCACTACAGGATGTCAAGGTCCGCCTTCCCGAAAATCGCCGCCATTATACTACCATTTTTTCACTAAAACGCAACTCGTACCCGAAAAGTCCTCTTTACCCGCCATCTTAACGTGAGCCCGGCCTCGATTCCCCCCAGCCCGGCGTTCAAGCGCGTTAACCGCGGTACTTCTCCCCTGCGGCGACCTAAAACCCGCGCGTCCGGGTCCAGCGAGTATCCCACGGCCTTGAGCCGCCCTCCCCGGTCGACCCGAAGAATGGCCTTCACGCCCTTGAGGACGCTGGCTCAGGAAAAAACCGTCCGGCACCCCCGTTGGTACCCCTTCTCCTCCGCCGCCAAGTCCAGCCGGGCGGTGGCCAGGTCCTCGAGGGGCAGCACCAGTTCCTCGTCCTTACCCGTGTATCCCGAGGTTATCTTTATATACTTCCGGCAGTTGTCGCACAGGTAAGCCCGGTGGTGGGGATCGTCCTCCAGATATATATACCGCAGCTTCTCCTGGTCGGTGGTCATGCAGAAGGGACACATCATCCGGGGGAACCCCCAGCGTGCCCCGCAACGGGAGCACTCCAGCACCCGCAGTCCGTCCTCGGAGCGCAGGAAACCCATCAGGGGGAGGTCCCCGCACACGGGACAGGTCCCCCTGGCCACCTGGTCCAGGTCCGCTTGCCGGGCCAGGGAGGCGGCCGCCTTCCAGTAGAAGGGAGCTAGGGTGAGGTGCAGGAGGAGGTAAATCAGTTCCGGTTCCGCCGCCTTCCCCTCCGCCAGGGAGTTGAACCTCTCCTCGTCACCGGCCAGGCAGGCCTCGACCAGCTCGCGGGCCAGCTCCTCTGTGAGCTCTTCCTCGAGGAAAGTCCTCAGGTCCGCCGGCTCCTTATCGCCCTTCTTTATCAGCGCCTCCCCTATCTCCCTGATCATCCCCACCAGAAGGGAGAGGTCTATCTCCATCTCCTCTGGTTCCAAGAGCAGCCTCCCTTCCTCCAGGCGGAAGGACACCTCCGCGCCCTCGATGTGGGGCAGGCGATCCGGGATGCGCCGAGAAAGACGGCGCTGCACGGAGAAGACCTCGCGGTACAGGTCCGTTATCCCCTTCAGCCTGGGATTCTTTTCCACATACTCCCTGGCCTTCCGGTTTACCAGGCTCTTGTTTATGCGGCGCTGCTTGAGGTTGAAATCGCCTATGGTAACCCACCTCCTCGATAACCGGCGGACGTGCGTCCACCCGTAACCCGGGCCTTCAACCCGAGCCCCTCGAATAGCGCGGCCCTTCCCGTTTCGGTCCATGCCGCACCGCGGGCGGAATAATCATACCAGAAAGGGACCCGGTACAATTAACAGGAATATTGTCTGCCGTTCACTCCCCACAGGCGAAGTCGGCATCATCCCCGGGGACTCGATCCCTTATCCGTCTCGTCCGGCGCTCATCGGCCGCGTGCCGTGACTCTGCCCTTGCGTCCGCAACCCATTCCACCTGGATACCGAGGGCCCGGATCTCAACCTATGAATTCCTGGCTGCCCGCCGGGAGTGGTGACCTTTCCCACCCCGGCCTCGAATAGTCTGGAAATCCGTGAAGATGCACAAGGCCCGCACGTGCGTTCCTTTCCCAGCTTTTCATGAACCATTGGTCCGGACGGTGCGGTTCGGATGGGTATGGACAGGTTCCCAGAACCCTACTCCGCCTTCCAACCGGGATGGACATGGTGTCCGGCTATAACTTTCCGGGGGCGCCGATAGCTTCTCAAGGCCCTACTTCTCAAGGCCCTGCTCGCTCGAGCATTCTTCCGGTTGGCTACCTTCCCCAGGTTCTGGAAGGCGGTAACCCCTTTCACAAGTTCCTACTCGCCCAATTCCTCCTCCAGAGCCTTCCTTCGCCTATCTGCGGCCCGCTTGCCCAGGGCGGCGAAGAATATGCTCCCCTCGTAGAGGAGGAACATGGGGGCGGCCACCAGCATCATGGTTATGGGGTTCCAGTCCGGGGTGATGAGGGCGGCAAAGGCCAGGATGGCGATAACGGCGTACCTCCATCCCCGGTGAAGCCTGCGGGGAGTCACGATGCCCAGGCGCACCACCAGCCACACCAGCAGGGGCGTCTCGAAGGTGAGGCCCAGGGCCAGCATGAGCAGGGCCACCAGGCCCACATAGTCCCCGGCCATGAGCACAGGGCTAATCCTCCCCTGGGCCTGGCCCACCAGCCAGTTCAGGCCCACGGGCAGGATGTAGAAGTAGCAGAAGGCGGCGCCGGCCAGGAAAAAGAGGATGATGAAGAAGAGGGAACCGTACATCAGGCGCTTCTCCCGCTTGCGCAGGGCGGGGGCCACGTAGGCCAGGACCTCGTAGAGGATGACCGGGAGGGCGATGACCAGGGCCGCGTACATGGCGATCTTGAAGCGCACCATGAACGGCTCGAGGACCGTCTGGTAGTAAAGGTTGAGGGGGATGTCGGCCTTGGTAGCCGGCCTCTTCAAGAAATCGAGGATCTCCCAGGAGAACACATATCCCACGCAGACCGCCACCAGGAGGGAGATGAAGATGACGATTATGCGCCTGCGCAGTTCCTCCAGGTGCTCAATGAAGGACATTCTCAGCTCGGCCACAGGCACCTCCCCGAACGATTGGAAAACCGAAAAGTGGGGTGGTATTCATTCAGGTGATGATGCCGGGAACGGATCACTCTATATCTTCAGGTCATGCCGCCGACCGTTCACCCCTATCGACATATCCACGTCATCCGAACGAGCCCGGCAAACGATTCCCGCAACACATCAAGCCGTATACGCCGCCCCGCATCATCATCCCCCATTAAAGCGGAGGGAGACCCGCCCTCCTATATGCGCACGCGCAAGGCAACGGCTTTTCCGCAGGATCATCATCCCGGGGTCGCCCGGCGGGAGTTCAATCCTCGTCGTCCGAGGACTTCTTCTTGGCCCCTTCCTCCTCATCCGTTCCCTCGATGCCTTCCTGGATGGCCTTGGAGACCTCTTGGCTCGAGGCCCGGAACTCGCGGATGGCCTTCCCCACGGAACGCCCTATCTTGGGAAGCTGAGCCGGCCCGAAGATGATGAGGGCGATGAGGAGTATCACTCCCAGCTCGGGGAGGCCGAAGCTCTGAAACAGGGCGAGCATTCCTTTTCCCTCCTTCTCGCGTTCCCGCACCGGCCTTTCCGGCGAGGCTGTCCCCTTTCCCGATGAGCCTCAACCGGCTCACGTCGACTCTTTCAGGCTTGCGAACATGTCCTTCCGGCGCGCCTACTAATATTAGACCCCGCCAAGATGATAGTCAAACGAACCGAACATCGAGATATCACCCCTTTCTTTCTGTCGACCTGCTTGTTTGGTGAGGATGACAGGGCGGTCTCCTCGGCTTTTTCAATCTCGAAAACGCCTGCATGAACGATACATCATCGCCAACCGACCGTATCTAATCCCTTCTAGGAGGAACCCCCGCGAAGCCCCGTTCGGGAAGGGCGCGCATGCTCGAAGCCACCCTTACGGCGATGACCCGGAATGCCTCCTCGGAAGTGACGGAGCCGGGCAGGCAAGAGGCATGCTTGACGGTTATCCCTGAACGGCTCTTACCGAGCCGCCATTCGGGGAATCGCCATCCCGGACCTCGTGCGGACCGGGGACGCTGGCCTGCATTCCGTTGGAGGATAATATGAACCGAGCGGCATATCATAAATGAGGAACATTACTACGAGGATGAGCCCGAGCCGTCCCCGCGACCAGGCAAAGGACGTGTAACCACGGTTGCCGACGGGGAGGGAAGGGAGGCTCTCTATCGCGCCGGTCAAGGCGGGCAGCATAGATGGTCGAGGCGAAAAGAAAGGGGAACAGCACCCCGTACCACGGGACGGAGGACGCGGCGGGAGACCCGGTCCGCCTTCGGGCGAAATACGTTACCGGCCTGGCGGCGGTCCTCGCAGCCACCCTCGTGGTCGTCCTGGCCGTCCTTACGCTTTCCGGATGCGGCAAGGGGAGGGAGAGCCGGGAGGAGAAGCTCTCCCGAGTTACGGAAGCGGCCACCGCCTTCCTGAACGCCCTGGGCGACCAGCGGGTGGAGGTCCTGCGGGAGATGATGACCGCCGAATACCTGGAGGGTAACCGGGTGCCGGACCCCGTGACCAGTAAGGACCTGGTGGCCGCCCTGGGCTACTTGGCATCCTACCGCTTTTCCCCCGACCGGGACGTGATCCTCGCGGACGACCGGGCGACGGTCACCGTGGTCCTGGAAATAACCGGAAAGGGGGAGAAGGAGGAAACCCTTGCCCTCAAGCTGGAAGGTGACGCATGGAAGGTGGATGCTTTCACCGCCCTGGACTGGTCCCGCCGTCCGCCGCCCGTGGACGGAGAAGAAGGGGAACGGGCGGAGGTGGAACAGGCCCTGCGGGATTTCCTCATCGCCTGCCTGGACGGGCGGACGGAATACATCTTGGAGCACCTGAGCCGGGCTTACAAGGAGAAACACCGCCTGGAGAAGCCCTGGACGGCGGCGGAGTTCTCCGGGATCTTCGGGACTGCGCGCTCCTACGACTTCGATCCCCGGGACATACAGTTGAGGGAAAACGCCGCCGAGGTGGACGTGACCATCGAGTTCGGAACCCGGGGCAACCTGGAATCGGAGACCTCCCGGGTGCGGCTGGTCAAGGAAAAGGGCGAGTGGCTCATCGACTCCTTCCCCTTCTTCATCTACTGACCACCGGTGAAGAAAAGCCGTCGTTCCGGTACCGTCCCATTCTCCGGCATCTCTCAAAGACAACCCCGTTTTTACCTGATGCCAGGTATAGGATTCTCAACCGCAAAGCCTGCCCACGGGATTGCGCATACCTGGAAACGATTGCTTGGAACCGTCCATGAACGTCGTAATGCCACCGTTTAAACAAAACAGAATTCCCCACAGCGGCACAGCCAGACAGCAATTAAATTATTGTCTTTTGCCCATATAAGGGCTATGATTTCAAGGCCCGTATAAACTTGGATTTCCTTCCTAATCCCTATGTAAATAATTACCGCTTGTTTTTTATAGGCATATGTATAATAATTTTACCGGAGGACGACCGGGACAGAGAAACAAGCGGAGGTGAGGACGTGCCTGGCGAGGAGAAAGCCGCGCCCCGGGAACCGGAAGGTGAAAAGGTCCCCGCGATAGACCGCTTTCTGGCCGTCATGAGCGGCAAGGGAGGCGTGGGAAAGTCGTCCGTCACGGCCCTGCTCGCGGCGGGCCTTCAGAAAAAAGGCTTGGCGGTGGGGGTCCTCGATGCCGACATCACCGGCCCCAGCATCCCCAAGGTCATGGGCGTCAGGGGACAGATAACGGTGGAGAACGGTAAGATGGTGCCTCCCCTTTCCGCGGGAGGCATAAGGGTCATGTCCGCCAACCTGCTACTCGACAGGGAGGATGACGCCCTTATCTGGAGAGGCCCCTTGGTCTCCAACGCCATCAGGCAGTTCTGGGAGGATACCGATTGGGGAAAGCTGGATTACCTGCTCCTCGACCTGCCTCCGGGAACCTCAGATGCTCCCCTGACCATAATGCAGATGCTCACAGAGACCGACGTGCTCATCGTCACCTCCCCGCAGGTGCTGGCCTCCATGGTCGTGCGCAAGGCCATAAACATGGCCCGCAAGGTGGGCGGGAGGATCATCGGCGTGGTGGAAAACATGGGCACGGCCTTATGCCCGCACTGCGGAAAGACCTTCGAGCTCTTCGGGGGTGAGGGGACGGAGCAGATGATAAGGGACATGGGGCTCCCCCTACTGGGAAAGATCCCCCACGACCAGCGCATAAGTGAACTGTGCGATATCGGGGCCATAGAGACCTACGAGTCGGAGGCGGTTAACGCCATGGTGGCGTCGATCCTGGCCGTCACCGGCCACGAGGACTGACGCTAACGCCGTCCGGAAAGCGGTAGGGAAAGAGCGAGCTCGACCGGTCGGCTCACTCCGCGCGTAGATTAGCGCCTCCGCCGGGAAGGGAGGTGAAGAGAATGGGTCCATTCGGAAGGGGTGAAGGAAGAGGAGCCGGACGCCCCGCGGGAGGGCGCGGGCTGGGCGGAAGCTCCCGCTGTACCTGCCCCAGGTGCGGATACAGCGAACCCCATCGGAGGGGCATACCATGTTCCAGCAAGCGCTGTCCCAAGTGCGGAACCCCCATGGCGGGTGAGCGATGCTGAGCGTTGAGGGTCGCCGCGGCCACCTTTCGGCGGGAAACGGGCACCTTTAACCGGTGCGGAGGCCCGGCGGGTGGTCGGCGTGGCGGAATCACCCGCGCGGGCGATCGTTCCCCCGCAAAAAGGCTCGGCCGGTATGACATCAGGTAACGCAGGCAAGGAGGTCTGAAGATGAAAATAGCAGTTTCCTCGACTGGACCCGATCTGGAGAGCGCCGTGGATCCGCGTTTCGGACGCTGCGCTTATCTGCTCTTCGTGGACATGGATACCCTGGAGTTCGAGGCGGTTTCCAACCCCAACGTCTCCGCTGGCGGAGGTGCGGGCATCGGAACCGCCCAGATGGTGGTGGACCGGGGCGCGAAAGCGGTGCTCACCGGGAACGTGGGGCCCAACGCCTTCGGGGTCCTGAGCCAGGCTGGAATTGCCGTCTATACGGGGGTCGCCGGCACAGTGAGGCAGGCGGCCGAAAACTTCAAATCCGGAGGGATGACCACAGCTTCCGCCCCCACCGTGGGAGGTCATTTCGGCATGCAGCCGCCTGCCGGTGGGCCCGGCGGGACCATTCCCGGTACGGCTCCCTTCTTCCCCGGACCGGGGACGGGATTGGGCGCGGGCATGCCCGGGCCGGGACCCTTCTACCCGGGAGCCGGCATGGGACCGGGCAGAGGGCGCGGCGGTTGGGGCCGAAGGGGATGCGGCGGAGGAGGCGGCTGGCGTTGGTGATAGCCGTCGCCAGCGGCAAAGGAGGCACCGGAAAGACGCTGGTGGCCGTCAACCTGGCCCTGGCCCTGGCCGGGGAGGGCCTCGAGGTGCGGCTCATCGACTGCGACGTCGAGGAGCCCAACGACCATCTCTTCCTCCAACCCGAGATCCGGTCCTCGGAACGGGTGGAGCTGACGGTCCCCAGGATAGACCCCGACAAGTGCGACCTCTGCCGCATATGCGTGGATTTCTGTGCCTACAACGCCCTGGCCTTGGCCGGGGACCGGATCATGGTCTTCGATGAGCTGTGCCATGCCTGTGGGGGTTGCTCCCTGCTCTGCCCCAGGGAAGCGGTGAGGGAGGAACCCGTGCCCATCGGCAGGGTGGAATGTGGCCTGGTTAAAGCAGGCAAATATGGCGGAGCCGATATCTCCTTCTGCCATGGAATCTTGGACATAGGCGAGCCCAAGGCCACCCCCATAGTCAGGAGGCTTAAGGAAAGGATCGGGGAGGGGGCGGTGAACATCCTGGACGGAGGACCTGGCTCGGGCTGCCCGGTCATGGAGACGGTAAGGGGGGCCGACTACTGCCTGCTGGTGACGGAACCCACCCAGTTCGGCCTTCATGACCTGCGCATGGCCTTGGAGATGGTCAGGGAGCTGGACATCCCCCACGGCGTGGTCATCAACAAGTACATCCTCGGCGGGGGCGGGCTGGATACCTGGTGTGCGGAAAACGGGGTACCGGTACTGCTGCGTATAGCCTACAAGAGGGAATACGCCTCCCTCTACTCCCGTGGCCTTAACCTGGTGGAGGAGGTCCCGGAATGGAGGGAGCGCTTCCTGCGCATGTTCCGGAAGATCGTGCCGAACAAGGTGGAGGGAGGGGCGAGGGCATGAGGCGAGGGCGCGGACATCCCCGCCCTTTCCACGGACGGCGGGAGGAACCGGCGGTATGGCACGGGGCCCGGCGCATCTCAAGGGATCGGGGAGCATCGATGGAAGGGGATTGCCGAAAAGGGCGGTGAGCACATGAAACAGCTGGTGGTGCTCAGTGGAAAGGGCGGGACCGGGAAAACCACCGTGGCGGCGGCCCTGGTGGAGCTGGCGGGAAGGGCGATGATCGCCGACTGTGACGTGGAAGCGCCCAACCTGCACCTCCTTCTGAAGCCGGAGATAACCAAGTCCTACACCCTGAACGTGTCCCGCAAGGCGAGCATCGACCCCGAGAGATGCACGCGGTGCGGCGACTGCGTGGAGGCGTGCCGCTTCGAGGCCATACGGGAATTCCGGGTCGAGAGGCATGCCTGCGAGGGATGCGTACTCTGCGCGCGCCTCTGCCCCGCCGGTGCAATAAGCATGGAGGAACCGGAGGGGACCGAGGTCTTCATGGGCGAGACCCCCTATGGGGAGATGGTGTGGGCGCGTCTGGCGGTGGGCGAAGAGGCTTCCGGAAAGGTGGTCTCCCGGGTGCGCATGGAGGCGCAAGCCGCGGCGGTGGAGAAGGGTTATCAACTCCTGGTAATAGACGGGTCCCCCGGCATCGGCTGCCCGGTGATCGCCTCGGTGACCGGCGCCGACCTGGCCCTCATGGTGGCCGAGCCCACCCTCTCCGGGCGACATGACCTCCTCCGCGCGCTGGAGACCGCCGCCTTTTTCCGCATCCCTTCCCTCGTTTGCCTCAACAAGTGCGACATAAACGTGGAGGAAGCGGAGCGGATAAAGGAAGAGTGCGCCTCCTTGGGCGTGGAGGTAGTGGCGGAGATACCCTACCTGGAGGAACTGGCCGAGGCGGCGAGGTTGTGCATGACTCCCTTGGAGGTCGCGGAGGGTGAGGCCGCCCGCCTGCTTCGCCGGCTTCACGAAAAGGTGATGGAAAGGATCGGTTTACCCGCTTCACAAAAGGGGACTTTACATTGACATTTGCTCTCCCGGGATGAGGCATTCTTGTCGTGCAATCAACGGGAACGGAATCAAAAGCGCAGCTCAAGCCCGTACATCTATATGACATATGCCCTATAATACTTCAACATGGACATGGGACGCCGTGCCGGGATCGTGATGGAAAGCGAAAACGCCCGTACCGATATCCGAGAAAGGAGGATGTAGATGCTAATATGTGTCGCCGCTGAAGGTGGGGAGGTATGTCCCCACTTCGGCCACTGCGAGGAGTTCGCCCTCTTCCAGGCCGAAGGCGAGGAGGTCAGGCTGCTGAGGCGCGTGCCCAACCCCGGACACGCACCCGGTGCCCTTCCTCCCATGCTCAAGGAATGGGGAGTCACCCACGTGATATCCGGAGGGATGGGCAACCGGGCGGTGGCCCTCTTCCGATCCCTGGGCATCGAGGTTGTCACCGGGACCCGCGGGGACCTGGAGGAAACGGCCCGTGCCCTGGCCTCGGGAACCCTCACGAGCGAGGAGAACGTCTGCGACCATTCCGGGGAGGGGGACGCCTGCGGTCGAGGGGGAGAACACGGCGGCCGCTGCCGCCGATGATATACCTTATCCATCACATCCTGGAGGAGGGCGCCGACATGATAGACCTCGACCTCTCGAAGATGGGGTGCTTCGCCGTGGTGGGCGCCACTCAGGATCGCAACAAGTATGGGTACAAGGTGCTCATGGACCTCCACCGCGGGGGCTATCGGGTCTACGGCGTGAACCCTAACTATGACGAGATAGAGGGAGTGAGGTGCTTTCCCGACCTCGCAAGCCTTCCCGAGGTGCCGGACCTGCTCATCTTCGTCGTCCCCCCGGAGGTCACCGAAAGGACGGTGGAGGAGGCGGCCAGGCTGGGGGTGAGAAGGGTATGGATGCAGCCGGGCTCCGAATCGCCCCAGGCCATAGCCTTCTGCCGGGATAGGGGTATCGAGGCCATCCACGACGCCTGCATCATGATCTACAGGAGAGAGGCCGGAGAGGAAACAAGGGATCTTGAGCCGGATGGGGCCGGCGCAGCTCACCGGTTTACGTCGTCGGAGAGGTCCAGGTAGCAGCGGGCGGTGGCGGTGAGGACCGCTCCACCGGGTTTCAGGAACAGCCGGTCCGCCCTGCGGGCCACGCGGACAGTGACCCATAGATACCTCTCGTTGCCGCCCGTCTCGCAGGAGACGAGCTCGCACCCGTTGCGCCGGGCGTAATCGCGTGCCGCCCCGGTGGGATCGTTCCCCACCCCGAAGAGGGGGGTGAGCTCCAGCCCGGCGGCCTTGGCCGCGGCATCGGCGGCGGTCTGGGCCTGTGACCTCGCGGCATAGACCTGGGTCACATCATGCAGGATAAGGGCCAAAAGGAGCATCACCGGGACCAGGGCCGCGGCGATCACCGTGACTCCCGCCGCTTCTCCCCGCACCAGCCGCCGCGCACGGAGTACAAAACCCTCTCTCCAGGCAGTCGAACGGGGTCCTTGGGAACGGATGTCATTTCCCGGCGGGCCCTCTATAAGAGGGGGGCATGAATCCCTCCCCGGAAGGCCGCGTCGATGCCTTCGGGAATCCATCAATCAAGGCCTCCTTGCGGGAATAAAATCGTTTTCCCGCCGCTCGTAATTCTTGGCCCCCTTACGCAAGTACCCACCCACACCTCCCCTTGTGAGAATAAATCGTTTTCCCTTCGCTCATAATCCAGTGGACGTCCCCAGGAAGCGGGGTCCACGTTTATCCGCGGGAGGTCTGCGCCGTTCATGCTCCCTCCCGGTCGTTCTCGATGCGCATCTCCGCGCTGCTGCGCACGGTAACCCGGGGGAAGAACCTCTCCACGGCGGGCAGGGCGATGGGCACGTCATACTCCACCTCCACCCTTATCCATTCACCCCGCTTCCGCGGGCCGCTCTCCACCCTGACCTTGAGCTTCTCCTGGTCCAGCCCGGAGGCGGCGCGGGCTGCCGCTCCCTCGATAAGGGCCAGGTTTCCGGTCTCCACCCCCTTCCTCGCCCCCTCCCGGGCCGCGGCGGTCACCGCTATCTGGGCCCGCATCACCAGCACCGCCTGAACCAGGAGCAGAAAGACCAGGAGCAGGAAGGGAAGGACCATGGCGAATTCCGCCGTGGCCTGCCCTCGAGGGTCACGGAAGGGGAGGGGGCCACCATGAGAACGGAAAAGCCGGAAACAGCGCCTTCTTGCCTCGGGACCTTCTCGCTTGCCACGAATGAATGGGAGCCTTTTTCCTTCTGCCTTTTTCGAACTATGACTCGACAACGCGATTCCTCCCTTCCTCACGCCTATCCCCCGCCGGGCACGGTGAACGGGAAGGATCTTCTCGCGTCCTACGACTATCGAGATGCGTCCCATTCGCAAGCTTGCCATCTGAGACGGCAGGACACCGCGCACCTCTCCCCCAGGCCATGGACTCTTGACCCCCCACCGGAATAGTTACCATTTATTGCTAAATCATCCCCGCGAGCACAAGGGGACAGGCATCTCATCCGTTTAAGCCGGACCTGCGGAAACAGCCTGCGTAGAATACAGCATTCGCGCAATGCCGTGGTACTGGTACAATGCCGGGAGCCGCGAGTTCTCAGCGTTAGCTCCCGCGCCCCTACGGTGCAACAGAGGGGATCGATTGTCGGCAAGCCTGCTGTTTTCGAGAGGAACGTGACCTATTCGACCGTCTTGAAGCTCTCCTCGCGCTTCCCGCTTTTCACCCCGAGCTTCTTGAGGATGTCCTCCGGTATCTCCGGCGTGACGTATCCAACGATATCGTTGTAGTGCTGGATGAGGAAGCGGTCCCCCCGGCGCAGGCCGATGACCATGTCCGCGGCCTTGGACCTCAACTCAGTAGTGCTTATAATCTTGACCGCCATCTCTCCTCCTCCCCGAAAATTGAAAAGTTGTAGATGTTATATTACATGCTCATCAGTGCGCCGTCAAGCCCAATCGCCCCCACAAAAAGCCGGAGGC
Source organism: Actinomycetota bacterium (assembly GCA_030019255.1). NCBI lineage: Bacteria > Bacillati > Actinomycetota > Actinomycetota bacterium. The sequence goes on from JASEFK010000014.1 coordinate 59,699, forward strand.
GGTCTCACCCCGAAGACCGGTCATATTAATCTCCTTCCGGATCATTGTTCCCTTTCGGGCGTTTTCGGGCGGACGATTTCCCCCGTTAAATCCCGCGCCAAAACGGGCTCGACTATTTACAACGTCATCCTTGAGGCAACGAATCCGTTGGGAGTGGATTTATTAGGAGTCAATTCGAATCCTTGATGCTACCCGCCCTCCGGTAATATAATTGGATTCCGAAAAGAATCATTTTAAGTTTTACACGGATGGTGCTGACCTGCACAAAGGAGGCGGGATGCTGGAAAAACCCTTCAAGAATTATTACGACTTCGACCACCTGCGCCGCGTTCTGCTGCGCGAAACCACGGAGGGCCCGGTGCCCATCATCGAGCTGTTGGCCGACCCGGAGATCATGAGCGCGGTCACTGGCCTGGAATTCCCCGCCGAGAGGGCGATGGAGATCTTCTACTTAGGGCCCAACCCCACCATGGAGCAGCTAGAACTCGGCATACAGCTCATGGATCTCTCCCTGGCCTTCTCCGAGAAGGTGGGCTACGATTACGTGACCATGGTCCCCGTGGTCCCCATCCCCCGCACCGAGTTCCTCCTGCGGGAAAACCCCGTCCAGGATGGGAAGCTGCGGGGTTGGCAGGATGAGCACCGCGGCCTGATCATGAGCCGCTCCGACTTCGAGGCCTTTCCCTGGCCCTCCCCGGAGGACATCAGCCTGGTGGCCATGGACTACGCCGCCTCCAAGATGCCCGAGGGCATGAAGGTGATGGCCGTATATACCGGCATTTTTGAGGACCTGAAACGTCTCATGGGCTTCGAGAACATGGCCCTGAAGAGCATCGAGGAGCCCGATCTCTGCGGGGACATCCTGGAAAAACTCACCGAACTGGCGGAGGCGGCCGTGGAACGCTGCGCGGCTCACCCGGCGGTGGGCGCAGTCTTCTACGCCGAGGACATGGGCTTCAACCGCTCGCTCATGCTCTCCCCGGCCTGGATGCGCCAGTGGGTGATCCCCCGCCTGAAGAGGATCGCCGACGCCTGCCACCGCCACGACAAGCCCTTCCTCCTCCATTCCTGCGGCCAGATCGACGCTCTCATGGAAGATCTCATCCACATGGTGGGCATCGACGCCCGCCATTCCTTCCAAGACAACATCGAGCCGGTAGAGCAGGTTTACAGAAAATACCATGACCGCATCGCCATCTTGGGGGGACTGGACGTTGACCTGCTGGCGCGGGGAACGCCCCAGGAGGTGAGACGGAGAACCCGCCAGATCCTGGAAGTCTGCGCGCCGGGCGGCGGTTTTTGCATGGGCTCAGGGAACTCGCTCACCAATTACATCAAGATCGAGAATTACTACGCAATGCTGGACGAGACCCGAAAATGGAACGAGGAACACTACGGCACATGTTAGAAACCTCCCCGGCCGGCCCGTAAGGAATTCCCCGCCGATGGTTTACCCGTTACGCGGGTCGTCGTTCCATCACGCCTATAACGTCCCCAGCGCAAAAAGGCGCATGAAGAGCCGGGCCGAGCGTCGGTGAAGGTAAGAGGAATCTTTCGCCAAGACCATCACCCGGGATGCGCACAGGAGGAGGATAAAAAAGGGAGATAGGGCAAGGAGGAAAACGGATGCAGCAGCTCAAGGAACTGGTCAAACAGGGAAAGGCCGAGGAAACTGAGGCTCGGGTGCGGGAACTGCTCAAGGCCGGGACCACCCCCGAGGCCTTGATGCGGGAAGCGATGATCCCCGCCATGGAAGAGGTCGGTAATCTATTCCAGGAGGGCGAATACTTTCTCCCCGAGATGCTCCTCGCCGCCCGCGCCATGCAGAGGGGGATGGAGTTGCTGAAACCCATTTTAGTGTCCAGTGGTTCCGGGTTCCAGGGCAAGGTGGTGCTGGGCACCGTGCAGGGGGACATCCACGACATCGGGAAGAACCTGGTAGCCATGACCCTGGAGGGAGCCGGCTTCGAGGTTATCGACCTGGGAGTGGACGTGCCTCCGGAACGATTTGTGGAAGCGGTAAAGGAATATGCGCCTCAGGTATTGGGCATGTCGGCTTTGCTCACCACCACCATGCTTTCCATGAAGGAGACCCTCGACCACCTGCGGAAGGAAGGCCTGCGTGACCGGGTCAAGGTGATGATCGGAGGGGCGGCCGTGCGCCAGGAGTTCGCCGTAGAGATAGGGGCCGATTTCTACGGGCCGGATTCCACCGCGGCGCGGGACTTCGTCCGCCGGGTCGTGGAATCTGCCGGGTAGGGGCGGTGATTCGCATGATAACGAGCGACCGGAACCTCTTCAAGGCGGCTGAATGGGTGGCCACGGAGATCTTCCAAGCTTTGGCGAGGACGGTTTGGCGGCTGATCCTCCCCGTGCCGTATCCCTCCGGTCCGGATGAGTCGTGGTACAAGAAACCGGGCCTGGGGATCATGTACCAGATCGAATACCGCCCCGGCATGGACTGGGACCGAGACTACGAGGAATTTAACCGCTCCATGATGGACGATGAGGGGAAACTCAACTTCAACGGGCCCTTCTGCAGGATCGACGAATGGGTCGAGCTGAGCAAGGACGTTGGCGTGGATTATCATATTTTTGAGTCCAAGTGGCATGACGGGATCTGCTACTTCAACACAGAGCTCACCGGCTGGAAAACCGAAACCGATTACTGTCGCCGATTCGCCGAACTCAGCCGTCGAGCCGGAATTCCCTTCATGTTCTATTACTCGGCGATATTGGACCACAATCCCCTTTTCGATCCCATACAGCCCAATCCCCATTCCACCTTTTCCGTCTTGAGCATGGAAAGCCAGCCGATGTACGAAGATTACTTGAGGGGGCAGTACCGCGAATTGATGGACCAGTACCACCCCGACGGCATGTGGATAGACTGGTACTGGCCCGACCGAGCCACTGAGCTGACCATCGATTTCTTCCGGACCAACTACCCGGAAACGGTGATCACCTTCAACTTTTCGAACTATTTTCCCAGTTCCTACCATAAGCTGGATTACACTTCCGGCGAAGCACACGATTTGGCCGGCTTTTACATCAAGCTCGTAAAAACGGGGTCGTTGCTGCTGCCCATTCTCACGGGCGCCTGGAAGTGGGCGACTCTGTTCAGGCGGGTGGCGGACCACCCCTGGGAGCTCATTACCCCGTCCGGAAAATGGTGGCAAGATCCGACCTTGCGTGAGGACCCTTATGAGTTGCTCAGGATGGCCGCGGTGATACTGGGCAGCGGCGGCAAGCTGTGCGTAGGGGCATCCGCCCAGCTGAACGGGGAATTGTACCCCGACCAGGTAAAACAACTGAAGATGCTCGGCGAATGGTACAAGCCGAGGAAAAAGCTCTTCACGGAGTCCATCCCCCTGCGCTATCGGCGTCGGGAGGTACCGGGCATCAGGATAAGCCCGCCGAGCGTGAAATCGATGGCTTGCATCCATGGCGGGAATGTGCTCCTGCACCTGGTGAACATGGACGGGATCACCCGACCGATAGTCGTGGAGTTCAAGGGGCGAAGGTGGGGAAATATCGCCCGAATATACCTCGAGCCCACGCGGAAAGAATTGGGGGTGGAGAGGAACGACAAGGGCGTCCGAGTGGTGATCCGGCCTGAGGATATCGACCCGGTGGATATCATCCTCAGGCTTAAGTCATTATGAACGGCGTGGGAAGCTGAGAATCGTGCCGCCGAAGGAGTAAGGGATTTTTTCGCTCCCCTGGTGCCGGAGAGCAACGCGGCAATCGAGAGACTGGGCAGGTTCGCACGGGATATGACCGCTTGAACGGAAACAACCGCGTAAGCATGGTGACCACCCAATCGTGCTGCCAGGCGGCGAACGAATCGCGCGCGCGAAAAATGCGTGATTTATTAAGGTTGTTGAGAAGGGCGTGCTTCACCGGAGAAAAGATATGCAGGCCACGTTGGAGAGAGGGGACACGTTTCCCGCTTCGTCCCGTGCCTGGAGGGCGAAGCAAAGCTCCACGGCCCCCTCGCCCCCTCCGCTTAAGCCCAGGAGCCGGCACAGCATCTCCCAGGGGATGAACATCTCCTCCGCCGCCCCGGGTTCGGCGGGAAGGGGCTTTCCCTCCATGAGCGGAAGGGCCTCCGCCCAGTTGACGTTCCAGTCTTCCCCTTCCGGGGATCCTTTCAGGCATCGGACTTCGTAACACATGGCCCGGCCGAGACGGCCGTCGTCACCGGGGGCCGTCCAGGTTAGCTTCACGCCCGCGAGGTGACCGTCCTCCACGACCGGCTCCGCGGCCAGGTCGGTCACCCTCCCCGGCCTCCGGGCATCCGTCTCTAGGCACCCGGTATTCCAGGGGTCGTGCCCGTATTCCGGCCAGTCGGCGGGGTCGCCCACCCGGGAGCCCGTCCTCCAGACCAGGAGCCACCCCTCGCGCGTGCCGCAGACCACTTCCCGCTTCCCGTCCCCGTCCAGATCGCCCACCGCCGGCGTGGCCACCGTCCAACCCCCGGTGAACTTGGGCCAGCCGCGGACTTCACCGCCCCCCGGCTTGAAGGCATGCAGGTCGTAATAGGAGCTCCCGACCAGGATCTCCTGGACACCGTCTCCGTCGATGTCCGCGGCCCCCGGGGTCACGAAGAACATCATGTCGTTAACGCGGCGGGGAAAGGAGGACAGCATCCGGCCGTCCTTGCACCTCCAGGCGGAAAGCTGGTCGTCGGACCTCACCTGCTCGGCGGGGAAGAAGAGGTCCAGTGCCCTTCCCATGCCCATGGTGGGCGCCACGTAGCATATTCCATTTCCTTCCAGGCGGGCAAAGCAGCCCCCTCCCAGGGCGCACATGACCGGGGCATCGGAGGACTCGGATCCCGCCCCCAACCGGTCGCAATCCAGGCTGCGCGGCATCCCCAGGGCATCCGCGCCCAGGAAGGAGGAGCCGTCCGCCTTCAGGATATAAGGAGGACCCGCTGCTGAGGCCACCCCCACTTCCAATTTCCCGTCGCCGTCCACGTCGGCCACCGCGGCGGGGCCGTTGACCCCCTCCACCACGTTGGGAAGCATGCCCGGAGCGACCATGGCCAGCTTCGCCGGCCAACCCGGGAGGTAGGCGTTGGAGGGGACCTCCCCCTCGCCGGGAAGGGACCCGTCCTCCCGGGGATGTGTGGCACCCCGGCGGTACACGGCGTAAACCCTGGTATTGCCCGGCCTGAACCTGCCCCCCGCAGCCCCGTCCAAAAAAGGCCCCAGGATGGGGAGCACGAGGGAGAGGAGAAAGGTCTCCGCAGACACCCAGGCCGCCTCGTCGGTGTAGGCCTCGTTGGTCCCGCATATCACCTCCGGCTCCCCGTCGGCGTCCAGGTCGGCCACCGAGGGGTTGGTGACTATCTTGCTCCCCCTGGGAACTTTTTCCTGCTCTCGGAAGGTGCAGGTGTGGGTGAGAGGATCCAGGCGCGCTACCCGCCCGGGATCCGCCAGCTTCACCGGCCATCCCTCCACCGGGCTGCCGTCGGCATGCCAAGCGTAGAGGTGCTGGTCCAGGCAGGCGGCGATTACCTCCAGCCGGCCGTCGGGCGGGACGTCCAGGTCGGCCAGCACCGGGCCCCGCAGGAAGCCGCGGTCCAGGCAATTCCAACGGTCGAGGCGATGCACCCGGTCGGGAACCACCCGCGAGGCGTACCACTCCGCCGGCAGGGCCCCTTCCGTCCACCAGTCGGCCCGGTCGGGGATGGAGTACAGGGGGTTGGAGCGCACCGGGAATCCCGGCAGCAACTCCCCGGAGCCGTTCCAGGCGTATATCCTCCCCAGGACGTCCCCGGCCACTACCTCCAGTCGGCCGTCGCCGTCCAGGTCGCCCACCGCGGGGGTCCCGGTGATGGATGCGAAGACCGTCTTCGGTAGAGCCCCGGAGGCGAAACCCTCCGACTCCAGGTGTAGAGGCAGGGGCGTGGTGTGCACCGGCCATCCCTGGAGCTCGGTGAAATCCGCCCTGAAGGCGTGCACCTCCCCGTCCCCGGTGGCCACGATGAGCTCGTCGGTTCCGTCGTCGTCCAGGTCGGCCAGTCGGGGGGAGGCGGAGAGGTCCCCACCCACCCGGATAGGAGCGCCGGGATAGGCATCCGGGTCGTGGAAGCAGAAGAGGGTCTTGCGATCCTCGCCCCAGTTTCCCCGGTCGTCACGCACCCGGACCCGGACGGTGAAGGCGTAGCGGTTGGGGTCCACCTCCCCACCCCGGCGGGGAATGCTCTCCTGCACCAGGCGGTATACTTCCCCCAGGTCCAGGGTGGCCAGCACCCCTTCGAGGGGTTCGAAGCGGAAGTCGGCCCCTCCCACGGTTGCCCATTCCCCCTCGGAGGGATTCCACCCCGGTCCCCACTCCACGGTGTAGCTGTAGGAATCGGCGCGCACCGCGGCCACCCTGCCAACTATTTCCAGCTCCACCTCGTTGGGGTCCCGCAACTCGAACCAGCGCGGGGAGCGTATCTCCGCCTCCGGAGGGATCCTCCCCTCGGCCACCGCCTGCACCGCCCGCCGGGCGTTCACCCGGCCGTAGCCGAAGTAGGGGTCCCACCCCGGGCCGGAGGGGAATCTCCGGGAAGGGCCGACCAGGCCATCCAGGAGGCCCAGGCTCACCCGGTGTTCCCCGGGGGAGAAGTCGATGTCATCTGCGGTCATGGTGAGCAGCTGCTTGACCTCGCAGGCGGAAAGCGGCGTTTCCATCCCCGGGTAAGGCCACAGGTCGCCTTTTCTCACCCGGTCCTCGGCGGCGGAGTAAACCAAGGCGGCGATGCCCGCCAGCCTTCCCGTGGCCCCCGAGGAATGGCCGTCGGAGGGGACGGAAATATGGGTGTGCGCCCCGTAATTGGTAAGCCCTCCCAGGTAGAGGTAGGAGGGCGGGAACTGGCGGAGCAGGAAGCACCCCGGGTCGGCATACTTTTGCACCGCGTTGACCTGGACGGTGCGCTCGTAGGTGGAGGGATAGTTCTGGTGCGCCGACTCCTCGTCCGCCGCGGAGGCGATCACCGCCACCCCGCGGGACCAGGCGTAATCCACGGCAGCCTGCCCGAAGCTGGAGACGTTGACGGTGCCCAGCGCCTCCAATACCACCCGGGCCCCGGAATCAACGGCGAAGACCACCCCCTGGGCGAAGCGGTTGACGTCCACGATGAAGGAGTCCCCCACCCGGACCACCAGGAGCATGGCGTTGGGGCAGGTGCCGGGTATGCCCTCCCCGTTGTCCGCCTCACCCGCCGCCCAGGCGCACTCCGCGCCCCCGTGGCCGAAGTCCGCCTCGTCACGGGGGTCGTTGTCATCTTCCAGGAAATCCCACCCGGAGATATCGTCCTGGTAGCCGTTGCCATCGTTGTCCTCGCCGTCGGAGAAGGCCCAGATGAGGTCCTCCGGGTCCAGGAGCCCGTTGCCGTTGAGATCCGCCACCCGAGGGTCACCCTGGTAGTCCTCCAGGTTGAAGACCCCGTCGCCGTTCACGTCCCAGCGGTCCGCGCCTTGGGGCGGGGGAAGCTCCCCGGGGTTGAGGTAGATCTTTCCGGCCAGGTCCCGCATGATCCCCGGGTCGTTCCAGCGGACGCCGGAATCCAGCACGGCGATGACCACGTCCGGCCTTCCCGTGGTTATCTTCCAGGCCTCGTCCACCGAGGCTCCCATGACCCCCTCGAGTTCCCGGCGGTAGCAGTCGGGCAGGAAGAGGCTCAGGAGGAGATGGTAAAGGGTGGAAGCCCCCTGCGAGGTGTATTTCCAGTAATCCCCATCGGTAGGAAGGTAGTCGTCGGGCGGACTCTCGCTGTAGCAGTAATCCTCGTAGCGGTACGGATCCTGTCCCGGGGGAGGTGGAGGCCAGGGGGTAGCGGCCCGCACCGGCACGGAAGTGCAGATAAAAATAAAGGTTAAAGTTATGGCGGAGGCGATCTTCCGCCCCCGTTTTGCGTCCGCGCAATTTGTCTCCATGTTTCCCCCGTCTCGTCCCCCATGAACAATCTCATATTATATGACCGTTTTTGCACTTCATTCAAGGTGAATTGCGGTCCGCGTTGCGCAGGCGCTCGTAGTTGCTGCGCCGCTCCAGCCCCTCCACCCGGAACAGGGGGTCATCGCCGATCAGCTCGCGCAACCTTTCCATTTTCAACCAGTTGTAGTACAGGGGGCGCAGGAAATCGGGGTCCTCCCGGTGTCCCAGGAAGGTCCCCTTCCGGGGGGGACGCAGCCGCATCCCCCTCCCCAGTCCGGTGTACTTGTACACCCTTATCCAGGAGTTGACCCCCACGGTGTCCGGCCTCACGGCCCGGAAGAAGTCCAGGAGATCCCGGAGCTCGTCCTCCTCTTCGTCCGGGAAGCCCAGGAGGAGGTCCACGGCCACACGTATCCCGTGCCTTCCCGCCAGCTCGATGAAGCTCTGGAGGTCGAAGAGACCGTACCTTCCGGCGGCCAGGGAAAGGGAGTCCACGGAGAGGGTTACCGAGACCGCGCCACTTTCGCGTAGCAGCCGGAAGAGGCCCTCGTCGTGGGGCAGGGGCTTCATGTACAGTGACCACTCCAGGTCCAGGCCGGAGGAGACCCAGAGGTGGAGAAGCTCCTTGCAGGTCTCCAGGTCCTGGTTGAACTCGCAGTCGCAGAGGTGGAGCTCCCGCACGCCGGCTTCCTGCAAGGAGGCGAGCTCTGCCACCACTGCCCGCGGGTCCCGGGTCCTCCAGGGCAGGCCGGCCTCCAGGCAGAAATCGCAAGCCCCCAGGCAGCCGGTCTGGGTGGTAAATCCTGCCAGTCCCCTTTCCTGTAGATAGGGTTCGTAATCCACCCAGCGCGCCCTCTCCGGGACCTCCCCGTGGTCGAAGGAATACTCCCAGCCGTTCACCAGCCGCGGCAGCCCCTCTCCCGCCTCCAGGTAGCGCAGTAAGTGGGGGAGGGCCCGTTCTCCGGGGCCGAAGACGGCGCAGTCGGCGCCCACGTACTCCGCCACCTCCCGGGGCCCCGCCAGGAGCGCCGTTCCTCCCACCACCACTGGCGCCCCGCAGGCCCTCCGGGCGGCGGATATCAGTTCCGCGAAGTCGTCCAGGAAGAAGAGGGGGTCGTGGTAGAGGGAGGTGTCCAGGTTGCGCAGGGAAAACCCCACCAGGTGGGGGCAGAAGGAGGAGAGCCTCTCCGCCAGGATCGCCGCCGGGTCCGGCGAAAAGGCCAGGTCCACCACCTCCACCTCGTGACCCTCGCGGTCCAGGTAATGGGCCAGGTATTCCAGCCCCAGGGGGATCACCGGGGGCTCGAGGTAGCGGTTGGGGTTCACCAGGGCCACCCTCATGTCGTGCTCGATACCTCCTTTTTCCCGCTCCCGAGGTCCAGGTAATGGGCCAGGTATTCCATCCCCAGGGGGATCACTGGGACCGGCCTCATCTCACGCATCGCTCCCTTGCTTACCATACGCTCGGAAACACGACGTCCTCACGCCTTCTTCCCGATCCCACACCTTTCTCTAACACCCTTACGCCTTCTTCTGGATATCACGCCTTCCTCTATTATCCACGTTCCCGTACTGACTCGCATTGGAGCAGCGCTCGTGAGTTCGGACCTCGAGTAAACCGCCGTCTTCCATTAAGTTCCGTGCTCAGCGTGCCGGGAAACGGATGCGCTTCCACACACCGGATCGAAGAAAGTCACTCCCTTGCCCTGCGCGTGGAATTCGGAAGCCGTGAAAAAAATAGCTTTGGAACGAGT
>JASEFK010000015.1 GCA_030019255.1 Actinomycetota bacterium
AAAGCAGTCCCTTGTCTTGGAGGGCGAGAATTTACATAGGGTTGTGGGCTTTACCTACCGGGATGCAAGCGATGATTTGCTACTATCCCGCTGATGATTCATGATGGTAACATTTCTTGATGAGGCAACGAGGAGGGAAAATCAAGTTGACGTCAAACAACCCGCTCATCGATGAGAACATGGTCCAGACCATATTGGAGACCGGGAATACCGCCGCCGGGTTGCCTCCAAGGGTGGAAGTCCTGGAGAAGCACGGTCTGCCCTACGACCGGGAGGCGGAGAACGTGGTGATCAGCGGCTGCCAGGTTATGTACCTCCTCCCGCAGGTCATAGCCTCCCTGGCCCGGGTGCTGGAAAAGGGAGGTATGTCCTACACCTTCCTCTCCCGGGAGTACTGCTGCGGCAATTACCTTTATCGCCCGGCCATCCAGGCTCGCGACCAGGAAGCAATGGAGGAATGCCGGGAACTCTCCCGGAAGTTCGTGGCCCTGAACCTTGAAAAAGCCGGAGAACTCGGGGCCCGGCGCCTCATCATCTTCTGTTCTCCCTGCTACCCGATCTACCGGCACGCCTTCCCGGAGGAGGACATAGTCTTCTATCCCCAGGCCTTGGCCGAGGTCATGGACGTCATCCCCTGGGAAGGGGAAGTGGATTATTACGCGGGATGTTACCGCCTGCACCGGAAATTTTCACCCGTGCCCATGGACCTGGAATCCGCGGAGGAAGTATTTTCCAGGTTAAGAGGCCTGCAGGTAAACCGCATCGGCGCCCCGAGCTGCTGCTACAAGCCCGAGGGAATAGCCCACCTGGTGGACAACCTCCGCGCGGACACGCTGGTCACCATCTGCACGGGCTGTTACGGCCAGGCGCTGGCCGCGGTGCCGCTGGAGAAGGGGGTTGAGGTACTCATGCTTCCCCAGCTGGTGGAGAAGGCCATGGAGGGCCGGGACGCGTCGTGAACGCGGCCCCTGCCGGATGTGGGGCGTGAGGGCGGGGATTCATGGGAGGTAAGGTGGGCGGAGAGGGAAAATATAGAATGATGAGGGGCCGGGGTAGGGGGTCGGTGGTGACGGAACAAAAGGGGTGAAGGAAGGAGGTAGGGATGCAGGAAATGACGGAGACCCAGTGGGATGAGAAGACCCGGAAAAGGGCGGATTTCTGCCTTAACAAGTGCACGGTCTGCAAGCGGGGCAGGGAGAAGGGCGGAGGGATCTTTTACCAGCTGGCCAAGCTGGAATCACGCCTGAAGTTCTGCCCCTGGTGCCGGGCCTATGAAAAGGTTTACGGGGTCCCCGCTTACCAGAAGCCTCCACAGGAATGACCGGGCCGGGGATCGAGCCTGGGCCGCTGACCCCCTCGGAGTGGCGCAGGCTTTTCCAGGAATCCATCCGGGTCCTCGAGCTCAACGAGGTGGACGAGGGCGAAATCTACTATCACATGCCCTCCTATCACCATTATCCCTCCCTCTTTGGGTGGGACAGCGGGTTTCACGCCGTGGCTATGCTGCACGTAGATGTCCGCAAGGCGGCCCGGGAGCTGGAGACCCTGTTCCGGCAGGTGAGGGATGACGGCCACCTCCCCCACGAGGTCCTGTTGCCCCATCGCACCGAGCATCCCTGGCTGCGCAACATCCAGACCTGGCTGGTGCGTTGGGAGTTCGATCGCCGGGGCGCCTCCTACATGATCGATCCTCCCAGCTACCATTACGCCGCTCTCCTGGTGTATGAAAGGACGGGGGACAGGGAGTGGTTGAATAGGCTGTGGCCGAACATGTGCCGGAGCCTGGACTTTCTCCTGGAGAAACGGAACGTGTTCGGCGACGGCCTGGTCACCATCTTCCACCCCTGGGAATCGGGGACCGACATGTCCCCCCAGTTCTTCCAGGCCATGGGCTTGGAACGCGGGGGGTTGCGGAGCGTGCTGCGCTCCGATCTCTACCCCACTGCCCTCTTCGCCTTCAACCGGGCGCTGGGATGGGACCCGGAAAAGCTGGCCCGGGCCGACCGCTTCGTCTGCCAGGAGCTCACCGTCAATTGCCTGACCATTCGCGCCTGCCGCAGCATGGCCCTACTGTCCCGGGAGATGGGGGAACCGGAAAGGGAGAGAAGGTACGAGGAGAGGGCAATGGACATCATGGGGGCGCTGGACGATCTGTGCTGGGACGAGGAAAAGGGATGCTACTTCCCGCGCTTCGGTTTCCGGAGGCCGCGCCTGGCCAGGAAGAAGACCGCCGATTCCCTCATGCCCCTCTTTGGGGGCCTGTGCAGGGAGGAAAGGGCGGTGAGGCTGATCGAGGACCACCTTCTGAATCCCAGGGAGTTCTTCACCCCCTACCCCGTCCCCTTCAACCCCCTGGACGAGCTGGAGAGAGAGGAGAGGTGGGTGGAGAACAGCCTCTGGGCCGGGCACTGCGTGTGGGTCAACTTCTGCTGGATGCTTGCCATTGCGCTGGACGAGTACGGATACCGGGACGTGGCGCGAGAGATCACCCGCCGGGCGGTAAGGATGATCCTCCGGGAGGGCTTCTACGAGTTCTACGATTCCCGCGATGGGAAGGGCAGGAGGATACCCGATTTCTGCTGGCCGGCACTGGCCCTGGACATGGTAGCCAGGTTCTGGCCGGAAATCGTAGACGAGGAGGAAGGGTAGGGAATGCGTCACCGGGATTACCTTGCGATCACTTGCGGGGGATGCGATTGGGAAAGGCGTCCCTCAACATGCCCGTGCGCAGGTAATCCAGGTACATCCTCCTCTTCTTGGCGGCCTCCAGGTAGAAGGGGATGAGGATGCAGGCGATGACCATGGTCAGCCAGGAGCGGAAACCAAGGGCGATTCCCAGGTTCATCAACGTGCGGGCGGCGATCCTGCGGTAGCTTTGCTGCACGTGGGCCCTGCTATGGGTGGCCTTCCTGCGTCGCTGGGTTTCCATGATCCTCAGGTTCAGGAAAAAGCCCAGAAGCCAGATCAAAACCCCCAGGGGCAGGGAGATGTAGGGGCGGAGGGGAACCGACCACCCGGCCATGAGGCTGGTGGCCACGCTCATCCATACGGCCAGAAAGTGGAGCAATATTATCCAGTTTCCCTGTGGCATAGCATTTATATACCCAAACGTAATAAACTATGCACATCCCATACATGATGATCCTACAAGTTCGGGCTGCGGGAAGGATGCGGGAGGGCTTGCCGGCGGAAGGTGGTTCGACGGTACCCGGAGAAGTTTTTCCGGAGAAATTACCGGCGGGATGATCTTACGAGGTCCCTAGGGGCCAGTAAATATTAAGAAAATATATCGCCGATCGCAGGTTCGAGGGAAAGGAGGTCTGGGTGAGCAGAATTTCAGAGGTCAAAACGCGGGTCGAGCGCCTCATCGGGCTGGGGTCAAGGATGAAATCGCAGCTTACCGCCCTGGGCGGTCCGGCCGGGGAGGAGCTGAAGGGCAAACTCAAAGAGAGCGGCAAGCGAATCGCCATAGGCGCCGCCGTCGCCCTATTCGGTCTCTCGGTCATCGCGGTGGCGGCGGTCTACATCATCGCGGTGGTCACACTGCTGGTGAACATCGCTCTGGACCGCCTCTGGCTTTCCGCCCTCATCGTGGTGTTCGGCTCCTTTCTGCTGGGCGGGATCATCGTGGCCGTGGGGATAAGCATGCTCAGGAAGGGGGCCGGGGGCCTGAAGGAGCCGGGCGAAGAGGTGGTGGGAGAGATAAAGAGCACCGGGGAGGAGATCAAGGAGACCTTAGATGAATTACAGGAGATGGCTCGTAAGGAGGCCGAGGCGAGGCAGCAGCAGCTCCAGGAAGCCGTTAACCAGCTGAAGGTGGTGGCCCCTTACCTGGTGGGCGCGTACTTGGGGTACCGGCTCGTGAAAGGGGTGGTGAAGGCGAGGAGGAAGAGATTCCTCCGGCAGGTGAAGGAGCTGATTGAGGAAGAGGAAGGCTAAGACGAAGCCCCTGCTTTAACCCGACATCGATGCCGCGGGCAACAGGATGAAGGCATAAACATAAACTTTATATTTATATAAGGGACTTCGTCGAAGTTCATTGCCCGGGGGAGGGAGGCCGGAAGTAGATTCATACCCTCACCTGGAGAAAGACAGCCATAAATGGAGTCTTTCAGAACGAATTCTATTGCGGGGGAGGTTTAGGGCTTGGGGCGGCTCGCGCGACCACTGCTTTCGAGTCTTCCACCTGCTTCTCGGTGGTAAGTTTGATTATTAAATAATAAAGTTTGCTCGCGTTAAAATTTATTTTTCAGAACGGAGAAGTCAAAATTTCGAGGACAGCGGCAATTAAAATAAACATAAGGTTTAGGTTTATAATTCTTTTTCGACTGTGATTGGGCTCTTGCATTCACACCCGAGCGATCGTTTACTGGCTATTCGGCTGGAGGGGCTACCCTGAACCACGATCGTTTAATTGCTATATGGCAGGAGGGGATACCCTGGCCAACGATTGGGTTCTTGCATTCACCAATGAGCGATCAGGTTGGTGAGGGAATCACGTCCATCTGGAATATCCTGCCTTGTTAAAGGCTCCACGAACCTCCTTGTCCGAAAGCCCTTGATGTCGCAGGGAGGGACTAAAATATTCGTGGGAGGTGAGCGTCTTGATTTACTCCCACTCCCAGCTGGAGACCTACGAGAAGTGCCCCCACAAGTACCGCATACTCTACCTGGAGAGAGTGAAAGCGGGCAGGAGGAGCATAGAGGCCTTCATGGGGTCCCTGGTCCATTCGGCCTTGGAGAAGCTTTACCGGGACCTCCGGATGTCCCGTCTTCCGGAACTGGAGGAGCTGAACCGCTTTTTCATCGACAACTGGAGGGCTTCCTACGGCGATGACGTGTTCATCGTACGCAGCGAGTACAGCGAGGAGGATTACCTGAACACCGGGCTGAGGTGCCTGGGCGATTACTACCGGCGGTATTATCCCTTCCGCGGCGGGGGCAGACCATTGTGGCTGGAGAGGAAGGTACAGATACCCCTCCGGGACGAGGAGGGCCGCCAGGTGAACTTCATCGGCATCCTGGACCGCCTGGACTACCTGGAGGGTGGGAAGTACGAGATCCACGATTATAAGACCTCGCAGATACTGCCCTCCCAGGAGGCGCTGGAAGGGGACCGACAGCTGAGCCTCTACCAGCTGGCGGTGGAGGCCGCTTTCCCGGACGCGCGGGAGGTGGAGCTGGTCTGGCATTACCTGGTCTTCGACCGCGAGCTGCGCCTCCGGCGGGAGAGGGAGAGCCTGGAGGAGGTGGCCGCGGGCGCCTTGAGGGTGATCCGGGAAATCGAGGAGGCTAAGGATTTTCCTCCCCGGGAGAGCGAATTATGCGACTGGTGCGAGGTCCAGGAATACTGCCCCCGCCGCAAGCATCTGTACATGGTGTCCAGGTTGCCGGAGCGCGAACTGGGGATGGACCGCGGCATCCAGCTGGTCGACGAGTACGCGGAGTGGCACGCGCGGAAAAAGGAGGCGGAGGAGAACCTAGAAAGGGTGCGGAAGGAGATCCTGGAGTTCGCCGAGTTCCACGGGGTGGAGAAGATACAGGGGACCTCCAGTGTGCTGAGCCTCTCCAGAGCAGTGCGGCCGGTGCTTCCTTCCGCCGGGAGCGAGGAGAGGAGGAGGCTGGAGGAAACGCTCAGAGAAGCCGGGAAGTGGGAAGAGGTGTGTACGCTGAACCCGATCCGAGTGGGTTCCCTGGTCTCCGCGGAGGAGGTGGAGGAGGAGACCAGGGCCCGCCTACGCGAGCTCCTGTCCTGGGAAGAGAGCGTAACGTTGAGGATTCGCAAGCTGCCGGACCAGGCAGGGACCTGAAGCTGCCTGGCCGGGATCCCGAGGCCCTTGATTCCCGAAGCGGGCGAGGAACGGGGGCGAAGCTTCCGCGGCGTCGATTTCCGCCTCTGTAGGCGGGATCGATCACGGGAGGCGCGGTTCCCGGGAGCGAGGCGAGCGGGGTCATCGTTCCCGAACCCTCAACCCGGCGAGCTTCGCCCTTCGGTCAAACCGTGCGCGATTCAGCCAAGGAAGGCCGCTATTTCCCCCGCTACCTCCACCGGGAACTGTCCGATCAGGCCATGTCCCCCACCCGGATACTCCACCAGGCGGCTGTTGGGAATGGCACGGGCCAGGATGCGCGAGTTCTCCGGCGGGATGAGGATATCCTCGGAGCCGGTGATGATCAGGGTCGGATTGTGGATATCCTTGAGGCGGGAATGGGATGACCAGTTGATGATGGCGGCAAGCTGGAGGGCGAAGGCCGCGGGAGGTATGGGGGCCAAGAGCATGGCCTTAACCACCTCCTCCATCTTCCCCGGGTTCTCTTCAATGTATTTGCGAGGGTACAGGAGGTATAATGTGGATCGCGCTATGACCTCGGGAGAGATTCCCTCCTTCGGGGAATAGAGAACCTGAAGCACTTCCGGGGAAGCGGGAACCTGCTCCGGGCCTCCGCAGGTGGTGACCAGAAGGACCAGTTTGCGAACCCTTTCCGGGTGCTGCAGGGCGAGTTCCTGGGCGATCATTCCCCCCATGGACATTCCCAGGACATGGGCCGAGGACCACCCTAACCTGTCCATGAGCGCCGCGGCGTCATCGGCCATCTGGGGGATGGAATAGGGACCGGGAGGCTTTTCGGACCTCCCCGCGCCACGGTTATCGAAGGCCACAACGTGATACCGTGAAGCGAGGGATTTCAGGAATTTGGGCGTCCACCAGTCGACGTTGCCCCCCAGGCCCATGATAAGGAGGAGGGGGTCTCCGCTTCCCATCTCCCGGTAGTAGATGCGGATGCCATTGGCCTCCACGGTGTTTTCGCGGTAGATGCTGGCTTCACTCATCCTTTCCTCCTTGGATCGTGGCGGCTGCCTGCGCGGAAGGCAGGGCGATGCCAACGGTGCGGGCGTAAAAGTATACGAGGGTTGATGCCGCGAGCGCCCCGCCCAGGAGGTACATGGGCGGGTATCCCAGGGAGTCGGCCACCGGACCGAGAGCGATGCCTCCCAGGCCTATCCCCACGTCGAACACGGCCATGAACATGCCCAGCGCCCTCCCCCGCATCTCCTGCGGAGTGTGGTCGAGCAGCAGGGCGGAGAGGGTGGTGGGCAGGTAAGCGAAGCCGATGGCGTAGACCAGGCTTCCGGAAAGAAGAAGGGCCAGGCTGTTCGCGTAAGCCAGCATGGCCAGGCCCACCAGGGTCATGAGTCCAGATGCGAGCACCAGGTGGCGCCGGTTTATCCTGTCGGCCTTCTTTCCCATTCCCAGCCGGAAGGCGATGAGGGTGGCTGCGAAGACGGTGAAGAACAGTTCCCCCTGGCCTACCCCCTTGCTCTGGGAGGAGAGGACGATGAAGGTCTGCAGGCTCCCGAAGGTGAGGGTGAACCCCATGGTGGCGGCGAAGATGGCCTTCTGCAGGGGGGTGAAACCGGTCTTCGCCCTCCCGTTGCGGCCGGTCGCCGTGGCGGTCATGGTCTCGGGGACCAGGAGGGAGGAAAGGAAGGAGAGCGCCGCGATGACGCCGGCCAGCAGGTACGCGGGAGTGTACCCCCAGGCCAGGCGCAAGGCCTTGGCGGCCGGGGGAGCAAGGGCTATGGAGACGTCCACGGAGATGTAGAAGATGGCGATGGCCTGCAGGCGTCGACTCGGCGGGGCCAGGTCCCCGACCATGGCATAGGCGGCGGTGTGGAAGGCGGCCAGTCCGCACCCGTTGAGGAAGCGGATGATCAGCAGGGGCACGGCGGTGGAAAAGGAGGCGTAGAAGAAGGTGGAGAGGCCCAAAAGCAGCGTCCCCGTCGCCAGGAGACGCTTACGCCCGTGATCGTCCGCCAGGCGGCCGAAGAAGGGGCGGAGGAGCGCCACCATGGTGGCCACGGACATGAGGAACCCTATGAAGGCGTTGGAATAACCCCTTTCCTCGAGGAAGACGGGAAGGATGGGGATGACCATGTATATGGCAAAAAATGCCAGAAAATTACTGGCGCACACCAGGAGGAAACCCCGGGTCATCAGGCGTTCCTCAGGTCCCTCCATCAAGCCCTCCTGTGTCTCGGCCGATGCCCCGATGCAAAGATTGTAGCAGAGGACGGCTCCCGAATCCCCCTGGTGCCGCTTGAGGGCCATGGTGTTAAATCCCCGGATGCCGATCGAGGAACATGGTTATCAAAAAGCCTCGTGGCCGCAGAGTATAATGTCTACGTGGCTGGGCGTGGATGCAATGAACCCCGGTCGCCATGGGGACTCGGGAGTGAAGGAGCAGGGGTCCTGTCGTGAGATCGGAAGCGAGTTTTTAAGGCCTGGAGCGGATCGATTGCGGAGAAAACAAGGGAGTGAGGAAGATGAGGATGGCACTGGTAGGGGCGGGATCCATGGGCACGGTCATAGGAGCCCTTTTAACCAAAGGCGGGGAGGACATCGTGCTGGTGGACGTAAACGAGGCGCATGTCAAGGCCATGAACGAGAAGGGAGCGCGAATCACCGGGCACATGGAACTCACCGTTCCGGTGAGGGCCATCACGCCGGACCGGATGGAGGGGATCTACGACCTGGTCATCTACCTGGTGAAGACCACCTACGACGACCGCGCCCTGCCGGAGATTCTTCCTTTCCTGGGGGAGAACAGCGCGGTCATCACCCTCCAGAACGGGGTGCCGGAGGAGCGGGTGGCCTCGGTGGTGGGCCGCGAGCGCACCCTGGGAGGGGCCATCGGTTGGGGGGCCACCCTCCTGGAGCCAGGCGTTTCCGAGCTCACCAGCGAGGTGGAAGCCATGACCTACGACATCGGCGAGATGGACGGGTCAGTCACCGAGCGCATCCGGGCGGTGAAGGCAGTGCTGGACAAGGCGGGAAAGGCGGAGATAACCACCAACCTGGTGGGGACGCGCTGGACCAAGCTGCTGGCCAACGTATCCATGAGCGGCCTGGGCACCGCCCTGAACTGCACCTACGGGGACATCCTGGACAACGAGAAGGCGCTCATCGCCGCCACCTCCATCATCGTGGAGACCCTCAAGACGGCGCGGGCCCTGGGTATCAGGATGGAACCCATGCAGGGCGTGGACCCCAACGTGCTCCTGGACATCATCCGCGAGAGCGAGGAGAACGCCCTGAACGTTATCCGCATGGTCTGGGGAAGACACCGGGACCAGGTTCCCAGTATGCTCCAGGACCTGCGCAAGGGGCTTCCCTGCGAGGTGGAGACCCTCAACGGCTACCTGTCGGCCAAGTCGGCGGAGGCGGGGGTGCCCACCCCGGTCAACGACAAGGTCACGGAGATAATCCGGGGTATCCAGGAGGGCAGGTACCCCCTGAGCTTCGACAACCTGGACATGATCGAGGTGCGCCCCCTGAAAGAGATCGTGTGATCCGTGTCACTCAAGGCCGGGACTGGGCGGGGCTCGCGCGCGTTGTGCGAGGAAAAGGAAGGAAATGGAAATGACAGGGGAAGCCGGTTGGAAGGAATTGAGGGAGAAGATGGTCGCCCTGCTCAACGGGTCGCCTTACTATCGCCACCTGGGCATGGAGGTGGTGGAGACGGGAGAGGGATTGGCCAGGTTGCGCCTAGTGGTCAAGGACGAGCACAAGAACCTCTACGGGATATTGCATGGTGGGGTGCTCGCCTCCCTGCTCGACTCCACCTGTTCCATTGCCGTAGGCACCCTCCTGTCTCCGGGGGAAGCTGCGGTGACCCTGGACCAGAGGATTAACTTTGTTTCCAACGTGAGGGAGGGGGTGCTGTACACGGAGGGAAGGGCCCTGCACAAGGGGCGCTACACGGGGGTGGGATACGGAGAGGTCAGGGACGAGGAGGGCAACCTGGTGGCTGCCGGGATGACCACCGTCTTCGTGATCCGGAGCGGCGAGTCCCAGGTGCGCGAGTCCAGGGACCCCGTCGATGAGCGCCTGAGGCGCGGGGATACGAAATCCTGAGAAGAGTAATGGCAAGGACTGGGCGAGCAGGAATCTTGTGGAATAAAGGGAAGTTCTTTTCTGGACCGGAAACGGGGGGATGAAGGACTTCGGTGACAGAATGGTGGTGGTCACCGGGGCGGCCAGCGGAACAGGTAAGGCCATCGCCGAGGCCTTCGCCCGCCGGGGGGCTGCCCTGGCCCTTGCGGACCTGGACGCGGATGGACTGAGGAGAACAGCGGAGGAGCTGAAAAGTCACGGCGTCCCGGTATACACACAGGTGGTGGATGTCTCCGCCGCTCTCCAGGTGGAGAGTTTCTGCGAGAACGTATACCGCGAGTTCGACAGGGTGGATGTCCTCTGCAACAATGCCGGGGTCTCGGCCGGGGCTGTTCGAGGACATAACCCTTGGGGACTGGGAATGGATAATGGGGGTAATCTCTGGGGGTCGTCAACGGGTGCCGCTATTTCTATCCCCGCATGGTGGAAGCGGGAGGGGTCCTCATCGTCAATATCTCCTCGGGCCTGGCCCTGGCCCCGCTGCCCGGCTCCATTCCCTACTGTACCACCAAGTACGTCGTGGTGGGATTTTCCGAGACCCTCCGCGCCGAGGCGGCCCGGCACAACATTGGGGTGACGGTGGTATGCCCGGGGTTCATCCTTACCAACATCTTCCGTTCCTCGCGACAGCGAACCGTGTTACCCGGGGATAAGCCCGAGGACTCCGTGGTCCGCACCGAGAGGCTTCTCTCCCGGCGTCGCTGTGACGCGAGGAAGGTGGCGGAGAAGGTGGTGGAGGCGGTGCAGAAGAACCGGGGAGTGGTTCCCGTTTGCTGGGAGGTTCACCTGGGGGGCGCCCTTCATCGCCTGAGCCGCGGGCTTTATGCCCGACTCCTGGCTTTACTAACCCGGGCCTGGTACCGTGGGCTCGATGGGGAAGGCACGTGATCCGGGAAAGCTGAACCAGCCGGCCGCCGGAACGTTCTCCGGCGTTCCCGCGAACAATTGGAACTACGGGAAAGGTGGGGCTTGAAATCCGGGTCCTGCCCGCCCCCGGGTGGTTAAGTTCTCCGAGGGGAGCGGGATAACGGTGGGGATGACCGGGGTCCGACCCGGGACAAGCGATCCTCCCGGATGGATAATCAACGCCGAAGCACGGTTGCAGCTCCTTGATCTCGGGCGAAATGGCCAATATGATGAATGACGTGTCATTCTCTTCCAAAATGGCGAAAAAGAGGGGGTGATCGGCTTGCTGGTGGAAGGGAGAGAGCTTCTGGCTCGTGCTCTAGGTAAGGCGGGTTTACGGTTCGCGGTTGGGAAAGAGAGTGGGGTGCTTGGTCTAACCATCCGTCTCCTGCGGGAGCGGGAAGGGGTGAGGACCATCACGCCCCTGGGGGACATAGCCGGCCCCTTCATGGCCTACGGGAACACTTATTACCATCATTTCCCAGCGGCCGTCCTATGCTCCACCCCGGCGGAGGCGGCCAACGCCTTTACCGGCCTGGGCACGGCCTGGGCGGACAAGATCCCCCTCCTCATGATGACCGTGCGTTCCCCCAGGCGCTTGGAGATGAAGCTTCCGGGCAGCACCCAGGGTGAATCCTATTCCGCTTTCACTAAGTGGGGTACCCGGGTGTTGGACTGGGAAGACATACCAGTGGCCCTGGGCCAGGCCCTCCGGGAGGCCCTCAACGGGTGCCATGGCCCCGTGCACCTGGACATCGAGGAAGAGGCGCTCCTGGAAAGCAGGGAGGTGAAAGAGGAGGAACTGGAGGACTTGATCGAAAAGGGACTAGGCCCCCTGGAGGCCAAGGTCATGGAGGGCGATCCGGAACTCGTGGAAAAGGGGCTCAAGACGCTTTTGGAAGCGGAACGTCCCCTCATCGTATCCGGGGGAGGGGTTATCCACGCCCAGGCCTGGGAGGAGATGGACCGGCTGGTGCGCATGCTCGGCGTGCCCGCCACCACCACCGTGGCCGGGGAGGGAGGTGTCCGGGGTGACAATCCTTGCTACATCGGCGGTCCGAGCTACGTGGGCGGCGAGGCCTTTCACCGGGCCATCAAGCGCGCGGATTGCGCGCTGGTGGTGGGTGCCGCCCTGGGCGGCCTGGAGGGATTCGGGCAGCCGCCCTTCTGGAACCCGGACATCCGCTTCATCCAGGTGGACGTGGACCCGGTGAACATGTGCCTGAACATCCCGGTGGAGGTATCCATCCTGGGAGACGCCGGGGCGGTGCTCAAGCAGATGATCCGCCTGGTGGAGGAGGGGGCGGCCGGTCCCAACCCCGCTCATGCGGCTTGGCTCCAGCACCTCCAGGAGGTGAGGAGGAGGTGGCGTTCGCGCGTCGAGGGAGAGGCCCATGACCGCTGGCCACTCATCCACCAGGGTTACCTGGCCAGGACCATCAGGGAGGTTTTGCCGCCCGGCACCTTCCTGGTCATCGACGGCGGCAACACAACCCTCTGGGCGGGGATGTTCTGCATGGAGCACAAGCCCAAGAGCGCCCTCTTCCCGGCGGGGATGGGCACCCTGGGGTGCGGCATCCCCGTGGCCATGGGGGTCAAGGCCGCGGACCCCGACCGCCCCCTGGCGGTCATCCAGGGGGACGGGTCCTTTCTCTACAACGTGCAGGAGCTGGAGAACGCCCGTCGCCTGGGCATGGACTTCGTGGTGGTCATCTTCAACGACGGGTGCTGGAACATGATCAAGGGGGCCCAGGACCTCTTCTTCGGGAGCCGGCGGGTGGGGTCCATCCTGGGGGATATCGACTACGCGGCCGTGGCGCGCGGCCTGGGTTGTTACGGAAGGAGGGTGTCCCGCGCCTCGGATATCGCACCTGCCCTGCGGGAGGCGTTGGAGGCGGGAGGGCCGGCGGTGGTGGACGTCCTGGTGGACCCGGACTGTTTCCCGGAGACCCTGGCCAGTTTCGCGTTGGGCGAGTTCGAGGGTGTCCGCATCAATCCCCTGCGGGCCCTGGGGATTCCCAAGATGAAGATAGACCGGCGCCTGGTAAACCGGGCCAAGTACGCGGCCAACATACTCCTGGACTTGGATTTCCGATAGGGGGTGAGAGGAATGTACCTCCCGGAATTTCGTTTAGGAGTCCGTTCGGGCGGAACCCTGGACCTCGGATAGGGGGTGAGTGTTGTGTACCTGCTCAACGGCGGGGACCTGGTGGCCCGGACGCTGGCCCAGGAAGGGGTGGACCACTTCATCGGCATAGTGGGGGGCCAGGTTCTTCCGCTCTTCGACGCCGTGGGTCGCCACCCGGGCCTCCGGCTGGTGGTGCCTCGGAACGAAGCCGCGGGAGCCATGATGGCCGACGGGTACGCCCGCGCCTCGGGAAAGCCGGCGGTGATCATCTCCACGGTGGGAGCGGGGGCCATCTACTCGGCGGCGGGCACGGCGGGTGCTTGGGCGGACCATGTCCCAATATTTTCCATATCTCCCCAGGTTCAGACCTGGAAGATGTACCCGGCGCAGGAGTCCCTGCAGGGTTGTTACCAGGCAGAGATGATGGCTGGGATCACGCGCTGGCACTGCATCGCCTACAGCTGGAAGCGCATACCGCGGCTGGTGCAGAGAGCCCTGCGGGAGGCCATGTCCGGCGAGAAAGGACCGGTGCACATGGACGTTCCCGTGGACGTGTTCTACGAGACCCACCTGGTCACCGAGCGGAAGCTCCGCCGCCTCATACCTCCCCCGGGGAGCAGCCGCTTTCAGGGGCACTTTCACCCCGCGGCCGAGGACTTGCGGGAGGCCATCGATATCCTGGAAGCGTCTTCCAGTCCGGTCCTGGTGGCCGGCCTGGGGGTTCTGAGGGAATCCGCGTGGGATGCGGTTTCTGCGCTCGCGGAAAGATTGTCCCTCCCGGTGGCCCTCACCCCGGCCGCGCTGTCCGCCATCGCCAGTGAAGACCCTTCCTTCGCCGGGATACTGGGCCACCCCGCACTTCCCGGCCTCCGGGAGGTGGTGGGCGGCGCGGACGCGATTCTTTTTCTGGGAGCCACCATCTCCGAGCAGGAGGCGGTCATGGAGACGGTGGATCTCTCCCGGGCGCGGATCATCCAGACTTCCCCTCAACCGGAGCTCCTGGGTGCACTGGGAAAATTCAATGCCGCCTTGGCCGGCGACGTGGCCTCCATAGCCGGAAGCCTCGCCGGAGAGGCAGGAGAGGTCCCCGTGGAGAGGAGGAGCTGGCGGGAAAAGGCCCGCGAGGCCTATCTGCGCGATGCCCGGGCGCTCAGGGAGGAGGCCCACGGTAACGCTTCTGGGCGGGCTATTTCCGCGCTGGGGGAGAGCCTGGACCCCGGGGATTATCTGGTCCTAGACGGACCCGATTCCACTTACTGGGGGTCCCTTCTTTGCCCGGCGAAGAACGCCGCCACTCGAATCCGGTCCTGGGGGCTCAGGGGTAATGGGTATGGGCTTCCCCTCGCCCTGGGGGTCAAGCTGGCCCGACCACGGGACAGGGTGATAGCCCTGTGCGACACGGAAGCCCTCATGCACCATATCCAGGAACTGGATACCGCCAGGCGGGAGGACATCCGGGTGGTGATATGCGTGGTAGGGGAGAGGTACCGCTGGAAGGAAGTGGCGGTGGGGTTCGGCCTGCACGGGGAGAAGGCCTCGACCCCCGCCGAGTTGATGGTCGCCCTGGACAGGGCGGAGAGAAGTGGCAGGGCGGCCGTGGTGGACCTCACCGGGTTCGAGGCCGGTGGCCGTTGACAATGGACCAGAAAGCCGGAGGGGGCGGCGGGTGAACGGCGAGGAAGCGGGATCGAGACTCGTATCCCAACCGAAAGCCCCAATAGGCGTTTCAGGTACCAAGCCGGGGGCAAGGAACGGAACCGCAGCGCGCGTGCCGTGAGTCCATCGCGCGGCGAGGGCCAGGCGGCAGTCGGCGTGGGCGCTGTTCAAGGAGGGATGAACAGAGGCGCCTCGCCAGCATGCGGCCTGCGAGGCGCCCCGAATCGTCGCCTACCGAAAGGCGATCAGTCCCAGACGTATTTTTCCTTTTCCTCCTCCTGAGCGGCCTCTTCGGACTCGCTTTCCTTCTCCTCCGCTTCCACCCCTGGTTTTTCGGAAACGGTGATTGGCTCTTCAGTCTCTTCCTCGGTAACGACCTCCGTCGCTGCGGTTGGGGTGGCCTCCTCCTCAGCTTCCCCCTTTGCCGCAGGGATTTCCGCCTTGCGGGTATATTCCTCGTACTCGTTCAGGAGGGACCGGCTCTTCTCGAGGAGCTCCCTCATGCGGGGGATCTGCTCGATGATCTGCTCCCGCACGGAGTTTATGGAGGATAGGATGCGCTCCCTTTCTCGCTCCATCTCCTCCAGGATCCTCCCGCTTCTCTCCTGCGCTTTCCTAATGATGGCGGCTGCCTGGTTGCGCGCTTCCTGGAGGATGTTGCCCGCGCTCTTCTGGGCGTTGGTCAGGGCGGTCTGCAGGGTCTTCTGCATCTCGTCGAACTGCGCCACCTTCTGGCGCATGGCGGCGACTATTTCCTCCAGCTCCTTGTTGCGGCCCGCAAGCCTCTCCAACTCTTCGGCCACGGCGTCGAGGAAGGAATCCACCTCTTCCTTGTCGTAACCCCCGGTGGTGACCACGGTGAATTCCTTAAGGTGGATGTCCATGGGGCTGATCGCCATCACCATCTCCTCCTTTGATGATCCGTAACCTTCCAGGGAAGACCCACGCCTTAAGAACTAAGTATAAGGTCTTTACCCTCCTTTTACCACTTCCCCCACGAGGAAAGCGCCGGCCAACCACGGAGGTTTACCGAGCAAGCCAATAGCCCATATATTTATAAATCCAGCAAGCCCTTTCCCGCAACACCGCTGTCCCGCTCGCGCCGCCGGTAAGGGGGTTGAACGTCGCCTCGCCCGGTAATAGATTTTAGACTGAATATTGTTTAATTACCATAGAGTTGACATAATATCTTGGGGTGGATTGGGATAACGGGTCCGAGCACGTGGCAGGAATCCTGGTCCCGCGGGAAGTTCTCCGTGTCCGTGTCAGGAAAGGTGAAGGGGAGATCTGAGTTGGGAATTTTCAAGCCGTCCAAGGGGAAGCTTATCAAGCCCAACATCGAGAAGATGGAGGCCAAGCGCGACGTTTCCGGACTGATACAGGCGCTGCGGCACAATGACGTGAACGTCCGCATAAATGCCGCCCTGGCCCTGGGAAAGCTCAAGAGGGCACGGGCGGTGGCTCCACTCATAGAGACGCTGCGCGATGCCGACGAGGACGTGCGCTGGGCGGCAGCCTGGGCCCTGGGGGAGATAGGAAAGCCCGCCGCCCGGCCTCTCATCCAGGCCCTTCGGGACGAGGACGGCGACGTGAGGTGGAAGGCTGCCTGGGCTTTGGAAAAGATTGGAAAAGTGGTCGTGGACTCGCTCATCGATGCCATGCGCACCGAGAGCGGTGAGGCCAAGGCCAAGGTAGCCCTGGTGCTGGGTTCCATCGGGGACGTACGGGCGGTCCGTCCGCTGGTGAAGGCCCTCAAGGACGAGGACGACAACGTGCGCTGGGCGGCAGCCTGGGCCCTGGAGAAGCTGGGGCCAACGGCGGTGAAATATCTCATCAACAATCTCACCCTGGAGGATACCGAGGCCCGCAAGGAGGCGGCTGTCGCCCTGGGTGTGATCCGCGACGAATCGGCCATCGACCCCCTCATCGCGGCCATGCGCGACGAGGACAGGGAGGTGCGCAGGGAGGCGGCCGCAGCCCTCGTCTCCCTGAACAGCCGCAAGGCCATCGCCGGGCTGGAGTCTTACCTGGGCAGCGGGGACGAGGACCTCCGCCGCCTGGCGGCGGCGGTCCTGGCCAAGCTTGGCTGGCAGCCGAGGCGGGAGGAGGACCGCGTTTTCCTGCACCTGGTGAACCGGGACTGGGATAAGCTGGCGGGGATGAACGCGGAATCCTTCCCCCACCTTCTGCGCGCCCTGAAGAAGGAGGGGTGGGAGACCCGGAGCAGGGTGGCGGCCCTGGTCCGTGAAAACTCCCAGAGGCTGCTGCCCCCGCTTATGCAGGCCCTAGAGGACGAGGACGAGGAGCTGCGCCGGGAGGCGGCCCTGCTTCTCAAGGAGATGGGCGGAGCCGAAACCCTGGATGTCCTCTTGCAGGCCATGCGGAACCGCGACTGGTTCGTGCGCCGGAGCGCGACCCTGGCTCTGGGAGAGGTGGGTGATCCCCGTTCCCTCGACGCCCTGATCCAGGCCCTCAAGGACGAAGATGAGGACGTGCGCCGCGCCGCCGCCTGGGCCCTGGGCAAGATGGGTGATCTGGCCACGGAGCCGCTCATGGAACTTCTGCTGCAGGGTGAGGTGGAGGAGCGCCGGGGTGCGGCCTGGGCTTTGGGGGTCATAAGGGACGCTCGGGCCTCGGAGGCTCTGGTCCGGGCCCTCAAGGACGAAGATGAGGACGTGCGCCGCGGCGCCGCCTGGGCCCTGGGCGAGCTCGGCGAGCAGGCCCTGCCTTCCCTGGACAGGGCTCTGGAGCTGGAGGGAGTGGCCGAGATAGCCCGCGAGATCGTATCCCGAATCCTGTCCGGGGAGGGGCGCGAGGCGGAAGCAGCCGAAATGGAAAAGGTCCTCGAGGCGGAAGAGGAAGCTTTCTTGAGTCCCTTGGAGCTGGAGGAAATCAGCCTGGAATCGGGGATGCCGACGCTCGAGGAGGAAGTGGTCGAGGAGGCGGCGGCCCAGGTGGTATCGGAAGTGCTGGGAAAGATGGGCTGGAAGCCGGGAGAGGAGGAGGAAAAGGCCGACTACTTCATCGCCAGGCGACAGTGGGACAAGGTTACGGAGATGGGTGAGCTGGCGGTGGATTCCCTGATCAATGCCCTGGGGGACGAGGACGAGGAGGTCCGGTCCAGGGCGGCCTGGGCCCTGGGGGTGATCGGCAGCCCTCGTGCCGTAGACGCCCTGGTATCCGCGCTGGAGGATCCGGTGCGGGATGTGAGGGTGAAGGCCGCGGGGGCACTCAAGAAAATCGGTACCCCGTGCACCGATGCCCTCATCCAGGCCCTGCAGGAAGGAGGGGACGAGCTGCGCAAGGAGGCGGCCAGGGTTCTCGGCGACATTAAGGACCTGCGGGCCATACCCTTCCTGGTGAAGGCCATGGGGGATCCCGAGGAGAAGGTGAGGGGGAGAGCGGCCAACGCCCTGGAGAAGATAGGCGAGCCCGCCGTGGAAGCCCTGCAGGCGACACTGTCGGCCGAAGATCCCAACGCCCGGGCTCTTGCGGCTTCCGTCCTCACCAGGATGGGCCTGAAGCCATCCGAATTGGTGGCCGCGGAGGGAGGCCCGGCGATGGAGAGGCTGGAAGGGACCAAGGCGAGGGAGCTGATCCTGGAGGGCAAATGGGAGGAGGTGGCCACGCTGGGGGAGAACGCCGTAGAGGCTCTCCTGGAGGCTCTCGAAGACCAGGAGCCCGAGGTTCGTCGCGGAGCGGCCTGGGCCCTGGGGGTCATCAGGAATCCCCGCGCCGTGGAACCCCTGGTATCCCGCCTCCGGGACGCGGACGAATCGGTGCGCAGCGGTGCCGCCTGGGCCCTGGGGGTCATTGGTGATCCCCGCGGCGTCCCCGCGCTTGTCGATGCGCTACGGGACAGCAGTCCGGAGGTCCGACGTAAGGCCGCCTGGGCCCTGGGGGAGATAGGGGAGCGGGAAGCTGTCGACGCCTTGGTGCAGGTCCTCGAGGACGAGGACCTGGACGTACGCCGGGTGACTTTCCTGGTGCTGGAAAAGCTAGGCTGGAAACCCACGGAGGAAGAGGAGGTGCGGCGGCTCATCGCCGAACGGGAGTGGGACCGCCTGGCGGGGATGGGGGACGTGGCCGTGGAATCCCTCATCGAGGCCTTGTCCGCCGAGGACGGAGAGACGCGCATGAAGGCTGCCTGGGCTCTCGGGGAGATCGGGGACCGGCGGGCACTCGAGCCGCTTCTCGATGTCCTCGAGGACCTTGAGCCCCAAGTGAGGGAAAAGGCGGCCAGGTCCCTGGGGAAGCTGCGCGATCCCGGCGCACTGGAAGGATTGCTGCGCCTCCTGGACGACGAGGACGAAGGAGTAAGGGCCGCCGCCTCCGAGGCCCTGGGGGAGCTGGGCTGGAAGCCAGAGGAAGTGGCGGCGGAGGAAACCGAGGAATTGGTGGTCGCGGAGGCCAAGGAAGTGGTATCCGTGGCGGAAGAAGAGGCCGCCGTGGAAGAGATGGAAGAAGTTACCATTTCTTCGGAGGTGGGACCGGCCGCGGAGGTGGTCGGTGAGGGAGAACCGCCACGAGAGGAAGCGACGGTCGAGGAGGTACTCGGGGCGACGGAGCTCACGAGGGAGGTTGAGGTGCCGGCAGGAGAGCCGGTGGCCGTTTCCGCTCCACAAGAAACCGGGGTGGAAAAGCTCGAGGAGGCCGAGGCACCCCTGGAGGAAATCCTCTTGCCCGCGGTCGGGAAGGAGGAGGCCGTTCTATCGGGTGCTTCCGAAGAAAAGCCGCTGGAGGAAATACCGGTCGGTGCCATGTCCTCCCACGCCGAAGCCCTGATCGCCCAGCGCAGCTGGAAGGAATTGCTTGCCCTGGGCGAGGAAGCGGTGCTCCCCCTGGCGGAGGTATTGAGGAGTGGGGAGAAGGGTGAACGGAAGAAGGCGGCCTTCATCCTGCGCCAGATAGGACTGCCGGCGGTGCCGACCCTGCGCAACCTGCTCCACGACCGCAAGGAGGAAGTACGCGCCGTGGCCCGGGATATCCTGGCCGAATTGGGCTGGAAGACGGGGGAGGAGGAGGAACTCGCCCAGAGCCTCATCCGAGAAGGGAAGTGGGAAGAGGTGGCCCACCTGGGGAAGCCGGCCGTGCTTCCGCTGGTGAGAACCTTGCGTGACGCGGAGGTGGAGAAAAGGCGCATGGCGGCATCTCTTCTGGGTAACCTCCCCGATGCGGCTGCCCTCGAGCCGCTGCTTTCCGCCCTCCAGGACGAGGACGGGGAGGTAAGAGGAAGGGCCGCCAGGGCCCTGGGCAAACTCGGGGACGCCAGGGCCTGCCGACACCTGGCGGAGGCTCTCTCCGACGAAGATGCGGACGTAAGGGCACGGGTGGCCGCCTCCCTTGACCGTCTTGGTTGGACACCCGCGGACGACCGCGAAAGAGCCCGATATTTCATGGCTACCCGGCAGTGGAACAAGCTGGCCGAGATGGCGGAGGCGGCGGAAGAAGCGCTGCGGGAGAGGCTGGAAGATGCGGATCCAGAGGTCAGGGAGATGGCCCGCTGCCTGCTCGACGACATACGCGGATCCCGGGAATTCAAGGAGCTTCTCCGAGAGCTGGACTGAGCCGGAGGCCCGGATAAAGGATCGAAATCGGGGAGCGAACTCTCGGGAGGGTCGACCTTGGAGTTGAGGGATGTCATCCTGGGGAGGAGGAGTATACGCCGGTTCCTGGACCGTCCCTTGAGCGAGGAGGATACGCATGCCCTGCTGGAAGCGGGGCGCTGGGCGCCCTCGGGGCTGAACAACCAACCCTGGAGGGTGGTCCTGGTGGAGGACCGCTCGAAGGCCGCGGACTTGTCGCGTTGCACCCGCTATTCGTCCATCGTCGCGGAAGCGCCTTTGCTCATCGCCGTTTTCCTTGACCATTCTTCGTCCTACGACCGGGACAAGGATGTCATGTCCGTGGGGGCCTTCATCCAGAACATCCTCCTGGCGGCGCACGACAGGGGACTGGGCGCCGTGTGGCTGGGCGAAATTCTCCGCGAAAAGGAAAGGGTGAGGGAATTACTGGAAGTCCCTCCCGAATTCGAGCTTATGGCGGTGATCGCCGTGGGATACCCGGCCGAAAGTCCGGCCCGCAGGGAGCGCAAGGCCCTTGACGAGCTGATATACAGGAGATATTGACGGGATAAAGAAAGCCCACTCGCTTCCTTTGTTTCTGCTCCACCTTTTGGTTTCCATCCTTGGAACCATCACCCTTTTCGCACTCCCCTGGAGACATGCGGCGCGGAGGCAAGTCTTGAAAGGGGGAGGCGGTGGAGGATTCCCGCGGAGTGCCACGCCTCCGATATAAGAAAATATAACTTGTCATATTTCATTAATTCCGATAAGCTTGTTCACGACGGCAAGAGGGAGAACAAGGGGGCATTTTCGATTACCGCGTAAAACGTGCGGAAAACGTCAGAATCCGCTTTCCGGGCCAGTGTTTCGCGATGCCCGTATACCGGGCACATGAAAGGTGAGGAGAAAGTCCTGGCTTTAGGGGGGTTGCGAGGCCGGACCGGCTTTAAAAGAAAGACTGACACGAAAGGGTAGGAACTTGCCTTCTGTGCATGAACTCCCGGCTATATCGTTCAAGGTTCCGAGGACGGCACCGACGGAAAGGGGATATCGGCGGGATCAAGCGTTCTGGTCGTGATGAAGGCGGAGGCGACAGGGAGGTGGAGTCGATGAGGGGTGTTTTTAAAAAGGCGCGGCGGATTCTGGCCATGGCTCTCACCCTGGCGGTGGGCTTGACCCTTATCTTCGTCTTCCCGGCTTCTGGAGCGGAATCAAGCGGTGAGGATGAGGAAATAGAGATCATGAGCTCCGAGGCGGTGATCCTGGAAACCGATCACCGGGGCAAGGTGGAGAAGGGCAGGATCGTGACCTTTTTCGGCCTCACCGGTCGGGGAAGCGTGGATGTGGCCAAGCACGTCGATCTCGAGGGAGACGGAAGGTGGCAAGGAGTGCACGGTTTCACTGTGCCCCGGTTGGAGGGGGATGAGCTGGTGTGGCGCAACCTGAAAGTCGACGGCGTCCGCAACGTTATGAGCTCCATGGAGTTCAAGGGGGCTACGGCCGAGGAAGTGAGGATGAAGATACCCCTCCGCCTGGAATACCGTTACTTCCTTGACGGCCGGGAGGTGGAGGACCCCGAGTCCATAACCGGAAAGGACGGCCGCTTCCGCCTCGAGCTCACCATGACCAACACCAGCAAGGAACCGAGATCAGTTCGCTACAGGGATCCGGAGACGGGCGAGACGAGGGAAGATGAGGTGGAAGTCTATCTCCCCCTGGTCATCCTGCCCTACGACTGGTACTTCGACAACGACGTCTTCTTCAACCTGAAAGCCGACCCCACCGGTGTGGCCATCCCCTTCCCGGACCACTGGCAGGTAGGATGGTCCATACCCCTTTTCCCGCCGGCCACCGAGGAGAGCCACACCATCTGGGTGGAGGCGGACGTGAAGGATTTCCGGCTTCCACCCCTGGTGCTCTCGGTCAACTTCACCTTTCCACGGACCAACCAGAGGGATACCCTCACGGAGTTCGTAGCCGGCTTGGAGCAGCTCTTCGACGGCGTCAAACAGCTCCACGAGGGACTCCTGGAGGGGGTGGAAGGCCTGGGGAGCCCGGACCAGGAGGACACGATTTTATATGGGACCTCCGCCATCCTGGACGGCCTGCGGCGGATGGCCGATACCCGGAGCGGTCTCCCCTACGCCAAGGTCAACCTTGACTCCCAATTATTACCAGGAGTCGACCAGATGGTCCAGGGCGTGGGGAACCCTTCCACCCCTGACACCCTGCTTTTCGGGGTGAGCGAAGCCACCAAAGGCCTGGTCCAGATGCTGGCGGGCATAGGTGGCCCTGGCGTTGCGGATACCCTTCTTTACGCCATGGCTGCCATGCGCCAGGGACTCGGCGAGATGCTCAGCGGGGTGGGGTCGGAAGACCAACCGGACACCCTGCTCTACGCCGTGGACCAGGCCTCCAAGGGACTGGAGGAGATGAGCCAGGGGATCGGCGACGCCGCATTACCGGACACCCTCCTTTTCGCCACGGACCGGATGGCCGGGGGTCTGGAGGAGATGAAGAAGGGCATCGGCTCTCCCACTACCCCGGACACCCTGCTCTATGCCCTATCCACCATGCAGGGCGGGCTGGAGGAAGCCAGGGCGGGCATCGGTTCATCCTCGACGCCCGACACCATGCTCTACGGGCTGGCTGCGGTGGCCGATGGCCTGAACCAGATTTTGGAAGGCCTTGGTAGCGAGACCATCCCGGATACCCTCCTCTACGGGATAAGCGAGTTGAGCAAGGGGCTTTCCAGCGGTGACCCCGCCAACCCCGGGGTGCTCGAGGGTATCCAGGAGATAAGAGATGGTCTGCACGAGATATGGTTGAACACTTCTACCGACGGGCCCATTTATCAAGGGCTTAATCTCATCCGTATCCTGGCCCCCTGGACGGGCCCCATTGTGGACCAGCTGGAGCAGGGTATCGTTTTAAGCACCGACCCGAACAACCCCTCCATCCATTATGGGTGCCAGTTGATGATGGGGGGAGCCGATCAGATGATCGCTGGCATCGGCTCTCCTGCCACCCCGGACACTCTGCTCTACGCCGCGACCCGGATCAAGGGCGGCCTGGAGGAGATGAAGGAGGGCATCGGCTCTCCCACCATACCGGGAACCCTGCTCTATGGGGTGGCCCAGGTGCAGGGAGGACTGGAGATGCTCAAGGCAGGTATAGGCGACGCCGGGATGCCGGACACCCTGCTCTATGCTGTGGACCAGGTCCAGGGGGGGGTTGAACCTTATGCTCCAGGGAATAGGCTCACCGGTGTTCGAGGACACCCTCCTCTATGCC
Source organism: Actinomycetota bacterium (assembly GCA_030019255.1). NCBI lineage: Bacteria > Bacillati > Actinomycetota > Actinomycetota bacterium. The sequence goes on from JASEFK010000015.1 coordinate 23,505, forward strand.
GTGGCCCAGGTGGATATGGGGTTGAGGTTGATGAAGGCGGGCATCGGCTCTCCCGCTACCCCGGACACCCTGCTTTACGCCATGTCGGCCATGGACATGGGCCTGAACCAGATGAAGGCGGGCATAGGCAGCGAAACCGCTGCGGACACCCTGCTCTACGCGGTGGCTCAGGTACAGAACGGGCTGGAGCTCATGAAGGCGGGCATAGGCGATGTCGAAGCGCCGGACACCCTCCTTTACGCCATGGCTCAGGTACAGAACGGGCTTTACCGGGTGAAGAACGGCCTTTCCTCGGGGAATATGAGCGCCCCGGGCATCAAGGAAGGCCTGATCATGATTTCCGCCGGGCTGGGCGAGGCGGTGACCGGGCTGGGAAGCACCACCTCTCCGGACACCCTCCTGTACGGGGCCGACCAGGTGAACAGCGGTGTGGAGAAGGTCAAGGAAGGACTGACGCAGGCCACCTCCGAAGGGACCGCGGTGATGTATGCGGGACTGGCGGAAAACCTGGCCCAGCTCTATCTCACGCAGGGAGAACTGGAGGCCATCAAGGAGCGGGGCGAGGAGTTCGACCATATCCTGGGAAGGGTGGATGACGCGGAGGTCAACAGGCTGACCTTTGTCTACCAGACGCCGCCCACCTATAATTACCGGAAGGGCTCGAATCTCAGCGTGTTCGTCTCCGGGGTCCTTTCCCTTCTCTGTATCCTGGTCATACTGGGCCTCTCCTTCGTCCTCAGAAGATACCCCGTGGTGGGATGATCTCCGCGATTCCTCAGCCCGGAGGCTGTGGGGAAAGGGCGTCTTAGGGGTGGAGCAACAGTCCGCCCTTTTGTTTGTCCAGCCCGGAAATCAGGTGGTAAAAAGGGGTGACCTGGAGGTCGGGCAAACAGGGATAGCCGGCAGCGTGCCGTGTCCATGACGATGCGGCAGGCTTCGGCCTTCAGCACATGGGTTCGTATAAAGAACAGGTAGATTTGGGGAAATCTCCCCATAAAAGGAGAGAAACATTAGTGATCCCCTATCCTGCCGCTTGGGGTATAATCGGGAGAGGCGACCCTATGGCTTCGTGGGACTCTCGGCTTTCCGGAGATCGTAGGTGGCGGGCGCCGGAGGTTGAAGGACGAGTAGTAAGGGGGTTTGCCTTGCCGGGGGAGGGGGCAGACTGACGGCTGAATGAAAATAGCAGGAACGCCTCCAGATTCTTCCATCAAAACGTTCACCCGAAGCGTGAAGATGTACGAGTGTAACCGGACTTTCCGTTTGCGGTCGCCGTCCGAGATAAGAGAAGGTTTGCGCCGCGGATTTCCCTGGTCCGCTCGCCGTCGTACCGCACGGGAAACGGTTTAGGGGAAGGACTGAACGATTGGAAGTTAAATATTTATAAATAGAGGAGGAAGATGTCGCGCGTCTGGAAGCCCTCGGTCGTAGGGACATCCCCTTGGAAGTGAAGTATTGAATCTTTTACGGAAGGGCGGGTTGGTGATGGAACTCAAGGACGCGGTGGATTTCTACCGGGAGGTACTGAGGAGGTATTCGGAGGGTTTTTCCCTGGAGGAGGTCCTGGGAAGCGTGGTGGACGCGGTGGGCGGAGAGAGGGCCATTCTCTTCTCCCGGCGGCCATCCTCTTCGCTCCTCGAGCCCCGGCTGACGTGGAACCTGGTGCAGAGGGAGCGGGAATCGTTGCGGGGAAGGTTCCTTCCCGTGGAATGGATTTCCCGACAGGCAGCTCGCCGCTTCCTGACCCTGGACAGCCGGGTCCTCTCGGAGCTGGGGCTGGACGAGCTGGCCAGGGAAACCGAGGAGAAACTCATCCTCTTCCCCATTCGGAGCCACGCCTATCTGCGGGCGGCCTTGGTGATAAGCGTGCCGCGGGATAGACCCCTTCCCGACCCCCAGTCATTCCAGGCGGCGGCGATAAGCGTGGTCCTGGAGAAGCTGGTGGAGATGTTCTCCGCCGAGGAGAGGATGGAGGAAGTGAGGGAGGGGGTCGGTAGGCCGGAGGTCGAGCTGGGTATCCTCTCCGACTACCTCATCGCCAGGGCGGATGTGGTGCAGGCCGCCTCCCTGAGCCTAGATCTGCTCATCAAGATGCTCAACATGGAGGGGGGGACCATCCACCGGGTGCGTTATTCGGGAGGGGAGAGGTCAACCGCCCTGATGGCTTCCCGCGGATGGGGCGGGATGCCGGACATCATCGAACAGCTCTTCGAGGACGGACTGCTTGATTACCTGCAGGAGATACGGAATTCCGGGGAGGGAGAGTTCAGCCTGGACGCGGGACGCATCAGCGAGGCTTTCCCGGCGGTCAAGCCGTACTTCCACGCCAACCAGGTGAAGTCCTTTCTCCTCACCCCCATATTCCGGGACGAACTCCTGGTGGGTCTCCTCACCCTCTTCGGCCGTACTTACACGGCCATGGGACAGCAGGATATGGACCTCCTGGCACGGGTCACCCACCGACTGGGCGACCTCTTGGCAGGCGAGGAATTGAGCCCGGCGAGTTCCCGTCCGGCCGGTGGGGCCGGGATCTCCTCCCTGGTGGAGGATTTCGTGCGCCTGGCGCGCCAGTCCCCGGAGGTCAGGGATTTTATCTCCTCCTGCCTGCGCCTCCTTTCCCTGGAAATATCATCCAGAATGTCCTTTGCCTACGCGGGGAAGGGGGACGACGGGAAGAGGGAGTTCCTGTGGTTCTCGGATTCCGTTTACGGAGGGGAGAAGCTGTTCCGCACCACCCCCGGGCTGGAGCGCACCGCGGCGAGCCTCCGCCGCATGGCAGTGGTCAAGCCGGATAATCCGGCGATGCGGGAAATGCCCGCCGCCGAGCAAGCCCTGGCCGAAGGGCTGACGCTCCTCCTGGTGCCCGCGAGGCAGGAGGACCGCTTCCTGCTCTGTGGATTTTACCTGGGAAGCGATGCCCGGCTTACCAGGACGGAGATCGAGGCGCTCCCCGCCCTCATGTACCTGATCATTGGACTCTCCGAAGGGGTAGGGGAAAGGATGCTTGCCGAGGGTTACCGGCGGGCCCTGGAGAGGCTGGCGGAACTGGAGGGGGAGCTCTCGGTCTGTGAGGACCTGGAGAGCGCCCTCCGGGTGCTGGCCCGGGGATCGAGGGAGCTCCTGGAGTGCGACCGTGCCCTTGTCCTGGTGATGGACAGGGAAGGGGGCACTTTCCGGGGGATACTGGAAACAGGAAGCGGAGTGGAGGAAGCGGACGTCTCCCTGCTGGCCCGCAGGGAGCTGGTGGAGGCCTTGGAGAAGGGATACCTGGTACAGTCCGGGGAGGAGGAAAACGGCGGCTCGGCGGCGGATTTCGCGCGTCTGGCCATCCCCCTGTCCGGAAGAAGGGGTGTCCTGGGAGCCCTGCTCTTGGAGCGCCTTCCCGGGGGGCGGGATTTCATGGAATACCAGAAGCGGCTGGCCTACTTCCTGGCCGGCCAGGCGGCCACGGTGATGGAGGCTTTCCGGGAGAGGGAGCGCGGAGAGGGGCTGGCCGTGGAGTCCCGGGCGTTGCTGGACATCACCAGGCGCCTGGCCGTTTCTCCGACGGTGGAGGAGGCGTGCGCGGCGTTTTATCAGGAGCTGGGGGAACGCATCGGGCTGGACCTGGCCGTCTTCTCCTTCCAGGGAAAGACGGGGACCAGGAAGATGGGATGGTGGAAGGGAGGCCCGCTGGAGAAAGAGTTCCTGGACGAGATCGCCGACAGCGAGGGATGGATCCCCCTGAACCTTTCCCGCTTGGGCCGCCTGGCCCGCAACAACCTCAACGCCTTCTTTCAGGAGCCCGGCGAGGACCTTCTGGCCAGGAAGGGGATCAGATCCTACGCCGCCTTCCCCCTGGTCGGCGAGGGCTTCAAGGGTTTCGTCCTGGTGGGCAGCGAAAGGAATGGCACCTTCGGAGAAAGGGGGGCTAGCCTGGTGGAGAACGCCGCCAGGATACTGGGAGAAGTCCTCTCCACCCCGCTGCGCGTGGAAGGTCTGCAGTCCAGGATACGGCTTCTCGAGGACATGTGCCGCCGCCAGGAGGAGAAGTTGAGGACCAAGACCGATCTCATCAACCTGGCGTCCCACGAGATAAGGCACCCTCTTACTCTCATCATGGGCTTCTCCGAGGTGCTACGCGACTATCGGGACAGGCTGGACGGGGCGGAAAGCAGGGAGATAATCGAGAAGCTGGGCAAGGCTGCGGATCGCCTGCGGCGCAGCGTGGTCAACATGATGGAGATCTCCAGTCTGGAGTCCGGCAAGCTGCCCGTGGACCTGGAGGAGGTTAACGTAGGACAACTCCTCGAGGGTCTGGTGGAGGAACTGCAGGCCCGCAATTCGGACCATGTGCTGGAAGTGGATATCGCAGAAGAAGCGCGCTCGGTGCTGGCGGACCGGGACAAGCTGGAGATCGTGCTCTTCAACCTCATGGATAACGCGGTTAAATACTCTCCCTCCGGCACCCGGGTGGAGGTGTTCGCCAGGAAGGAGGGCAGGGAGGTCCTGCTCGGGGTCAGGGACCAGGGCCCGGGGATCAGCGAGGAGAGCCTCAACCTCATCTTCGAGCCCTTCCGCAAGGGAGAGGGCGTGGAACGCGGGACCATCAAGGGGATGGGGCTCGGCCTGTACCTCGTCAGGCGGCTGGTGGAGGCCCTGGGGGGAAGGATAGAGGTCCACAGTGAACGCGGCAGGGGTTCGACCTTCATCGTCCGGATACCGCAGCCGGAGGGAGGCATGTCCGGGTCCGGTTATCCCGCGGATGCCCTGCAAGCGTGAACGTCGGGCACGGAGCTCCCACCATGCCCTCCGGTCCCGAGGGGGTTTTGGGGCGGAGCTTCGGGGGCCTGGGTTCAGTGGAGTTGCTGCGCGGGACCGGCTTGAGAGAGGGGCAGGCCGACCGGCGCGGCAGGGGAGGCCGTTTTGAGGATTGCCTACACCAGTGACCTTCACGTGGACATCTCCCAGCGCAACTGGGAACTGGTCCCCTACCTCGCCGAAGTTCTGAAGATGGTGGACCCGGACGTCTTCGTGCTGGCCGGAGACGTGAGCCCGGAGATCGGCGATCTGGAGTACGCCCTGGACTGTTTTTCCGGCCTGCGCGGGCTGAAGCTTTTCGTGCCCGGAAACCAGGACATCTGGGTCTTGTCCGAGGAGATGCAGGGCCTGGGCCACGATTCCTACGAGAAGTATTATTTCTACCTTCCGGAGGCCTGCCGGCGCAACGACTTCATCCCCCTCTGGATGGAACCCGTGGTCTGCAGGGGGGTGGGATTCGCGGGGAGCATAGGCTGGTACGATTCGCCATTGGGCGCGGGGGAGATGGGCCTTGCCTTCCCGCGCGAACATCACTACCTGCTGGATAGCGTGTGGAACGACAGCAGGTGGGCCTGCTGGGCGGACATCGCCAACTTCGCACAGCCCGGAGAGGGGCCGGCGAAAAGGGCGGACGCCGAGGTGGCCAGGGAGTTCAACCTCCGCCTGGACCAGGATGTGGAGGCCCTCAGCCGCGATGCGTCGGTAAGGGAGATAGTGGTGGTCACCCATTACCCGCCTTTCGCGGAGCTTTCCGTGGAGGGGATACCCTTTACCGGGTCACGGGAGACCGGAGGCATTCTCTCCGCCCACCCCAAGGTAACCATATCCATTTCCGGGCACATCCACGACCGGAAGGACATTCTGGTGGGGAATATCAGGGCGGTGCGCTGCCCGGTGGGTTACCTGGGAGGCGACAGGCATAAATACCAGGAACTGGTAAAAAATTGCCTGGAGGTCATCCACACCCTGGAAGAGGAGGATTTCCTGGGCCGCGGCCTCACTTGAGGCTGGGAACCAGCTGGCCGGGTTCAGTCATAGCGAATAGCCTTGCCGTAGCGCGAGCGTAGTTCTCCCTTCACCACCTTCATGGCCGCGTTACGCGGCAGGGCGTCCATAAACTCCACGTATCTGGGCTTCTTGTATCCCGCCAGGTGCTCCGCGCACCACTCCACCACCTCTTCCTTGGTCAGGGATTCACCCGGCTTAGGGACTACCACGGCCATGACCGCTTCCCCCCAAACCGGGTCATGCACGCCGATGACTGCCGCTTCCAGGATCTTGGGATGCCGGTAGAGCACGTCCTCGATCTCCGCGGGATAAATGTTCTCTCCGCCGGAGATGATGACGTCCTTTTTCCGGTCCACCACGTAGACGAACCCCTCCTCGTCCATGCGCACCATGTCCCCGGAGTGGAACCAGCCTCCCCGCAGGGCTTCCGCGGTGGCCTCCGGGTCGCGGTAATATTCCTTCATCACCGTGGGTCCCCGGTACACTATCTCCCCCACCTCGCCCGGGGGCACGTCGCGGTCCTCGTCGTCAACCACGCGGATCTCCACGTTGATCACCGCCTGGCCCACGGAAGCGGGGTGCCTCTCCGCCTGGGAGGGCTTGAGGATGGTAGTGACCGGGCTCATCTCCGTCTGCCCGAAGGCGTCGAAGAGTGAAACGTTGGGAAAAGCCAGGTTCAGTTGCTTGCGTGTTTCCGTGGGCAGGATGGCCGCGCCGGAGATGAGGATGCGCAGGCTGGAGGTGTCATAGGCCCGGACATCCACGGAGTTGAGGACGAAGGTGGACATAACCGGGGGCATGAAGGTCACGGTCACCGCCTCCTCCTCTATCTGCCGCATGAGCTTGTCGGGCTCGAAGAAGCGGAGGATGAGCAGGGTGCCGTTCACGTACAGGGTGACCAGGGCCAGGGCCAGGGCCGCCTCGTGGAAGAGTGGAGCCACGAACTGCACCCTTTCGTGGTCCTGCCAGGGCAGCTCCTTGGACAGCTCGAAGAGGCAGTTGATGACGTTCATGAGCTGGTTCTTGTGGGTGAGAACCGCACCCTTGGGCTTTCCGGTGGTACCCGAGGTGTACATGATGAAGGCGGGATCGTCATCCTCCACCACCACCGCCGGGTAGCCGTCGCCGCCCTCCTCCAGGAGCTCCTCGTAGGGCCGGGCGAAAGGAGGGACGTTGTTCCCCACGCAGAAATAATCGAGGTGTGGTGCGGCGGCGCGTATCTCCTCCACCACGGGAACAAATTCCTCCCCGAAGAGAAGGGCCCGCGATGCGCTGTTCTCCAGCTGGTAGAGTATCTCTCCTGCCTTGAGGCGGAAGTTGAGGGGCACGCTAACCCCTCCCATCTTGGCCATCCCGACATAGCTCTCCACCAGCTGGTTGCAGTTGAAGAGAAGCTGGGCGAGCTTGTCGCCCTTGCGGTAGCCGCGGCCGACAAGGGCATTGGCCAGGCGGTTGGTGCGGCAGTCGAATTCCCGGTAGGTGAAGCGCTTCCCCTCAAAGACCACGGCTTCCCTGCCGGGCATTTTGGCCGCGTTGCGGGAGACCATCTCGCCGATGGTCAGTTGCCGCATGTTCCTTAACCGGATTTCCTCGAGCTCCATCTCTCCCTCCATGCCTTTTCAGGGCCACTTCGCCGTACTCCGGGCTCCGAAACACGTTCGATAGCCGTCCAAGGCCTTCAATCATGCCGGACGCGGGTTTCCGGGCGAATACAACCCCCGACCTTCGCGGGGACTCCCGCTTTCACGACAAGCCCTTCAAGAAGGCTGAAAGATAAACCACCCGTCCGGCAAAGAGGGCGCAGCCCATTATCCGAAAGGCTTGAATTCACCGACCTCAGCCATCAGCGGAGGTGCCGTACCGGCAGGCGACCGATCCGACACGAACCGGTAGGAGCGGCTGTCTTCGCCGGGCCCTCCTTTTCCGTGCTTCAGGTCCCGGAGGAAGGGATGGTGCAAATGAAGCGCAAAAGCTGCTGGCCCGTGTTCTTGAACTGGTGCAGCTCATCCCCGGGGACGAAGACGGCAGTCCCCGGCCTCAACGGCTTCGCTCCTTCCTCGCCCACCACCTCACCCTCCCCGGAAAGGATGTAGACCTCGTGTTCCCAGGGATGGCGGTGCGGGGGTGAATAACCTCCCGGGGAGATCTCGAAGACCCTCATGTAGTAGTTGGGAGCCCCGTCCTCTCGAGAGATGAGCCAGCGGATGGTCACCCCCCTGGTCTCCGCTCCCGGGTTCTCCGCCGGGACCTCGGTGTAATGGACGATCTTCATGGACCAATTATACAGGATTGAGTTTTTTCGTCCCCTGTCCTTTCGGGTCGAAAGCGCATCAGGACACCGCCCGCGGCCGCCAGCAGGGCGGAAACGGGAAAGAGGTAGAATCCAACCAGCGGTTTCACGGAGAAGACCACGTTCTTCCTCACCGTTTCCTCTATCCATCCCGCAACGGCTCCCAGGTAGGGGACGTCACGCAGGGCATCAAGCAGGCGCCTGTAGAAACCAAGGGTCTCGTAGGCCTCCGTGGTGATGCTCACCAGGTAGGCAATGAATACCAGCGCCAGAAGCCCGGAGACTATCAAGGCCACCAACCAGCCCCGGGGCTTCCAGGCCAGGCTCAGGATCCCGGTGGCGGCAAGGACAACGGCAATGACCGCCAGGGTAGTATTGTCGGTGAGTTTTCCGGTGACAGAACCCAGCTCCACGTCCCCAAGGAGAGGCATTTCCTTCCAGGTGGCCTGGGCCCTGGACCAGGGAAGTAAAAGCGTGGACACTATGCAGAGCAGGCATCCGGTGGCCACGGCCACCTGCCCTGCGCGCCATAGGAGGAAAGATTCACGGCCATGGCGGGACAAACCTTCCAAACCACATCACTCCCGGCAAGCCCGTTCGCGGCTCCCGTTTCCGACGGTTCACAAGGATTTTACCACCTGTTGCCCGTATGGCACAGCAGCTTGCGAAGGAAGAAGCTGGAAATCTGCCGAGGAATATCTTTTGCTCCGCTTGACTCCGCCCCGTGGGACCAGGGACTTTCACGACGATTGGCCACCTTCCCTTTCTCGAACAGCTTGACCCACTCCCGCGAACTGGTTTCCAGGCTCCCGCGGGAATATACCCTTTGTATCCCCTGGACCCCCTGTCCTCTGCGCCGTCGGCAGGGGAAGGGGATATGCTCCCAGCGGGCCGCGGTTGAAGACATAAGAGGCTGGGCCCATGCCGGAGGATCGGAGGATCAGGAGTCAGTCAGCAAGGAATCCACCGAATGTCCGATGCCATTATGGTCCGGGTGCGAACAAAATTCTTCGCGAGGAGGTTTATAAACGGGGAAAAGCCTGGCGGCGGTGGAGTCCGCGTGGCGCCCCATAAGGCGGAAGTGCGGCAACGGCGTCCCTGAAGGAGTCACGGGGTTGAGACGACATATAACGAAGGCCAAAGTGATGGGGCACCTGATTTCCTGGAGCGGTCGTTGCTGTCCCCTATGCGGAAGGCTTTCTTCCCCCGGGAGCCTTTTCTGTTCCCGCTGCGGTAGTGCCGGGGGCTTGCGCTTTAATCGCAGCTCCATCCGGGAGGAAAGGAAGAAACCCTTTCTCCCGCCGGACCTTTACTTTGCCTGACCCGGCGAGGCCGTCCGAAAGGTCGTAACCAGCGCGCCCGGTAAGCGTAGCGGACAGCCGACCTCGTGGGTCAAGGGTGCGCTGGCGGGAACACTTCCCTCTATCCCCTGCGTTCTCCCATCCCGCACGCGGCCAGCCTCGGCACCCGTGAGTATCCGATAGACGGGCCGGAATCTCCTGCCTTGCTTGAAGTGCTTGCAGGGGCGGGCCGCGATGGTCCCTGCTTACGGGGACGCCACCGGTTATCCGTCCCGGGCGGGGGGCTCCGCTTGCCGCGGTGTGTCCCTGGTTCGTACGCTGCCGGGTCCTCAGGGCCGCTCCGTATTACGCGTATGGGTTTCCCGGGGAAATGACCTCGGGATGGGGTTGGAGTATCATTTTCCTGGGAACCACACATGGAGAGTGGCCTGAGGTGCGGCCGGGCGGCGAAAAAGAAGGAGAAGAAGCACTTCTTCGAGCAAGCGAGCGGGGGGAGGCGGGGAGATGAACCTTTTCGACCTCGTCCTGAGCCGAGGTCGGCGCATGGTAGCCCTGCCGGGCGGAGCCGTGGCCGCCCGGCTGGCGGGAGTCTCCGTGGGGGACGCGGCGCGGGAGGCGGAAATCCAGGTGCGGGCCCTGCGCTCTTTCAAGGAGCGGTTCGGGCCGGACGTCGTCTTCACGCTCATGGATCTGACCGTGGAGGCGGAAGCCCTGGGGCTGGAGGTCGATTTTCATCCCGACTGTCCTCCGAGCCTCCCCAGGCAGGACCTCCCCAGGCTGAAACGCTTCCTGGAGCTCGAGCCTCCCGATCCGGAAAGCGCGGGAAGAATGCCCGTCCTTCTGAGGGTTCTGGAAGAACTGGCGGGGGAAGACGACGTGCTTTGGGGGACTTTCGCTACCGGCCCTCTTACCCTTATCGACCGGCTGGCGGGTGAGGACGGCTGGCCCTCCCAGCTGAACACGGAGGCGGATTTGGCGGAAGCTCTAGGTTTCGCCACCGCGGTGGTCGGTTCCTACGCCGCTGCCCTGGGCTCGCGTGCCGACCTGGTGGTGGTGGTCGATCCGGCCGCCGGAGAGCTTCCGGAGCGCGCCTTCGCCCGCCACTACCGACCCTACCTCAAGGCCCTCTTCGGCATCGTGAGGTCGGCGGGATCGGCCTGCTTTTACCACATCTGCGGGGACGTCACCCGCTTGCTGGGAGACATCGGCTCCGCGGGTGCGGAGGGCATACTACTGGACCCGGAGACCGAGCCCTCCCGGGCCGCGGAGGAGCTGCCCCGCAACATGCTGGTCATGGGAAACCTGGACGGGGAGCGCACTGTGAGCAGGGGCAGCGAGGACGACGTTCGCTGGGAGACGCGCCGGGCGCTGCGCTCCATGCGCCGTCACCCCAATTTCATCCTGTCCACCGGCTGCCTTCTCCCGGCGGATGCGCCACCGGTGAACATTGACGTCCTCGTGGAGGAAACCAGGAACTGGAAACCGCTGGAAGGTTTCTGAGATCATGGGCGTTCGGTTCCGGACATTTGTCGTCTTTCATCCCTGGAGAAGGGATGATCTTAATGTTTCCATGAAGATCCCTCGCCCCCTAAAGCCTCGCCGACCGGGGAGAAGGAGAAAGACCGCGGCGCTCGCTACGCTTCTTTGCCTGGTTCTCACCTTGTTCGTCAACCCGCCGAAGGCGCTGGCCGTGGATTCCCAATCCCTCCCCATCCTGCTGGTGAACGGGGCCATCTACCCACGGGTTTTCGACGTCACCGATCTTCCGGCCGCCTTCCGGGCGGATGCTCCCGGAGCGGGAACGGAGGCCCTTTACCTGGTGCAGTGCGCGGGACCCATAAGGGAGGACTGGCTGGAGGAAATCAAAAGCCGCGGGGCGAAACCGAGGGGTTACCTGGCCAACAATACCCTGGTGGCGGGCATGGACGCCGGCGTCTTCTCCCAGGTCAGCAGGCTGAGCTTCATCTCCTGGAGCGGTCTCTACCAGCCCTATTACAAAATCTCGCCGGTCCTGCAGCTACGACTGGTGCAGGGAGGGGAGGTCACGGCGCTGGCCCAGCTCTACGACGCCCGCCTGCTGGGGCCGGTTCTCGAAGCCCTCCGGACCATGCCCCTGGAAATCCTTGCCTGGGGCGGCGACGACTGGTGCGGGATCGTGGTCATGCGCCTTCCCGTGGAGGAGTTGAGAGAGGTGGCCGCCTTGCCGGCGGTGGAATGGCTGGACCTCTACGGCGCGGGAACCCTGCCTTCCCTTGTGGGGCCGGGGACCGGTGAGGTCAATGTGCCTGATGGTAGGGGGACGGCGCATGAGGGAAGGTCTTCCGTGGCGAGCACGACCGGTTTCCCGGAAACGGTGGCCGTATCGGATACCGGGCTGGAATACCCTTCCAGCAACGCCCTTCCCGCTTGGCTGGCCGGGAGGGTGGTGGAGAGGGTTTCCATGCGTGGTGGCGGGGATCCGTGGTTACCGGGTCACGGGACGGCGACGACGATGGTACTCCTGGCCGGAGATACCCTGGACGAGCAGCAGCCGGAAGTGAAGCCCATCCGGGTTATCCTCTACGCCACGGGCTACGGCCTGGGAATCCCTCAGCTTCCGGTATCCATGTACTCCCTGCTGGAGGACACCTATACCAGGGGTGCCCGGGTCTTCCTGGGCGGGAGCGTGCCGGAGGGAGGTGAATCACTGGTTCGATACGGAACCTATTCCTTCCAGCGGGATGCCTTCGCCTGGAGACGGCCGGACATGCTCATCGTGGAGCCGGCGGGAAACGAGGGCACGGATGCGGATGGTGACGGCCGCGTGGACGCGGGAAGCCTCCTTGGGGGGAGTTGCGCCAAGAACGTCATAGGTGTTGGGGGATGCGAGGGCGGAAAGGATCCCGGGGACGACAACCCCACATACAGCGAACTGGACGAAAGTTTCCCGGGGAGGTTTTCCGCCCTTCCCCTGGGGAAGGATGCCAGCGTGGGCGATACCCGTGGGATAGCGGCTTTCAGCTCCCGGGGTCCCACCGACGACGGGAGGATCAAGCCGGACCTGGTGGCTCCGGCCACCGGCATCCCGGTGCCCACTCCTCTGAGCGAGGAAGGATCGTCCACCACGGTGCAGTGGAGAGAAGGCACATTGACCTGGGCCTTCGGGACCAGCCTGGCCGCCGCAATCCTGGCCGGGGAGGCCGCCCTCCTACGCGGAGCTGTCCGCACCCGCATCGGAAAGGAACCCTCGGCAGCCCTGATCAGAGCCCTCCTGGTGAACGGGGCCGAGGACCTGTACCCGGGGCAGTACGGCGAGGAAAGCCCGGAGGTGCCGCGCGCCCCCAACCCGGTTGAGGGGTGGGGCCGTCCCGATGGTTCCTGGACCGGGAACCGGTCGTCGTGGCTCAGGCTGGTGGACGACGTGAGGGGGTTGAGGGGGGGCGACACGCGTATATATCGTGTGGAGGTCCGTTCCATGAGCGAGTTGAGGGTCACCCTGGCCTGGACGGACTATCCTTCACTTCCCCAGAGCCGCATGCGCCTGGTAAACGACCTCGATCTCCGGGTTATCGGCCCCGATGGGGAGTCTTACTATCCCAACGGAAGGCGCTCCAGGGACCCGTTGAACAACACGGAACGCGTGGTCATCGACGTATCCGGAAGACCTGGAAAGTACACGGTGGAGGTGAAAGCCTGGAACGTTCCCCTGGCGCCGCAGCCTTATGCCCTGGTCATCCAGGGAAGATAGAGGCGAGGTTACCTGCACGTTCATGAGCATTGATCGCGGTGACCCTCGTGATTCCGGGCCGCCTTAAAGATGGCTGCACATTTGAGGAAACGGCTGCAGGGTCGTGCGAGCAGGTCTCGCTTTCCGGTTAAAGGGGTCCGGCATCATTTGGAGGGAGAAAAGGGGACTACAAGTGCACTTACGCCATGCCAGGCGTTAGGGAGCGTTCCGGGCCGTCGCGGGGAATCCATAGGCCGCCGACCCGCCGGGATGAGTGCCTCCCACCGGCCGTCGGGTGGAGAGGATGGAGGCTCGCGGGGAGAAGAAGGGAGTCAAGGTGAGCGGGGACGAAGTCTATCGTAAGTTGCGGGAATTCCTGGACCGGATGCCTCTGGGGTTTCCTTCCACTTCGAGCGGGGTAGAGCTGCGCATCCTGAAGAGGCTTTTCAGCGAAGAGGAGGCCGAGCTGGCGGTGCTCCTTTCGCCCCTGCCCGAGGACGCCGAGTCCATCGCCTCGCGTTCCGGGATGGACTCGGAATACCTTGCGAAAAGGTTGGAGGATATGTCCCGAAAAGGATTGATCTTCCGCGCCCGTAGAGGCGGACGCACCTACTACAACACGGCCCCTTTCATGATCGGGCTCTACGAGTATTCCGTGGAGAAGATGGACGAGGAACTGGCGTCCCTATACCGGGAATATTACGAAACCGCCTACCTGGATGAGATGGCCGCCAGCGGTATTCCCGGCTTCAAGGTCCTCCCTATCGGGGAGCGCGTCCAGGCGCCTCTGACCGCCTACCCTTACCTCAACCTAATGGAGGAGGTGAAGAAGGCGCGAGTGATCTCCGTGGCCGACTGCATCTGCCGTAAGGAGGCTGCCCTGACCGGCCGGGGGTGCCGTTACCCCAGGGAGACCTGCCTGAGCTTCGGTGCCGCCGCCGAGTACTACATAGAGAACGGTATCGGCCGGGAGATCGACGCCGAGGAAGCCCTTAAGATATTGCGCGAGGCCGACCAGGCCGGGCTTGTCCACGCGGGGGTGAACACCAAACACCTCTCCAACATCTGCAACTGCTGCCCCTGCTGTTGCGCCTCCATGAAGGGGATCACCAAGAGGGACATGGACAAGCACTATTTTCTCAACGCCCTTTTCGAGGCGGTGGTGGACGCGGAGGAATGCACCGCCTGCGAAGCCTGCCTGGAGCGCTGTCCGGTGGGGGCGGTGCGCGTGGAGGAGACGGCCGTGGTGGACCGGGAGAGATGCCTGGGCTGCGGCCTGTGCGCGGGAACTTGCCCCGCGGAGGCCATCTCCATCGTCCTCCGTGAGGACCGCGAGGAACCCTTCGAGCGCGTGGTGGACATGGGCCTGGCCATCCTGGAGGGAAAGGAGAAGCGCCGAGGCGGATCCTAAAGGGGATTAAGGCTCGGTTTTCGGCGGCTCTCATCGTCATTCGCCGGGGCTCCTCGTGACTCCAGGGATTTAATCCGGCGAGGAGCCTTCCCTTCTTCATCAGGGCGGCCGCCGCGGTCCTGAAAGTTTTTCTCTTATGGATAGGGTGTTCACGGGAACACGTGGTTCATTCGAAAATACTGGTGCGCCCGGAAGGACTCGAACCTTCAACCTTGGGATTAAGAGTCCCCTGCTCTGCCAAATTGAGCTACGGGCGCACGGCATATATTATGAGTTCCGCCAAGATAAAACGCAAGCCGTCGGGGCATAGTCCCCGAACCCACATGGCCGTCAAGGAATCCTATATGCCCGCCGGAAAATAATTCGCCGGAAAAAAATTGCCGCCCCTCGCGGGGCGGCTTGATGGAAGCGATTCTTCCGTTGATTTCGGCGTGGTGCGTACGTTTCTACTTCTTACCCGAGACCGCCTTCTTCAGGGCCGCACCGGGCTTGAAGGACACCACCTTGGTAGCCTTGATCTTGATGGGCTCACCCGTTCTCGGGTTGACCCCCTTGCGCGCCGCGCGCTTCTTCACCTCCCAGGTGCCGAAGCCCACCAGGGTGACCTTTTCACCCTTCTTCAGCGCGCCGGTGATGATGTCGATGGTGCTGTCCACTGCTGCGGCGGCGTCCTTTTTGCTCATCTTGGTGCCCTTGGCCACTGCGTCGATCAGTTCCGCCTTGTTCATGGTTCACCTCCTTTTCCGTTTATTTTCAATACATTTATTCGCTTTCATTATCTTTTTTCCTTTATTTATCCATAATAAACCCGAATAAGGTTATTTTCCGGCATGATTTAAGAAAAAGCCAAAAACCGTGGTTCCACCGGTGGGAAGACGGTAAGAAGACCGTTCAAGCTGTTCTTGAGGTTGCTTTTGCCTGGTACGGCAACCGGGTTTCCGCTGGAAGGAGCGGGAAATATGAGGTTCAGCCGTCGTCTGGGGCGGGCAAGCGAGGGAGAACGCCTTACGCGGTAGGCCGGCGAATTACGGAAAGCGGGTTCGGGTTCGAGGATAAAAAGCCCGGAGGCCGCTCGACTTGGACGGCGGGGGATAGGATAGGTATAGTTGGTGGATGTGTGGCTATTTGTACGCGGCTTTCGCAATCCGGAGAAACGAGCGGAGGAAACTATCGAATAGACAGTTGTACATCGCAGGACGCACGTGGCTCCCGGTGCGTTTTCAATCCTGGGAGGCCTCGCCGATGGCTTGCAGGGCTTCATCGATGGCCCGGATGACCCGCTCCCTTCCCTCCCTTTCCCGCGCGTTTATCAGGGGTTCGACGGCTTTCCTGCTCCCGATCCTGCCCAGGGCCCGGGCCGCCTCCAGTACGTCGGTTTCGATATCGCTCTCCAGGAGGGGCAGCAGGTAGTTAATGGCCCTCATGCAGTGCATTTCCCCGAGGACGCGGGCGGCAACCGCCCTCACCCCGGCGGACTGGTCGGCGAGCATCTCGCTTATGGGGACCCATAAGGTGGGCTCGCCCATAGCGGAGAGGGATTCCACGGCGCGCAGTCTCACGATGCTGGCCGTGTCCCCCAGGGCCTCGACGAGGAAGGGGATGGCGCGGCGGTCTCCCAGCTTGCCCAGTGCCCGGACGGAGCTGTAACGGAGGGAAAGGTTATGGCTGCGGGTGGTCCTGCAGAGGACCGGGACCACCTGGACGTCACCTATCTCCGCCAAGGCATCGACGATGAACTGTCCCACGCCGGAATTCTCCTTATCCAGGCGGTCCAGGAGGTGGCGCACGGCTCGGCGGTCCCCGATCAGGCCCAGGGCCCTCGCCGCTCCCTTGCGTACGTCGGGGTTTTCGTGGGCGAGGGCTTCTATGAGAATGGGCAGGGCGTTCTGTCCCTGGGATGCAAGGATATCGGACGCCGCCATGCGCATATAGGGCTGGGGATGACCCATGGCCTCCACCAGGGAGCGCAGGTCTCCCCTGGCTGCCATTTTCTGTAAATCCTCCCTGCCTTTCATGACAAACCCATTCTATCACTTCCTACTCACCCATACCCAGCCTCATGGCCAGGGGGGCTGGAAGCCCGGCGGCCAGAACTTTTTCCTGGGTGCGCCGGTAGTCGTATTCCAGGAAGCGGAATTCAACCCACATCTCATCGAGGTCCAGGACGGCCATGGTGGCCGCGGGTATCCCCCCGCGGTACTGGCCGCAGCTTCCGACGTTGAACATGTAATGGAAGCCGGGACGGATGTCTTTTCTTCCGCCGGGTTGTATGTCGAGCTCCTGGACCATTCGCCGCTCTGGGTCGAAGGCATAAGCCGCGCAGACGTGGGTATGCCCTATGAAGCAGAGGAAGTTCGCCGGAGGTTGGTAGTCGGAGACCAGAGATTTGAAGGCGTAGGCGGCCTCGAAGGGATCGAATATGTACTCGTCGGGATCCGAGGGAGAGCCGTGGAAGAGGTAGAAGCAATCGTCCACCCGGAGGACATCGGGCAGGGATACCAGCCAGCGACCGTGCTCCTCGGGAAGGACGTCGGCGGTGAACAGCAAGGCCTCCCTGGCCAGGGGGTTCATGTTGGGGGCTCTCCCGGCCTCCAGGTCGACAAGGCCGCGTTCGTGGTTCCCGCGGATGCAGCGCACGCCCTTTTCCCGCACCAGTTCCACGCATGCTGCGGGGTCGGCGTTGTAGCCGATTATGTCCCCGCAGCACAGCAACCTATCGGCCCCGCAGCGCACGGCTTCCGCGAGGACCGCTTCGAGCCCCTCCAGGTTGGAGTGGATGTCCGAGAATATGGCGTACCTCAAACGCGCCCCCTTCGCCTGGTTCATATTATATCCGCGGTAACCGGAGTCTCCCACCCGGGCGTGCATGAAGGCCATGAAAGCGGCGAATTTCCCGTTATCCCCGTGGAACACGGGGCTTTCTCCATCACCGAAGCTGGAGGCAGCCCACGAGGTAATGCCTTGTGGAGGCGGTTTTATGGACGCCTGAGGCTCCTCGGTTTATGATTTAAGCGAGGAAAGGAGAGGAAATGAAGAAGCTTGTCCTGTTCTTTACGATCTTGCTTTTGGCCATCGTAAGTTCTGGTTGCAGAGGGAAAGGATCCCTTGAGCCGCAGAAGGCCGACCTGCAGGCGGAGGTGCTTCCACTCCTGGAAGAATCCATTCGTTCTATGGCCGGGCTTAGTGGATACCGCATGCGGGGGTACATGGAGATGAGCGCGGGGAGCGGCGAGGCCTCCGATTCCGGCACCCTGCGGATGGACGTGCAGTCCGAGGTGCAAAACGTGGAGGGGCACACCAACCAGCACATGAGCATGGACATGGGAAGTCTTACCACCGAGGCCTATATCTACGGGGATTATTTCTACCAGGAAATTCCTGGACAGGGATGGATCAAGACCAGCCTGGCCCAGTACCAGGCCCAGAATCTTGCCACCGGGGTCATCAGCGAGGAGCAGCTGCAGCTGATCCTTGAGTCGGTGGAGGAGGCCACCATCCGGGATGAGGGAGAGGATGCTCAAGAGATGGTCCTGGTGTTGGGCAAGGAATTCCTTCTCCGCTCCCTGGAACGTTTCCGGGAGCAGGCGGGGGAGGAGGCCCGAAGCCAGATGGAAGAGTGGATGTCGGCCATGGAAGGTGCCGCCGAGGGCTTCAGTGCCACCCTCCGCCTGTTGGTGGGCAAGGAGGACCATCTCATAAGGGAGATGGAGATGACTATCGAGATGAGAGATATCCCCCAGCTGGGTACCTACCGGAGCAGGATGTACATGGAGGCCTACGATTACAACGCCGAGATCCACATCGAGCTTCCCCCGGAAGCGGAAAAGGCCGCTCAGCGGGAAGCGGGGTCGGCGCGCTAGGCCGTTTCGCAGCCGCAACGCCTTCACTCCGCTTTTGGAGCAGGGCCTGGCGGCTGCGCTAACCGAACACGATTTCGAATGCGCCGTGGGGCATGCGGCGCGGTACAAGGACCAGGCCCTTGGAGAGTAGCCTTTCAAGCGGGCCTAGCGGGAGCCGGACATCCGGAAGGAAGCCGTGGGTCCGCAAGTGCCGTGGATTGGAATTCGAATATTTCGGATGACCGGAGGGGGTTTCGAGAGGGAGGAGTACCATGTCGGATTACGTGGAGGGGAGGACGCGCTGGTGGGGATGGGGGAACCTGGACCAGAGGTTCGACGTAGAGAACCGGGAGAACATCATGCCCTTCCTGAGGGAGAACCTGGGCATGCCACTGGACAGCGAGCGCTTCACCGATCCCACCCTGGAGGAGGTCGAAATCCCGGAGCCAAGGCTGAGCGAGAAAACCCTTGAAAAACTACGGGATCTTTGCGGCCCGGAGAACGTGTCCACGAACAAGTTCCAGCGCGTGAGCCATTCCATGGGAAAGAGCTACAGAGACCTCCTGCGCTATCGCAAGAGGCTCATCCGCCATCCCGTCGACGTGGTGGTCTGGCCTCGCGGGGAAGGGGAGATCGTGGAGATCCTCCGCCTGGCGGAGAGGGAGAACCTGGCCGTCATCCCCTTCGGGGGAGGCTCCAGCGTCACCGGAGGGGTCGAGCCCATGGGGGACAAGGAAGGCTACATCAGCCTGGACATGGCGCGCATGAACCGGGTACTGCGCATGGACGCCACCTCGCATACGGCTCTTATCCAGGCCGGGGCGCTGGGGCCGGAGATTGAGGAGCAGCTGAACCCCCACGGTTTTACCCTGGGACATTTCCCGGAGAGTTTCGACCATTCCTCGCTGGGGGGCTGGCTGGCCACCCGGGCCTCGGGGCGCCAGTCCACGGGTTACGGGGATATCGAGGACATGGTGCTGGCCCTGCGCATGGTGACCCCCCGCGGGGTGGTGGACACGCGCCGGGTCCCCTCCAGCGCCGCCGGTCCCTCCATCCTCCAGCTGTGCGTGGGTTCCGAGGGTTACATGGGGGTGATAACCGAGGCCCTAATGAGGATAAGGCCCTTGCCCGAGGTACTGGATTACCGGGGGCTCATCTTCCGCAACTTCGCCGCGGGGGTTTCCGCCATACGGGAAATGATGCAGCAGGGCCTGGTGCCCACCTGCGTGCGGCTCTCCGACCGCACGGAGACGGCCCTGGCCCAGGCCTTCAGAAGCACCACCGGTCCCCGGTGGAAGAGGAGAGCCGAGGACGCGGCCCTGAGATTCCTGGCCCGGCGTGGGTATTCCTTCGACGACGGGGCCTTCATGGTCCTGGGGCTGGAGGGAAGCGCGGACGAGGTCGATTACCTGAGGCCTCTCATCCTCCGCCTCTGCCGGCAGCTGGGGGGCTTCCACCTGGGGACCGGACCCGGGAAGCAGTGGTACCGGAGCCGCCACGAGACGGCCTATTTCCGGGAGCAGCTCATCAACTGGGGAGTGATGGTGGACACCTTGGAGACCGCCACCACCTGGGACAATCTCCTGCACCTCTACGGCGAGGTGCGGAGCGCCATCCGCTCCGCGCTTTCGGAGTGGGGGGACAAGAACCTGGTGGCCTGCCACGTCTCCCATGCCTACCGGGAGGGGGCCTCGCTCTACTACACCTTTTTCGCCCCCATGGCCGGGGAGGGGAAGGAGGAGGAGCAGTGGGAGAAGGTGAAGCGGGCCGCCTCGGAGGCCATCATGGAGCATGGGGGAACCATCAGCCACCATCACGGCGTGGGCTACGAGCACGCTCCCTGGATGAGCCGGGAGGTGGGGGAAGTATCCATCCGGGCCCTCCAGGCGGTCAAGAAGACCATGGACCCTGCCGATATTATGAATCCGGGAAAGCTTCTACCGCGTGGTTGAGATGGAAGAGACGCCAATCTTCGTGTACGGGACGCTTAAGCCGGGCGAGAAGATGTTCCGCCACATAAGCCATACCGTCAGGGACGCCATTCCGGCCTGCGTTCCGGGTCGCCTTTACGAGACGCCCTTCGGCTATCCCCTTCTGGTGAGGTCGGGCGGCGAGGACGAGACCATGATCAACGGGGTGCTCCTGGTCCCCCTGGAGGGGTGCTACGAGGAGATGATGCGCATCATAGACGTCATCGAGGGGGAAGCCGGTTTCGAAAAGGGAGAGGCGGAGGTCGTACTCGGGAACGGGCACCGGGTGGAAGCTATCGTCTATTTCTACCGGGAGGCGCCGCCGTACGCGCAGCCCTATTACGGAAACGACTGGCCGGCCACGGTTTGAACCCTTGCTCGCGTGGTTTCCCCTTTCACCACCACCGTGATAATCGATGCCCTGGCAGGAGACTACCGGAGGGCGGACAGCTTAGCCGGCTTTGGAGAGGGGCAAGGTGAGGTAGAGGGATAGGCCGACTTTATCCGAGTGATCCATGCGCAGGTTCCCGGCCATATCCTCCGCCAGCCGGGAGGCCAGCCGGTACTCCATGGCCAGGGTGGGAAGTTCCCCCTCGGGTTGGCGTGGCGGCCAGACGTCGATGACACCCAGGGTTTCCGGGTCGAGGGCCGGGTGAGGGCACCGCACGTGAAGGACGAGGTTTTCTCCCCGCACGGAACACCAGGCGGAGACCATACCCCTCTCCCGGCAGCAGCGCATGGCGAGGTCCAGCAGGTTGTACAGGAGGTCGAAGAGCCGGGAGGGATCCACCTGCATGACGGGGACATCGCTCAGGAGGCGCAGGTTTAGCCGGGTTCCGCGCGGCGAGTAGATGTCCTCCACCAGGGCCGCCGCCTCGTTCAGGGCTTCCGAGGGGTTTACCGTGGTGGTTTCCTGGTGAGCGGGCTCGTGGGCCAGTTCCAGTATCCGGGAGAGGTCGTTGATCATCCCCTCCAGGCGGGTGGCGGATACCCGGATATAATGCAGGAAATCTCGCTTCTGCTGCTCATCCAGCTTCTCCCAGTACTGGCTGAGGGTCAGTGAATAACCCACCAGGGAGGTGAGGGGGTGCTTTATCTCCCGGGCGGCTATCCCGGCCATGCGCCGCGATTCCTCCGCTCTCCGCAGCAGACGGGAGAGGTTCTCCGCCATCTCCAGGTGGTCCCTTTCCCTTTCCAGGATTCTGTTCATCTCGGCGCGCCGGTCTCTTTCCGACCCCAGCAGCCACCCGGAGAGCAGGCAGATGGGCAGATTGAGGAGGACGGTGATCACCGCCGCCGGCGATTCGCGCAGCAGCTGGGCGGGACCGCCGGAGGAGAGCAGGTAGTGGAGCACGAAGAGCAGGGCCGTGTAGGCCACGGCCAGCAGGAAACCCCAAACGGCATACCGGTATCTGTAGGAGGTTCTCATGCCCGCCCTTTCTCTCCATGATATTTTACCCGTTTTACGCGCCGTTCTCCCGGCAGCCGGCGAGGAGCAGGCAGGAGAGCGCGAGGAGGGCGAGGGCCGTCAGGGGGAGGAGGGGCAGGCGCCTGCCGAAAGCGCTTCTCCCCCTTACCATCCCGCTGGATGCAGGACCTGTTCTCATGTCCTGATTATATATCCCGCAGGAACGTTCTCAGGGGCGCATGAGCGGCGGTGCGATTATAATGACGGTTGTAGCGGTGCTTGCGAGGCGGGATCGGGGAGGGCGAAAAGACGAGGTATCGAGGGATAGCCGGTTCCGCGTTTTCATGAGGCGGCGTCGCCCGGCGATGCGCGGCCCCTGAATTGGAGGAAGGGAATTCCAGTTCGATCCCGGGAGTGAGGAAAGGCGGGCTCGGCCCGCGGCGCCCCGGCTTTTCGGCCGTACCCGTAATGGGATTGCCTGTGCGGTGGCCTTAACCCGGGTGGAGACGGATCACAACTCCCGATCGGAGGCCTTATGGGAAGGATTGCAAGGCTCCTGTCCGTTGCCCTGCTGCTGGTTGCGATGTCGCCCGTTTTGTCCTGCGGAGGTTCCGTAGAATCACCTTACGGGGTTATTGACCTCGAGGGCTCACCTATACTTCCGGAGAACCTGGCCGTCTATGTCCCGGTGCCGGTTAACGCGAGGGCCCAGGTCGCACCCTACGTCGTTCCTCCCGATCTCTCCGGCGTGGCCGGCCTGGACAGGAGGTCTCTCGCTCCGGGGGTCCTGTCCGGATTGAAGGAGAAAGGCTTCGCCGTCGTGGCGGGAGGAGAGTACGATTATGTCTTCCAGCCCTACATGGAGAACCCCGGCGCCAAGTTCGTCACCGTGGACGCCGTCTACCAGGCCTTCCTGGGGATGTGCATGGGGATAAGGTGGGAGCTGGAAAGGGTTGCTCTGCGCCGGGAATTGGAGTCCCTGGTCGTCTCCCTCCTGGAAGTTTTAGAAGGGATGTACGATGCGGCAAGGGGTGCCGTGCGCCGGGCGGCGGGCAAGGCGCTGGGGTTCATGGGCGTGGCGGCCGCGCTCCTGGGGTTGGATCCCCGATTGCCCCCTGAGGTGGGTTCCCTGGTGGAGGAGGAAGTGACGCTGGTGGAGGAGGCCTCGGAGGCCCGCATCTCTCCCCTCTTCGGGCGCCGGGAGGATTACCGTGTCTACGAGCCGCAGGGCCTCTACGCCCGGTACCCCGACCTGGCCCGATTCCACCGCGCCGTTGACTGGCTGGGGAGGTGGGAGGTGTTTCCGGCGGGCGGGGAAGGCGGGGCAGCGTTGGAGGAAAGACGTGAAGCGGCCAGGATTACGGCTCTCCTGGTGGGGGCGCTGCATACAGGGAAGGTGGACAATAAATCCCTACTGGTGTTGTGGGATCACCTGTATCAGGTGACCCGCTTCCTTTCCTGCCGTACCGTGAGCCTGAACGCCGTCTCCGCGGGCCGTGTGTTGAGCGAGGTGCTGGGAAAGAGGTTCCCCCTTTCGCGCCTGGAGGATGAAGCGCTCGTGGACCGGCTGGCGGAGGCGCTGGAGCGAGAAGCCGGCGGGCCCGGGGACGAGAAGGACGGCTTGTGGGGTGCCTGGGGTTCCGGGTTCCGCTTTCTCGAGGCCTGTTTCGAGCCGGGCACCGGGGTGTTCCTGGAGCTGGGATCGGAAAATGTGCCCGAAAGGAAGAGACCGCGAAGCCTGGACCTTCCTGCCGCCCTGGGTTCGGACCGGGCGCTGCAGCTGCTCGACGGCTTTTACGGGGAGGCGAGCCTTCCGGGATACAAGGAGAAGGTCCGGGAGCTGCGCGGGGAAACGTCGTCCATCGAACCCGCCTGGACCCGGGCCTGCCTTGCGTGGAGCTTATTGAAAAACGCCGTGTCCCTGCTGAGGCCACCGAGGGAGGGATACCCGGCATTCATGCAAAGCGACCCCTGGAAGGACCGGGACCTCTACCTGTTCCTGGCTTCCTGGGTGGATGGTATATCCCGGGACCGGGCGTGGAAGGAGATGGAAGGCGATGTGGTTCCCGGGAGGGGTGGGGTTGCCGGTAGTGGAGGCGTAACGGGGAAGGGTTACGTGGAGCCGCGACCGGAGGCCTACGCCCTTCTTGCTGCCGATGCGGACCTCCTGCGCCGGGGACTCGAGGAACGCGGGCTCCTGGGCGAGGAAATGGCGCGGAAACTGGACTCCTTTTACCGGCTCTCCATGGGACTCAAGTCTATGGCCGAGAAGGAACTTCTCAACCAGCCCCTGAGTCCCGAGGAATACCAGCTACTTGCGGACTTCGGCGAGCTGCTCCTTGAGCTGGTCTCCATGCCCGCTGAAGAGGGGAACGGGTACCTGGTCCCCGACCCCTCCACCGTCTTGGAGGTCTATCGGGACCAGGAGGAGGGGACGGTGCTCCAGATGGCCCTGGGAAAACCTGCCATATACTACGTTATCGCTCCCGTTGAGGGGAGACCCACCCTGACCGTGGGGGCCGGCTATTCCCTCTACGAGCTGGTGGACACCCTGGATACCGCGCCGACTCCGGAGGAATGGCGCCTCATGGTGGAATCCGGACAGGTGCCGGAGGCCTCCGCCTGGACGTCCTCCTTCATGAGGTGAGGTTTACCCTATCGAAGCGAGGGCGGGCTGCACCTGCCTTCCGGGGAGGAGATGGAGCATGCGGGAAGGTAAAGGGGCTCGTGGGAAAAGGCGGCGGGAGACCGACCCGCCCTCAAGCGATGAAGTGTTCGGCATACGAAAAAGGGCTCCGTTTCCGGGGCCTTTGGTCACCTTGCGGTCGCCCTGGGAAGGTGCGCACGGGCATGTCTGACGCTTGCAAAATATAAAGGGCCCCGGCACCGGGGCCCTTTCTTACCCCCGCTTACCGGCTTACTGGAACTGGTACTGGAGAAGCCCTATCCACCAGAGGCCGTAATATAATGTAGCCCAAACGGAATCCCTCATGCTCAACATGCCGAAGTCGTTGTTCACGTAGTACTTGCCGGCCTGGACGTTGATGGTGTGGTGGCCCTTCTCGCAGCCGTAAGGAGGCCAGGTAAAGAGCTTGTAGTAGGGATAGACCTGCTTCCACCCGCTCTTACTCGTCACCCATACCTTGTAAGTGGCGGGCTTGAGACCCCGGAACTGGTAGTAGCCGCGGGCATCGGTCCTGGTGGTGGCGATCCTGCGTCCGTAGCAGTCGGTGAGGACTATGGGCCAGTCCGTCTGCACCGGCTCGTGCCATTCGCGTATCTGGTCGGCGTTGGCGTCGTACCATACTATTCCGGAGATGGTCCCCGTGGTGGACCTGATCTGGAAGGCGCGCAGCTCGGCATCCTCTCCCACCTCGAAGTACCAGCGGTAATACAGGTTGGTGATGTTGAGGTCCACGATCCTCTCCGTGCCGTTCAGGGGATTGAAGGTGTTATCGGTCACCAGCTGCAGCTTGTAGCGGGTCACCGCTCTCCAGTCGGTCATCACCGGGAGCTGGCTCCACCCGGCCCATCCGTGTTCCAGGACCCAGAGGAAACCGCCGTAGCCCGTCTTGTGGCTGCCGTACAGCTGCCAGTTGCCGTCCTCGTCCAGCCTGTACAGGTTGACGGTTATCCCGTCCACGCCTTCCAGCTTGGGATCGGATACGTTGGGGAGCACCAAGTCGTCCCACACCGCGACCTCGATCTTCCCTATGTTCTCCACGGGCACGGCGCTCACGTTCTTGATCTCGAAGGCCGGCTGTTCCGCTTGGCCGAGATTCCCCATCTCGAAGTACCAGCGCCTGTATAGATTCCAGAAGTTGAGCTCGATGACCCTCTCCGAGCCGTTGAGGGGAACGAAGGAAGGATCGGGGACAAGTTCCAGCTTGTAACGAGTGGACGTGGAAGTGTTCACTGGGAGATTCTCGAAGGTCACCAGGCCTCCAAGGATGATCTCGCCGGTGACCTTGCTCTGGCCGGGGGCGGTAACCAAGGGTTCGCCGTATTTTTCCCAAATGATATTACCCGAAGCGTCCGTGCCGTTTTCCTTGTATAACTGCACCCGGATACCGTTGATGCCCTCTTCCTTGGCCTCGCTCTTGTCCGGGATAAGGCCGTCATACCAGACGATGGCCTCGATGATCCCTTTATTTTCCGTGCTTTGAGCGGTAGTGGTCTGGGTCTCCGCGGCGACCATTATGGAGCCCAGCATGGTGCACGCGGCCACCAGGGAGATGATCAAGAGGGAAATGGCGCATCTTACACCCTTCGACATCTTCCGCAACCTCCTGCTATCCAACTGCGGTCGGCGTAAATCCCCGATACTGACCGACCTTGGGAGGACTTCAGGGTGCGCGGAAACCGTCGGGAAAAATGGATTTAGCCGGGAAGAGATCGCCCGATATCCATGCCGAGTGAGTCCTGGAAAGGGAATGTCGGACCCTTCAGCTCCCCTTTGCCGCCCGCTTGAAGTCCGCCCGGTTTGCTTCCTCCTTTTGTCGGCCTTTCGCCCTATATTTAAGCCCGGCAACCCCTGGGTTCCCGGAATCTTCCCCCATTACACTCCGGCGATCCGGTTAAGGTGAACAATGTAAAGCGGCTGTGTTTAAGATACCATGAAGTAACCATACAGTCAATAGTCCCGGCGTACGGTGCGGGAGGTCCTGGGCCGATATCGGAATATCGGGATCGAGGGGCTTCAACTGTCCTGCTCTCGACGGGGAAAGAGGCTTGGCAGTTTCCAATCCAGGCCTTGTCCTTATCCTTGTCCTTATAATATTAATCGTCGCAGAACACTGCGGGCTCCGAACCATAAAGACGTTAGTGAGGGTGTCGGGACCAGGGATTCAGGTTTCTCGAGTCCCACGCGGCGTGCGTATCCGGGAGGGTATTTCAGGCAGGGAGGTGAGCCATGCTTCTGTTCGAGCCGCTGGAGAGATGGGCCAGGGAGAGGCCGGACCGGGAGGCCATCGTCTACGGTGACCGGCGCATCACCTACGCGGAGTACGACCGCGAGGTGAACAAGGTGGCTAAGGGACTCCTCAAACTGGGGGTGAGGAAGGGGGATAACGTGGGCCTCTATATCCCCAACCACCCCGAGTTCATCTTCGGTTACCTGGCGTGCGCCAAGATAGGGGCGGCGGCGGTCCCCGTTTCCTGGCGCTTTGCCCCTGACGAGGTGAAGTACATCCTCGGGCACTCCGATTCCCGCGTGGTAATCATGGAGCCGGGCTTCATGGACTCGGACTTCATCGCCAAGCTCAACGCCGTGCGGGACCAGCTTCCGGAGCTCCGCCAGGTGGTGGTCATCGGGAGCGACGAGGAAGTGGCCAGGGTCCCGGGCGCCGTATCCTACGCGGATTTCCTGGTGGAGGGGCCGGAGCTGGAACAGGAGC
Source organism: Actinomycetota bacterium (assembly GCA_030019255.1). NCBI lineage: Bacteria > Bacillati > Actinomycetota > Actinomycetota bacterium. Next base: position 50,634 of record JASEFK010000015.1, read on the forward strand.
TGGCGGCACGCAAGGCGGAGGTGGAGGAGGAGGACGTGGTCCTGCAGCTCTTTACCTCGGGGACCACGGGGGTTCCCAAGGCTCCCATGCTCACCCACCGCAACCTGATCGAGTACGTGAAGGGACAGGTCGACGCCTCGGATATCACCGACGACGAGCGCCTGCTCATGGACATCCCCAACAACCACGTGGGCGGGGCGGTGATGGCCATCATCAGCATGCTCTACAACGGTACCACCCTGGTGATGCTGGATACTTTCATCCCCCAGCAGGTGCTCCAGACCATCGAGAAGGAGAAGATAACCATCGTGGGGCAGGTACCCGCACAGTACATCCTCCTCTTCATGCAGCCGGACTTTGATTCCTACGACCTCTCCAGCGTGAAGACGGCGGTGATATCCGGCGCCCCGGTGCCCCCGGAACTTGTCCAGCAGATAAAGGAAAAGATGGGCATCATCCCCTACATCGGCTATGGCCTCACGGAGGTGAGCGGGGCGGTCACCTTCACCCGCCGGGATTTCCCCCTGGAAAAGATAGCCAACACCATAGGTATCCCCAACCCGGGAATCGAGATCCGCATCATGGACCCGGAGCGCAGGGAGGTGCCGCGCGGGGAGGCGGGCGAGATCGCCATCCGCGGTGCGGCGGTGATGAAAGGGTATTACAAGCAGCCGGAGGCCACCGCCGCCGTCTTCGACGAGGAGGGGTTCTTCTACACCGGGGACATGGGCTACATCGACGAGGATGGACATCTCCACATCCTGGGGAGGAAGAAGGAGATGTACATCCGCGGTGGGGAGAACGTCTATCCGCCGGAGGTGGAGGACGTGCTCATGAAGCACCCCAAGGTGCTCTTCGCCGCCGTGCTGGGTTACCCCGATCCCGTGCTGGGGGAGAAGGGAAGGGCTTACGTGGTGCCCCAGCCGGGGGCGGAGGTGACCGAGGAGGAGCTGAAGGAGTTCTGCAAACAGCACCTGGCGGAGTACAAGGTTCCCGACCAGGTGGTCTTCCGGGATTCCCTGCCCCTCACGCCCCTGGGCAAGGTGCACAAGCACGCCCTTTACCAGGAACTGGAAAAGGAATTCGGCCGCTGACAAGAGGTGGGAACGCCCAACAACCTCGTGGGGTCAAGCTCCCTTGGTATCCGGAAACGGATGCGGAGGTTAACCCCAAATCCGTTCGGGAAGGAGAACGGGGATTGGCCCACGTCTCGCGGGGTAGCGTCAAGGATTTTGTGTCAGCCACCTAGCCTTCCTCCTCCCATCCCAGGT
>JASEFK010000016.1 GCA_030019255.1 Actinomycetota bacterium
CAAGTCCCTTCAGCACGAACAGGTCACCGTGTTCATGGGCGTTCCCACCATGTACGTCTATATCCTCAACCACCCCCTCATCTACCAGTACGACCTGAGCTCGGTGAGGCTGTGGACCTGCGGCGGTGCGCCTTTCCCGCGTGACGTCATGGAGCGCTGGAATAACGAGCTGGGGAGCCGCATCTATGAGGGGTACGGGCTGACCGAGACCGCTCCCCTGGTGACCATGCAGCCCCTGGAGGGGACCTACAAGCTGGGTTCCATAGGGGTGCCCCCGGAGGACGTCGAGGTGAAGGTGGTCGACGAGGAGGGTAGAGAGCTGGAGAGAGGAGAGGTCGGGGAGATCATCGTCCGCGGCCCCAACGTGATGAAAGGCTATTACAACAAGCCGGAGGAGACGGCCAAGGTCCTGAAGGACGGCTGGCTGTACACCGGGGACATGGCCTACATGGACAGCGACGGGTATCTGTTCATCGTGGGGCGCAAGAAAGACCTCATCATTCGCGGAGGCTTCAACATCTACCCGCGGGAGATCGAGGAGGTCCTCGTCTCTCATCCCCTCATCTCCGAGGCCGCGGTGGTGGGTGTGCCCAACAAGTACCTGGGCGAGGAGGTCAAGGCCTACGTAAAGCTCAAGCCCGGGTCCAACCTCACCGAGGAACAGGTCCTTGAATACTGCGAAGAGAAATTGCCCTATTACAAGACCCCCAAGTTCGTGGTCTTCGTCAAGTCCTTCAAGAAGGACCCCTCGGGACAGATCCTCAAGGACCTCATCGAGGAGGAGGGCTGAAAAGACGCCACGGGGATAGGTGCATAGCCCCTCTGTAAATCGCCGGGATGCTCGAGGCCTCTTCCAGTTCACGCCGGCAACGACGAAGGCCCTGAGGAGCTTCCCGGAAGGCCCCTTCCAGCGGATACCGTGTATAATGGGGGCATGCAAGGCTCCCTCGTCGACCGGATACTGGATTTTTTCATGCCCCTTTTCTCCTACTGGGGTTACGCCATCGTCTTCGGAGGGGTGTTTCTGGAGAGCCTCTTTCTCACTGGGTGGATCGCTCCCGGTACCATGGTACTCCTCCTGGCCGGCTTCTACGCCGCTCACGGGGAATTAAATCCGCTCATGGTCACCGCCACCGCCGTGGTGGCTGCCCTGCTGGGGGACCTGATAGGTTTCTTTATTGGGCGCCGCCTGGGACGGGGCCTCATATCCAGGTACCGGGACCGGCCCCGGGTAATGCTGGGCTTGGACAGGGGCCAGAGGTATTTCCGCCGCTATGGGGGCCTGACCGTTATCCTGGGCAGGATGCTCTCCGGGGTGGATGCCTTCATCCCGGTCACCGCGGGCATCAACCGGATGTCCCTCGGAGCCTATCTGGGTTTCGATATACCGGGCATCATCCTCTGGAGCGCCCTCTTCACCTGCCTGGGATATTTCCTGGGAACCCAATGGAGGACCATAGACCGCATCTTTGACGCCCTGGGCTGGGGCCTCCTGGCCCTCCTGGCCATGGTCGCCGCCGCCTGGTACCTGGCCCGGCGCCGGGCGGAACGGCTGACGGAGTAAACCGTCCCGCCGGACATCCTCCCGCGGGTCCTCCCGCGGGGCGGTATGCCCGGATGATTTCCGCGGAGGAAACCTGTCCCGCCTAGCGTCGTGAGCGGGCAAGAAGGGAAGAGGGGTTCCATTACCGCCCGTTCCGTTTATTCGCTGAGTATCCGTGGAGTGATCGCGCACGATAAGAAGGGGAAAGGTGAAGAAAGGTACCCTTGCTGAAGGTGTTGTCGGAAGGTATCCGCTACGGGTATTTACTGGTGCGCGCGTCTCTTCGTGGACGGGCGAGAAGGGAAACGGGGTACCCTTGCTGAAATTTTCGTTCGAAGCAGGAGCTTCGCCCGGTTGTTTTGCGCGGAGGGGGGCACCGTGTTAAAATATCGCCAATTTTAGGCGTCTCAGCGGGTTTCGGTCCAGATTTCGGATGAACATCGGGAGCAGGGAATTGACCAGCGGTCGCGCACTTCGAAGCAAGCTGCTTCTCTTCGTCCTTCTCCTGGCCTTCTGGATCGTCCTCACCGCCTCCCTGGCCCTGCATGAACTGGTCATGGGCGCGGTATGTGCGGCCTTCGTGGGGACCCTGACCGTCGCCCTTCTGGGTAGGGCCCTCGATCCGTGCATCACCCCCGCGGTTCTCCTCCGCCTCCCGGTCTTCATGGTGCGGCTGGTGTGGGAGATCATCAAGGCCAACATCGACGTGGCCAAGATAATCATCGATCCGCGCCTGCCCATCGATCCGCGCATCGTGGAATATCGAACCTATCTTCCCGGGGACCTCCCTCGCACGGTGTTCTCCGACTCCATAACCCTCACTCCGGGAACGGTGACCGTGGAGCTTGAGGGCGACGTCCTCAACGTGCATTGCCTCTGTCCTTACCACGAGGAAGGACTTGCCGGCCTGGAGGCACTGGTGGCCTGGCTCTTCGGGGTGAAGGGAATGAGTCAGGGGGAAGAAGATGGATAAGTTACTCACCGCCATCGCGCTGGTCATAGGCCTTAACGCCTTCATCTGCCTTTACCGGGCCGCGGTGGGGCCCACCACCCAGGACCGGGTGCTGGGGGTGAACATCGTGGGCACCAAGACCTTGGTGGTGGTCGTCCTGGTCACCTATATCCTGGCCGAGAACTACTTCCTGGACGTGGCCATCGTTTACGCCCTGCTGCTCTTCGTGGTCACCGTGGCCCTCAGCCGTTACCTGGAGGCGGAGGGCTGGAAGGAGGCGGGTTGAGGATGGCCAGGGATATCGTGGCCGGCGTCTTTTGCTGCATCGGGACCCTCTTTTTCATCCTGGGAACCACGGGACTTTTGCGTATGCCCGACCTCTTCACCCGCCTGCATCCCTCCACCAAGTGCGATACCCTGGGGGCCTGCTCGGTGATCCTGGGCATGGCGGTGCACAACGGGTGGTCCTGGGACCTGCTGAAGCTGGTGTTCATCGCCTGTTTCCTGCTGCTCTCCAGTGCCACCTGCGGGCACGCCATCGGCCGTTCCGCCCTGCGCCGGAACATACCTTACTGGAAGAAAAAGGAAGTGACGGAAGATGGGCACGGCGCTTAACCTGGTTCTCATCCTCCTGCTTCTGGCCACCGCCGTCCTGGCGGTTACCGCCAGGGATCTTTTGGCAGCGGTGATCATCTTCTCCGTGTACAGCCTCATCATGGCCCTCATGTGGCAGAGGCTGCAAGCTCCCGACCTGGCCCTCACCGAGGCGGCGGTGGGGGCGGGGGTGACCACCGTGCTCTTCGTCATCACCATCTTCAAGACCCGGAGGAGGGAGGAGGAATGAAGCGCGTCGCCTCCCTGCTCTTCATCGTCGCCCTGGCGGTACTGCTCCTCTACGTGGTGGCCGGCATGCCCCCCATGGGGGATCCGGACAATCCTACCGCCACCCACGTCATCCCCCGCTACCTGGAGAGGGCGGAGGAGGAGACCCATACGGTCAACGTGATAACTGGGATTATCCTTAATTACCGCGGATACGACACCATGGGGGAGGTGACGGTGATCTTCTGCGCCCTGGCCGCCGTGCTGGCCGTGCTGGGGAGGGAGAGAAGGGGGGTGATACACGGTTTCGTGGACCGTTCGGAGGTCCCCTCCTCCACCATCGTGAAGACCATGGTGCGCTTCATGGTCCCCTTCATCATCCTCTTCTCCGTGTATACCATCCTTCACGGCGAGACCTCGCCGGGGGGTGGCTTCCAAGGAGGTGCCGTCATCGGGGGAAGCATGATCATCTTCACCACCATCTTCGGGCTCTACGAATCCTCGAGGAGGATACCCCTCAAGGTGCGCGCTTCCCTGGAGGGGGCGGCGGTGATGGGCTTCTTCCTGGTGGGGGCCCTGGGGCTGGTGGGCGGGGGAAATTTCCTGACCTACGCCTGGCCAAGGGTGTCCCGGAGCCTGCACCCCTCGCTGGTGGTGTGGCTGACCGTTCTGGTGGAGGTGGGTATCGGCCTAGGAGGGGCCATGGTGCTCACCTCCATACTCTTCGCCATGATCCGGGAGGAGGAGGAAATTGCGCCTTCTTCATAACTATCATTACGCGGCGGCTATGATCCTCTTCTGCTTGGGGCTATATACGGTCATCGTGCGCCGCAACATCATCAAGAAGCTCATCGGCCTGAACATCATGGAGACCTCGGTCTTCTTCTTCTACATCTCCCTGGGATACCTGGATGGAGGCATCGCTCCCATCCGCACCGGCGGGGCCGACCCCTCCCGCATGGTCAACCCCATCCCCCAGGCCCTCATCCTCACCGGCATCGTGGTGGCGGTGAGCGTGACCGCCCTTGCCCTGTCCATGGTCATCCTCCTCTACCGCCAGTATGGCACCCTGGACGTGGACCGGCTCATGCGGGAGGAGGAGCCGGAGGCCGCGGAGAGCGGGAAGGGGGATTGAGTTGGGGGCCTGGAGGCACTTTCCCATCTTCATGATCACCGTGCCCCTCCTGGGGGCGGTGCTCCTGCCCTTCCTGGGATACGTGAGGGAGAGATGGGTTCCCTACGCCGCCCTCCTTCCCCTGGGGACATCCACCCTGCTGGGGATACTTCTCATCGGCCGGATACCTTCCGATGGTTATCTCAGCTATCACATGGGAGGATGGGAGCCGCCCTTCGGCATCGAGATCCGGCTGGACTACGTGGGCCTGTTCCTGATGCTGGTGGTGTGCGGCATAACCTTTCTGGCCCTGGTATATTCGCGACACTACATCGAAAAAGAGGTCAGCGGCGGACGGCGCACCGCCTATTACGTACTGTACCTGCTCATGTCCGGTGCCATGCTGGGTTTCGTGGCCACCGGGGACATCTTCAACCTCTTCGTGTTCATGGAGATCCTGGCCCTCTCCTCCTATGCCCTGGTGGCCATAACCGGCAACCGCAACGCGGTGCGCGCCGCCTTCAAGTACATCCTCATGGGGGCACCCTCCTCCATCATGGTCCTCCTGGCCATAGGGTTCCTCTATTCCGTCACCGGGACCCTGAACATGGCCGACCTGGCCGGGCGCATCGCCGAATCGGGTTACACGGAGGTGCTCATCGTCTCCTACATCCTCCTGGTGGTGGGATTCGGGGTCAAGGCGGCCCTTTTCCCCCTGCACATGTGGCTCCCCGACGCCCACTCCATCGCCCCCTCGCCCATCAGTGCCCTCCTCTCCGGGCTCTTGGTGGAGGTATGTGCCTTCGCCTTGGTGCGCATCACCTTCTCCATCTTCACCCTCCGGGCCTCGGACCTGGTGATGGGGACGGCGGACGCGGTGGGCGTGGCGGCGGCGGCGGCGGTCCTCTACGGGGGAATCATGGCCATCCTGCAGAAGGACCTTAAGATGATGATCGCCTATTCCACGGTGAGCCACATCGGCTACATATTCCTGGGCCTCACCGCCTTCACTGCGGAGGGGCTGACCGGGGCCATGTACCACATGCTGGATCACGGCCTGGCCAAGGCCTGCCTGTTTTTGTGTGCCGGAAACTTCATCTACCTGAAGGGATACCGGAGGATAGAGGATCTGAAGGGGGCCTGGAGCCAGATGCCCTGGACCTGCTTCGCCTTCGCCCTGGCCTCCCTTTCGGTCATCGGCATCCCTCCCACGGCGGGGTTCATCAGCAAATGGTACCTCATCCTGGGGAACGTGGAGGGGGGCAAGTGGCTGTACGCGGCGGTGCTGCTTGCGGGAAGCATCCTGGCGGCCGTTTACTGCCTCCGGGTCCTTTATTACATGTTTTTCCAGGCGGGTAAGGAGGGCGCCTGGGAGGAGTACTGGCATGACGCGCCGCCGGCCATGCTGGCGCCGGTCTGGGCACTCTCCCTGGCCACGCTCTTCTTCGGCGTCTTCTCCTCCCTGCTGATACCATCGTTGCTCAAGGCTGCGACGTATTTATTATGAGCGGATAAGGGGGTAGTCGATGCGAGAGAGCACCTTTTCGGTAGTCCCACTGGTAGCCGTTCTGCTGCCCTGGATTTCGCTGCTGGCCATCCTGGCCTTCCCCAAGCGGGCGGAAAAACTGCGGCTGTGGTTGTGTTTCCTGGGTTCGCTGGCCACCTTCGGGGTGGTGCTCTCCATACTTCCGGGCATCCTGGACGGCAACACCTACACCATCAAGCTGGCCAGCGTGGTGGAGAACCTGGAGATGCGCCTCACCGTGGACACCCTGGGATATTATTTCGGCCTCATCCTGGCCTTCCTGTGGATGTTGGCCACGGTTTACTCCATCAGCTACATAGACCACAAACACAACCGCTTCTTCGCCTTCATGGCCCTGTGCGAGTCCTTCATCCTGGGCTGCGCCTTTTCGGCCAACATGTTCACCTACTTCATCTTTTACGAGATGATGACCTTCGGGTCCTATCCCCTCATCATCCACGAGGAGACCACCATGGCCCGCCGTGCGGGCTACAAGTACCTGGTTTACGCCATTGCCGCGGGCACGGTGCTCTTCTTCGCCATCGTGGCCCATTATTTCTGGGGAGACGGGCAGCTGGCGTTCTCTAGGTACGGGGTGCTGAGCCTGGAGATGGCCTCCAAGGCGGCCCTGATGACCGTCTTCTTCACCTACCTCGCCGGATTCGGCGTCAAGGCGGCCATCATGCCCCTGCACGGATGGGTACCGGACGCCCATCCCGCGGCGCCCTCTCCGGCAAGCGCGCTGCTCTCGGGCGTCATCCTCAAGGCGGGAGCCTTCGGGATCATTCGGGTGTGCTTCAACGTCTTCGGGGTAGACCTGATGCGGGAGCTGAAGGTCTACCCGGTGATGGCCGTGCTGGCCTGCATCACCATCGTGGTGGCATCGGTCTTCGCCCTGACCCAGGACAACCTCAAGCGGCGCCTGGCCTACTCCAGCATCGGGCAGGTCTCCTACATCATCCTGGGGCTGTCCATGCTGGCCCACGACGGGGCCCTGGGCGGGGTTATGCACCTCACCCACCACGCCCTCATGAAGGGTTGCCTGTTCCTCTGCGCTGGGGTGATCCTGGTGAAGACGGGCAAGAAGAACATCAGTGAGATGGCCGGCATCGGTTACCAGTTGCCCATCACCATGATCTGCTTCTCGGTTTGCGCCCTGGCCATGATGGGTACGCCGCCCTCGGTAGGGTTCGTTACCAAGTGGCTGCTGGGAAGCGGTTCCCTGGAGGCGGGGCTTCCGGTGTACATTGTCGTGCTCCTGGTGAGCGCCCTGCTCAACGCAGCCTATTTCCTGCCCATTATCTACATCGCCTTCTTCCGTTGGGAGGGTGACGAGCTCGACGAGCACGGGGAGAGACACCATCCCAAGCTGGTCTTCGGCAAGGAGGCCGACCACAAGCTGGTGGTCCCGGTGGTCATCCTGGCCGCCCTGGTGGTCGTCGTGGGCATCTGGAGCAACGTGCCCGGCTTCCCCTATTCGCTGGTCAGCAAGGTGGTCAACATCATCTTCCGCTGAGAGGTGAGCTGCCTTGAACCTTTTCGACTGCGGAGCCGGAGAGAACCTGGGGGTTATCAACGGGTTTTTCGCTGAGGGGTGAGTTCCGGGAGTGCACGAGGAGAAGTTAGCCGTCCTGTCCTTCAGCCTCTTGCCAGCGCTGGCTTTGCTCCTCCCCCTCCTGGGGGCGGTGGGGGCGGCCGCGGGAGGAGAGAGGAAGCCCCGCTGGCGTAACTGGTCGGCGGTGCTGAGCACGGGAAGCACGGTGGCGGTGGTGGCTTCCCTCCTGGCGCGAGTGGTGGGGAAAGGTCCGGTCTACTTCGAGCTGGGCTTCCTGCGCCTGGGGGAGAAGTTCTCCTGTGGGCTGGAGGTGGACGCCGTGGGGGCTTTCTTCGCCTTCTTCGCCTCCATCCTGTGGTTCGCCGCCTCGGTGCACGCCTTCCGGTACATGGATCACGAGCACAAGCGTACCCGCTTCTTCCTCTTCATGCTCCTTACCGAGGCCGCCACCCTGGGGGTCTTCATGGTGCAGGATTTTTTCAGCCTTTATCTCTTTTTCGAGGCCATGGGCTTTCTGGCCTACCTCCTGGTCATCCATTCCGAGACCCCCCGGGCTCGAGCCGCGGCGGCCAAGTATATAGGCATGACCGTTATCGGGGGGCTGAGCCTCATCGGGGGCATATTCCTCTACCTGGGGTATGCGGGGACCACTTCTTTCCGGCCCCTCGTGGAGAGCGCCTGGCTCACCGGTCCCTTCAAGGTGGTGGCCCTCGTCCTGCTCATCGCCGGCTTCGGGGTCAAGGCGGGCATGGTGCCCCTGCACATCTGGTTGCCCGACGCCCATCCCGCCGCGCCCTCTCCGGCCAGTGCCCTGCTCTCCGGGGTGATGATCAAGGCGGGTGCCTACGGCATCCTGAGGACGGTGCTCAGTTTCCTGCAATCACCGGCAGCCCACGGTGCTGAGGGGCACGCCGCGGCGGGGCATGGGGCGGAGGGAGCCGTCCACACCGCCGGTGGCCTGGCCGCCGACGTGCGCATGCTGGGGTTCGCCGTCATCTGGATCGCCGTGGCCACCATGTTCATCGGCATGCTCCTGGCCCTGGTGCAGAGGGACATCAAGCGCACCCTGGCCTATTCCAGCGTCAGCCAGATGGGCTACATCCTCTTCGGACTGGGATGCCTGGGGTACCTGGGCGCGGAGGGGGCCATGGGCATGGGTGGAAGCCTTTACCATATCATCAACCATGCTTTCTTCAAGGGCTGTTTCTTCCTAGCCGCGGGTTCCGTCCTCTTCTGTGCCCACGAGCTGGACATGTTCAAGCTGGGCGGACTCTGGAGGCGCATGCCCCTGACCACGCTCTTCTGGTGTATCGCCGCCCTGGGCATCATGGGCATACCCCTGGGAAACGGGTTCGTCTCCAAGACCCTGCTCCACCACGCCATACTCGAGTCCCACCACCTGGCGGAGGGCGCCCGCCTGGCCACCGCGGGTTGGGTGAAGGCCGCTGAAATCATGTTCATCATTACCAGCGGCGGTACCATCGGCTACATCACCAAGATGACCTACTACACCTTCTTTCGGAGGCCGGACCCGGAGCACGCCTCCCACCTGGAGCACGTCCGGGAGGCCCCTGGGTGGATGCTGGCCGGCTCGGGGCTGCTGGCGGCGGGGGTTCTCTTCAACGGGCTTTTCCCGGGCCTGCTCCTGCGGCGGCTGGTGGGACCGGCGGCGGGCACGGTGCCGGGCCTCGACGCCCACTACGTGGAACACTTGGCCCATACCCCCATCTTCCTGTGGTCCAACATCAGGGAGATCTTCATCCCCTTGGCCATCGGCCTCGGCGTCTTCGTGCTGGGGGCCTGGCCGGACCTGCTGAAGGTGCGCAGGCGGGGACCGGACCTCTTCCAGTTCCGGCTGCCGCGCTGGCTGGGAGTGGATTTCTGGTACCTGGCCGCGGCACGGGGTTCCCTGAGACTCCTCTTCTGGGGAAAAAGGACCTACGCGCCGGTGAAGGAGGGCGTTGTCTCCCTGTGCAGGAGGGGTGCCGAGGCCGCCGTTTACGCGGTGAGGGAGGTTATCTATCCCTCACTGACCGCGCGTCCGGTCTCCTGGGTGAGCCGGCAGGCGATCCAGCTATACGGGAACGCACGGAGGGAGCTCTTGCCCCGCATTCGCGAGTACCAGGGGGACATCGCCGTGGGCGCCCTGGTCATAGCCGTATCCCTCACCCTCTTCTTGATCATGCGCCTGATGTGAAAAAATGACAATGGTGGAGGAGACCATGCGGGCCATGTTGGGATTGACGGCGACCAACAACCTGGGGAGGGACCTTTTCGCGGCCTTCATCGCCGCCCTGGCCGGGATGGCGGTGCTCCTCTACGCCGCGGCTTCCGATCTCTTCGACCTGAAGTTCTTCAAGTTCGACCCCTTTTCCCTGCGCTATCCCCGGGAGGCGCGTATCGAGTACTGGTACGTGCGGGCGGCCAGGAGATTTCAAGCCTTCCTGGCCAGCGGGGGATGGAGTTATGCCAAATTCAAGAAGAGGGCCAAGGTGGCCTTCAAGAGAGACTGGAGGAGGTTCCGGCGAGAGACGCGCCGCATGCTGCCCGAGGCCGCCCGGCGGTTGAACCGGGACATCGCCCTGGGCGCCCTGGCCATAGCCGTGGCCCTGGTGGCCTTGCTGATCATGAGGCTGGTCTGAACGGCTGAAGAAATAAATCGCCGGTCGCTTCCAGAGATCATTTCATTAATTGCCATGAGGGTGGCCTGAAGGGCCGAGGAAGGAGATTCGGGGGACGAAGAAAGGGATGACGTGGAGGGTGATCATGGGCAAGAGAGTCGCGGTTCTGGTTCTCGCGGTCGTCCTGCTGCTCGTGGCCGGCCTTTCCGTGGCGCAGGCGGAGGGGAAGGAGGCCGGAGAGGGCGAAGGAGGGGGCTCGGTAAAGCTGGTGGTGACCATAGCCGCCATCTGGCTGGCCATCCTGGCCGCGGTGATCACCGTGGTGGTGGTCACCCGGCGCAAGGCGGGAGAGGAAGACCGGCAGAGCAAGGAAGGATGAGGGGGTTAAACCTTTGTAGTTCCGCATTAAATGGCTTGACCGGAATGGTTTAAGCAATACCCGCATAAGGGACTGAACCTTTACAGCTGTGGATTCAACGGCTTGAGCCCAGTGTGATACGGTTGGAAGGTTAGATCCGAGGGAGGTATAGGAAATGAACGACAAGCAATCCGGCGCGGCGCGATGGCTGACCGCCCTGGCGGTGGTCTTCATACCCCTGTCCATCATCATCCTCATCTCCGGTTCCTGGCTGGCCAATTTCACCTCCAACCAGTGGACGCGCTACCTCCTCTTCGCCTCCTGGGTAACCCTGACCCTCTCCATCGTCCTGGGGGTGGTGAACATGGTGGGCCGCGCTGGAGACGGCAGCCCTTCTGCGGGAACGGAGGAGAGCGAAGGAGAGGGGGGAGGTGAGGGGGAAACCGTATCCGGCGCAGCCCCCTCGGGCATGGACATGGAGAGATACAGGGTGGAACAGGCTCTGCTCCTGGGCCAGGCCACGGCCTTTCTCCTGGGCCTCTTCCTCTACGTGGCTTTCATCTCCTGGATGGTCCTCCCCAAGATCGGCTTGGCCGGCCTGTGAGATCCAGGGCATGAAAGAACCAGGGCATGAGGGAATATATCCACCGCTTTTACCGCCGGCAAATGTGGGCGGAAGGCCTGGTCTCCTTTCAGGTCAGGATAAAGGAGAGCGACCTTTTCATCTGGGCGGTGCGCGATCTGCGCCGGGAGGCCCGTGACTCGCTACTGCGGCATCGCTCCCTGTTGGAGGAGTTCATGGCCCGCCAGCCCCCCTTCGCCACCACCTTCCTCCCTTACCCGGTTCCCGAGGACGCCCCGGGTATCGTGCGGTGCATGGCGGAGGCGGCGGCCCGCGCGGGCGTGGGTCCCATGGCCGCCGTGGCGGGTGCGGTGGCCGAGATGGTGGGCCGGGACCTCCTGCCCCTGTCGCCGGAACTGATGGTGGAGAACGGCGGGGATATCTTTCTCCGTTCGAGGATGGAGAGGCGCATAGGCGTCTTCGCCGGGGAATCCCCCTTCAGCGGGCGCCTGGCCCTGGTGGTGGGACCCACGCCTCCCGAAGGGCTGGGGATATGCACTTCCTCGGCCACCGTGGGGCCGTCGTACAGCGCCGGGGCAGCCGACGCCGCCCTGGTGGTGGCGGAAACCGCCAGCCTGGCTGACGCTGCCGCCACCGCCCTGGGAAACCGGGTCAAGTCTCCCGAAGACATGGAGGAGGCTCTGGCATACGTGGCCGGCCTGGAAGGGGTATCAGGCTGCCTGGTCATCATGGGGGACAGGCTGGGGGTCAGGGGAGACCTCCGGCTGGAAAAAACCGGATAGACGAAGGGCCATGTTTTCCCACTGCAGACTATTATTGGGTAGAGTTTCCATGGGGTTAAGCCGAAGCGATATGCCTTCGCGGGCTCGGGTCCGCGTATACGAATCCGGCCATGCATTCTCGCGCTCTCGACCTGGTGGAAGTGAATCGAGCTGAAATCACCGTCATTGCAGGTGCTTCCCCTTGCTCTTCCTTGGTGTAGCGGGTACCCGTACATTGGGGTTGTGCGCCGTCCACGCAAACCCCGAAGACGGTGCCTTTTCGACCCACGTAAACTGCGGTAGCTCTCCTTATGGTGTATAAAATTAATGGATACGGCGGATTCGGTAGGGGGGAAGCGATGAGCTTGGAACGGGCAGAGGCGGAAAGAAGGGCGGAGGAGCTGCGCCGGGAGCTCAACTACCACAATTACCGCTACTACGTGCTCGACGACCCGGTGATCAGCGACGAGGAATACGATCGCCTGATGCGCGAGCTGGTGGAGCTGGAGGAGAGATACCCGGAGCTGGTCACCCCCGATTCCCCCACCCGAAGGGTGGGTGCCCCCCCGGCGGAGGCCTTCCAGCCGGTACAGCACCGGGCACGCATGATGAGCCTGGACAACGTGTTCGACGAGGAGGAGCTGCGGGCCTTCATCCGACGGGTGGAAAATCAGGTGGGGAAGACGGATTACGTCTGCGAGCTGAAGATAGACGGGGCGGGCATCGCCCTGACCTACGAGGACGGGGTCTTCGTGCGCGGGGCCACCCGCGGCGATGGCGTGACCGGGGAGGATGTCACCGCCAACCTACGGACCATCAAGTCCCTTCCCCTGCGGTTGCTCGGGGAGCGTCCGGTTCCCTACCTGGAGATCCGGGGTGAGGTCTTCATGCCCAAGGAGGCCTTCCTGGAGCTCAACCGGCAGCGGGAGGAGGAAGGGCAGCCTCCCTTCGCCAACCCGCGCAACGCGGCCGCCGGCTCCCTGCGCCAGCTGGATCCCCGCGTTACCGCCTCCCGCAACCTGGACCTCATCTGCTACGAGATCGGGTATGTGGAAGGATGGGAATTCCGCACCCACCGCGAGGTGCTGGAGCAGATCGCCGCTTGGGGGTTCCGCGTCAGCGAGCATTGGAAGCCGGCTGACGGGGTGGAAGAGATCCTGGATTTCTGCCAGCATTGGATAGCCAGGAGAGACGAGCTGGCCTACGAGGTGGACGGAGCGGTCATCAAGGTCAACCCCTTGGAAGTGAGGGAGAGGCTGGGGGCCACCAGCAAGGCCCCGCGCTGGGCGGTGGCCTACAAGTTCCCCGCCGAGGAGAAGACCACCCGTCTCCTGGACATCGTGGTCAACGTGGGTCGTACCGGGGCACTGACCCCCACCGCGGTGCTGGAGCCGGTCTTCGTGGGGGGCTCCACGGTCTCCCGGGCCACCCTCCACAACGAGGACGAGATACGCCGCAAGGGGATAAAAATAGGCGACGTGGTCCTGGTGCACAAGGCAGGGGACGTCATCCCCGAGATCATCAAGCCCATCGTGGAGCTGCGGGACGGGACGGAGCGGGATTTCGTCATGCCCGACCGCTGCCCGGCCTGCGGGGGGAAGGTGTACCGCCCGGAGGGGGAGGTGGTGGCCAGGTGCGTGAACGTGGACTGCCCGGCCCGGCTCTTCGAGAGCCTCCTCCATTTCGCCTCCCGGGGGGCTATGGACATCGAGGGACTGGGCCCGGCCACCATCCGGGAGCTCATGGACAAGGGTTACGTGCGCTCCGTGGAGGACATCTACTACCTGACCGAGGAACAGCTCTACACCCTCACCGGTTTCAAGGAGAAGTCGGTCTCCAACCTCATGAACGCCATACGCCAGAGCAAAAAAAGGCCGCTCTCACGCCTGCTCTTCGCCCTGGGGATCCGCCACGTAGGTGCCCACGTGGCCGAGGTGCTGGCCAGGCGTTTCCGGAGCATGGACGAGCTGGCGCGGGCCGGGATGGAGGAGCTGCTGTCCGTGGAGGAGATCGGCCCCACTATTGCCGAGAGCGTGCGGGCCTTCTTCGACGAGCCACGCAACCTGGAACTCATCCGGCGCCTCAGGGAGGCCGGGGTGAATATGGAGGAGGAGGTGGAGGAAGGTCCGCGCCCCCTGGAGGGCTTGACCTTCGTCCTCACCGGGGCCTTGTCCTCCATGACCCGGGAGGAAGCACGGAGGGCCATAGAGGAGAGGGGGGGTAGGGTCAGCTCCAGCGTGAGCCGCAAGACGGACTACGTGGTGGCTGGGGCCGACCCGGGGAGCAAGTACGAAAGGGCGCGTGAGCTCGGGGTGAGGATAATCGGGGAGCAGGAATTCCTCGAGCTCTTGCGGGAGTAGCCGCGCGGGCGACCGGGGTATATCATGGGCCTGAATGTAAGCGAGCCCCCTTATTTCATGGGAATCGAGGCGATGTAAGAAGCGGAGGATGTTTCGATGATCACCGAGAAGGACGTGGAGTACGTGGCCTGGCTGGCCCGCCTGGAGCTGACCGCGGAGGAGAAGGAGCGGTTCACACGGCAGCTGGGGCAGGTCCTGGAGCACGCGGAAAAGATAAAATCGCTTGATACCTCGGACGTTGAGCCTACCTCCCACGTGGTTCCCCTGCGTAACGTCATGCGTGAGGACGTCGTGGAGCCGGGGCTGACGCAGGAGGAGGCCCTCTCCAACGCTCCCCGCCGCGAGGGCGGGTACTTCGTGGTCCCCAGGATTGTATGAGGTGGTGGGGAGGCCGGTGAGCCCCATCCTGCTCCTCGCCACCGCCTCGGTGCTGGCGGGAATCGCCCTCTGGTTCCGCTTCCGGAGCGGGGTCAGGGGGGAGATCGGCCTCTGGTTTCTGCTGTGGCTCCTGGCCGCCGCCCTCTCCGCGGTTTTCTCCGCGGTGTCCTGGTGGGTCGGGGACCGGACGGTGAGCCTGTCCTTTTTCCAGGCCACCTCGGTGCTCATGGTGGCGAGCGCCTTCTTCGTCTTCCTCTTCGCGCGTTCCTTCGGGAGGAACGTCGATTACCGGGCCTATTTCTGGTCCCTGCCCTTGCAGCTGGCCGCCGCCGCCGCGCTGGCAAACGGGCATTCCATGTTCTCCCGGCGGAGCCGGGCCTGGGTCCTGGACAACTCCTCTCCGGCGGCCTGGATCGTGGCGGCGGCGCTCCTTATATATTCATTGCTGGCCATCTATTATATAGCCGTCCTCCTCAGGGAACTGCGCCGGGAGGGTCACGGCGAGGAGGCCCAGAGGATGGGCGTCATCCTGGCCGCGCTGCTCATCCTCTTTTATGCTAATGTCCTGGGCGGCATCCTGGGGGCTCGGGGATGGTGGGAGGCGCGCGTGCCCCTGGTGGAGCTGGCCGACCTGGCGGGGGCGCTGGTCCTCGCCTGGGGGGTGGCGGGAAGGCGGTGGAATCGGAGCGAGTCCACGGAGTCGATGGAATAAAATGGTAGAATCATGCGAGATGTCCCGTGAATTGCATGGCTTCCACCTTCACGGGAACGGAAGCGGTGGGATTAAATGGTAAAGCCATACGATGCATCTTTTAGGTGGTGTGCTTCCTTCATGTCGAAGGCGGAGGCGAGGGGATAAATGGGAGAACTGTACGAAGCCAAGGCTTGGGAACTGAAAGAAATGCTTCGCCGGAGGGAGGTCTCCGCCGTGGAGATCTTGCGCTCGGTGAAGACTCGCGTGGAGGAGGTGGAGGAGCGCGTCCGTTCCTACATCACCCTCACCCTGGAGGAAGCGGAGAAGGCGGCGCGGGAGGTGGACGCCGCCCTGGCCGAAGGTCGGGATCCCGGACCGGCGGCGGGAATCCCCATGGCCGTGAAGGATGTGCTCTGTACCCGGGGCATCCCCACCACCTGCGGCTCTCGCATCCTGGAGAATTACGTCCCGGTCTACGACGCGACGGTGGTCCACCGCCTGCGCCAGGAAGGCCTGACCATGGTAGGCAAGGCCAACATGGACGAATTCGCCATGGGGTCCTCCACCGAGAATTCCGCCTTCGGCCCCACCCGCAACCCCTGGGACCTGGAGAGGGTGCCCGGCGGCTCCAGCGGCGGCTCGGCGGCGGCGGTGGCCGCCGGCGAGGCAGTCTGGGCCCTGGGCTCGGACACCGGTGGGTCCATCCGTCAGCCGGCCTCCTTCTGCGGCCTGGTGGGGTTGAAGCCCACCTACGGGCTGGTGTCCCGGTACGGGTTGGTGGCCTTCGCCTCCTCCCTGGACCAGGTGGGTCCCATAACCCGGGACGTGCGAGACTGCGCCCTGCTCCTGTCCCTCATCGCCGGGCACGATCCCCGGGACTCCACCTCCCTCCAGGTCGAAATTCCCGACTACCTGAAGGGCATCGAGGGAGGCATAGAGGGGATGAGGGTGGGAGTGCCGCGGGAGCTCATGCAGGAGGGCCTCACCACCGGGGTGAGGGAATGCGTGGAGCGCTGCCTGGACATTTTCCAGGAACTGGGAGCCGAGGTGGAGGAGGCCACCCTGCCCCACCTGGATTACGCCCTGAGCGCCTATTACATCATCGCCCCCGCCGAGGCCAGCTCCAACCTGGCCCGCTACGACGGGGTGCGTTACGGGCTGCGGGTAGAGGGGGAGGACATGCTGGAAATGTACGGAAAGACCCGGGCCAGCGGTTTCGGGGCCGAGGTGAAACGGCGCATCATGCTGGGCACCTACGCCCTTTCCGCCGGGTACTACGAGGCCTATTACGGCCAGGCCCAGAAGGTGCGTACCCTCATCCTGGGCGATTTCCGAAGGGCCTTCGAGCGCTACGACGTCCTGGTAAGTCCTACCTCCCCCACCCCGGCCTTCCGCCTGGGGGAGAAGGTCGAGGATCCGCTGGCCATGTACCTCTCCGACGTGTACACCATACCTGTGAACCTGGCGGGCATCCCGGCGGTGAGCATCCCCTGCGGCCTGGAGGACGGCCTCCCCGTGGGGCTCCAGATCATGGGCAAGGTTCTGGACGAGGCCACCCTGCTCCGCGTGGCTTGGGCCATGGAGGAGGCCATCGGTTTCCGGGAAAGGCCGCCGGCCGGAAGGGGGGTGGGATGATGGGCGATTACGAGGCGGTCATAGGGCTGGAGATCCACGCCGAGCTGAAGACGCGTTCCAAGATGTTCTGCCCCTGCGACGCCTCCTTCGGAGGGGAGCCCAACACCAAGACCTGCCCGGTATGCCTGGGCCTTCCCGGTGTCCTTCCGGTGCTCAACCGGCGGGCGGTGGAGCTGGCCGTGCGCCTGGCCCTGGCCCTCAACTGCCGGATAGCCGACCGGTGCATCTTCCACCGCAAGAACTACTTCTATCCCGACATGCCTAAGAACTACCAGATATCCCAGTACGATCTGCCCCTGGGCGTCGGCGGTTACCTGGACTTGGAGACGGAGGACGGACCCTTCCGGGTGGGCATCACCCGGGTGCACATGGAGGAGGACACCGGCAAGACGGTGCACGCCAGCGAGAGCGGGCGCATCCACGGCTCGGAGTACAGCCTGGAGGATTTCAACCGGGCCGGGGTGCCGCTCCTGGAGATCGTCACCGAGCCGGACATACGCACCCCGGAGCAGGCCCGCCTCTTCATGCAGGAGCTGAAGAGCATCATGGAGCACCTCGAGGTGTCCGACTGCAAGATGGAGGAGGGAAGCCTGCGCTGCGACGCCAACATCTCCCTCCGCCCCAGGGGCTCTTCGGAGCTGGGGGTCAAGACGGAGATAAAGAACATGAATTCCTTCCGGGCCCTCTACCGTGCCCTGGATTACGAGATTTCAAGGCAGAGGGAAATACTGGAAAACGGCGGCGAGATCGTCCAGGAGACCCGCCACTGGGACGCGGACGCCAACGTGACCACGCCGCTGCGGACCAAGGAATACGCCTACGACTACCGCTACTTCCCGGAACCCGACCTGGTCCCCCTGGAGCTGGATCGCGGGTTCATCGAGGAGGTGAGGTCCTCTCTCCCGGAGCTTCCGGCGGAAAGGCGCCGCCGTTTCCGCGAGGAATACGGGCTTCCCGTACATGACGCCGCCCTCCTCACCTCCTCCAAGGCCATGGGAGATTACTTCGAGTCCACCGTGGCCGCGGGAGCCCCGCCCAAGGCGGTGAGCAACTGGATGATGGGCGAGATATCCGCCTTCCTCAACGCGAGGGCCCTGGAGATCGGGGACCTCAAGGTGACGCCGGACCGGCTGGCGGAGCTCATCTTCCTGGTGGAGAGGGGGACGGTGAGCGTCACCATGGCCAAGTCGGTGCTCGAGGATATGCTGGAGAGTGGCCGGCGTCCCATGGAGGTGGTGGAGGAACGGGGCATGGCCCAGATAAGCGACCGCGGGGAGCTGGAGCGCCTGGTGGAGGAAGTATTGGTAGAAAATCCCAAGGTGGTCGAGGATTACCGCAAGGGCAAGGAGAAAGCCCTGGGCTTCCTGGTGGGCCAGGTCATGCGCAGGACAAAGGGCAGGGCCAACCCGCAGATGGTGAACGAGATCCTGGCCGTAAAACTAAGGGAAGACGGATGAAGCATATGAGGTAGAGGATGGATAGGGGCAGGTTCTGTCCACGCTGCGGAAAGGAAGCCCGTGAAGGAGATTCCTTCTGTACCGCGTGCGGTGCCGACCTTCGGGGGGGTGGAGATGACCGGCCGGCCGAGGCTGAGCGGGCGGCGGTAGCGAAGCAGGCAGTGGATGGGGGAGATTCGTCGCTTGCCCGGCCCCTGGGAGCGGAGGCGGCGGCCGCGGCTCCCGGCGTCGCCCCCGGCGCGTCGGGGAGGAAGCGCCTGGCCCTGGTCCTGGGAATGATCGGTGGGGTGCTCCTGGTCGCGGGGGCCGTGCTCCTGGTGCTTTACCTCGCCCTTTGGAGGGGAGGAGGCGACGTCGGAGACCCGTTATCCCTGGCTCGGAAATACATGCGGGCCCTGGAGGAAAAGGACGTCGAGGCCATGGAGGAATGTTTCGACCCGTATTATTTGACCGCCGAGGATCGAGCGAACCTGGAGGATTTGGGGCTGGATACGCGTGGAGTGTTCGAATGGGCGATGTCCTTGGTGAAGGTCAGCTTTTCGGACGTGAAGTTGAGGGTGGAACACGAAGATGCCCAGAACGCAGTGGTGGTCACCACCGCTGGGAGCCTTTCCTTCTCCGTCTTGGGTTGGAACAAGGATTTCGACCTGGGAGTGGATCCCATGCGGTTCAGAATGACGAAGAGGGAGGGCAGTTGGTACCTCACCGAGGACCCCATCAACGAGATCATGGATGAGAATCTAAGTCCCGAAGAGGAAATGGAACTGTTCGAGGATTCCGATATCCGGGGGCTTTTGGAAGAGCTGATGAAGGATATGGGTCTCGACGACCGGGAGCTTCAAGATCTTAAGGAACTGTGGCGGGAGATGGAGGAACGGCTGCAGGAAAAGGATGAGGGAAGCCCCGCGGAAGTGGTCACCTGAGGAAACCCCCCTCATCATGCCCGGCACGCTCCCGGGCTTTGAATGGATCTTGGTTGCTCCGCCTTTACCTCCCGTGCGCCATCCGCCACGGTCGCCGGAAGTGACCCCTACCTCGGTTGGTCGGTCCATGCTTTTTAATGCGTTTCCAGCCCGGCCCACTGGGTTCCGGAAGCGGGGAAACGCATGAGGACCGGCTTCTCCGCATTGCGAAACGCCGAACCCACCTGGCCCGCCGGGTGCCGTGGGAGTGGAAACGGCGGACAAGGGCATGAAGCGGAGATAAAGGAAGGCGGGCGCGCGCCCGCCTTCTCTATCGCCTCCTGGTTTAACGGATCCCGGGGATGGAGTCGCCTGGAGGCAACTCCCTCTTGCCCGGAGGGTTCAGCTTTCCTCGGAGACCAGCTTCTCATAGGCCGCGGCGTCCAGGAGGTCATCAACCCCGGAGGGGTTGCCGAGCTTCACCTTGACCATCCACCCGGCGCCATAACAGTCCTCGTTGATGATCTCCGGAGCCTCCACAACTTCCTGGTTGACCTCCTCGATAACCCCGTTCACCGGGCTGTAGACGTCGGATACCGACTTCACCGACTCGATCTCCGCGTAGGGCTCACCGGCCTTGACCTCCGTGCCCACCTCGGGAAGCTCGAGGAAGACGATCTCGCCCAGCTGGTCCTGGGCGTAGTAGGTGATACCCAGGGTGGCCATGTCTCCCTCGATCCTGGCCCACGCGTGCTCGGGATGGTACTTCAGATCCTCCGGGTACATCTGTCTTCACCTCCAGTCCGTACGGTTACGACGATGCCATCATATCCCAACCTCATTCTCCGCGCCACATCTTTTCCGGGTAGCTGGGCGGGTTCGGGTGGAGGGGTGGATATCCGCCGATGACCCCGCCGTCGTCGACGCCGACGCCCGGGATGATCACGCCTGCCTACTTCCTTGCGGGAGCGGCGTGGATGGCGCGGTCGTGGGCCGCCTCCGCCGCCTCCATGATGGCCTCGGCCAGGCTGGGGTGGGCGTGCACCGTGCGCCCCATGTCCTCCGCCGTGACCCCCATGCGGATGGCCAAGGCCACTTCGTGGATGAGGTCCGAGGCATGGGGCCCCATTATCTGGCACCCGAGGACCTTGTCCGTGGAGGCGTCCACCACCAGCTGGACGAAACCCTGGCCCTTGCCCATGGCCAGCGCCTTGCCCAGGCCGCCGAACATGAAGCGGCCGATGCGGGTTTCGATGCCCCGCTCCTCCGCCTTGGCCGGGGTCAGGCCCACGCTGGCTATCTCCGGCTCGGTGAATATGCAGGCTGGCACCACGTCGTAGTCCATCCTGGATTCCAGACCCATGGCGTTCTCCGCGGCGCAGATGCCCTCAAAGGAGGCCACGTGGGCCAGGAGTATACCTCCCACCACGTCGCCGATGGCGTAGACGCCGGGTACGCTGGTCTCCATACGCTCGTTGACCACGATCTCGCCCCGCTTGCCCAGCTCTACGCCGACCTCCTCCAGGCCCAGGCCGGAGGAGTTGAGAGAGCGACCGATGGAGACCAGGAGCTTCTCCGCCTCCAGTATATCGCCGGTGGAGAGCCTGGCCTTCACGCCGTCGGGACGGTACTCCACCATCTCCTCGATGGTCACCTCGGTCAGGATCTCGATGCCCTTCTTGTTGAGGATGCGCTTCATCTGCTGGGAGATGCGCTCGTCCTCGGTGGGCAGGATGCGGGGCATGAGCTCCACCATGGTCACCTTGGTCCCCAGGGCGTTGTAGATGGTGGCGAACTCCGAGCCCACCACCCCGCTGCCCACGATGATCAGGGACTTGGGTATCTCGGTGAGCTCCAGCCCCTCCGTGGAGGTGAGGATGGCCGGCTGGTCGAAGTCGAAGGTGGGAAGCCGGGCGGGCTCGGAGCCGGTGGCGATGATCACCTTCTCGGTCTCGATGATCTTTTCCCCTTCCTCCGTCTCCACGATGACTTGGTTGGGGGAGGCGAGCCTTCCCGTGCCCTTCACCACCTCCACCTTGTTCGCCTTGAGCAGCTGGGCGATACCGTTGCGTAGCTGGGCGCTGACCTTGTCCTTGCGTTCCACCATGGCCTTAAGGTCAGGGACGGGTTCGCCGACCCGGACCCCGTACTCGTGCGCTTCCCTTATGGTCTCCACCACCTCGGCGCAGGCCAGCATGGCCTTGGTGGGGATGCACCCCCGGTTGAGGCAGGTTCCTCCCAGGAGGTCCTTCTCCACCAGGACCACGCCGCTTCCCAGCTGGGCCGCCCGGATGGCCGCCACGTAGCCCCCGGGGCCCCCGCCGATGATCACCAGTCTGGCCTGTTGCTTCTCGGCTGCCATGATCTCCTCCTTCGGACATAGTTCCGGCTGACGGGAAACGGTCCTTGTATCGCGTGCGCCCCCGGTTCGCGTCCGGGCGCGCATCCAAGCTATTTTATCACGCGGAAAAGGGAAAATGGCCACCGGAAGCGGGTTCGGCGGCCCGCCTGCGGAGAGGCGAAGCCCTTGGCAAAAAACCGGCGGTCATGAATAATGTGGGGGAACGTTGGGGAACGCCGTGGACGCCGCAAGGGCGTCGGAAGTCGCGAGGATCGCCGGAGGACACCAGGATGGGTTTGACCATCACCGAGAAGATCTTCTCCGCCCACCTGGGGCGCGAGGTGCGCGCCGGGGAGCTGGTGGTGGCCGAGGTGGACTTCATGATGGGCCAGGACGGCACCTCCCCCTTGGCCATCCGGGCCTTCGAGGAGATGGGGGGTCGCAGGGTGCGGCATCCCTCCCGGGTGGTGCTGGTCATCGACCACAGCGCTCCCAGCCCCCTGGAAGGAGTTTCCAACCTGCACGCCATGATGCGCCGCTTCGCCGCCGAGCAGGGGGTGGGCCTCTACGACGTGGGATGCGGGGTGTGCCACTGCCTTCTCCCGGAACAGGGTCACGTGGTTCCGGGGGACATCGTGGTGGGGGCGGATTCCCACACCACCACCTACGGGGCCATTAACGTCTTCTCCACTGGGGTGGGGTCCACGGACCTGGCCGCGGCCATGCTCAGCGGGAGCCTGTGGTTCAAGGTGCCGGAGACCCTGAGGCTGGAACTGCGGGGAACCCTGAAGCCGGGGGTCTACTCCAAGGACGTGGCTCTCTTCCTGGCTGGGAAGCTCACCGCCGACGGGGCCACCTACCTGGCGGTGGAGTACGGGGGCGAGATCGTCTCCTCCCTGTCCGTGGAAGCCCGTTTCACCCTCTCCAACATGGCCGTGGAGATGGGAGCCAAGGCCGGCCTCATGGAAGCGGACGAGAAGGTCATGAAATGGCTTTCCGGCAGGGCTTCGCGAGCCCCGCGCCCGGCATCGCCTGACCCCGACGCCTCCTACCGGGAGGTCCTGGAGTTCGACCTCTCGGACCTCGGTCCCCAGGTGGCGGTGCCCCACCGGGTGGACAGCGTGAAACCGGTGGAGGAGGTGGAGGGCATACCCATCCAGGAGGCGGTTATCGGGACCTGCACCAACGGAAGGCTGGAGGACCTCGAGGAAGCGGCGCGCATCCTGGCCGGGAGGAGGGTGAGCCCGGAGGTCCGTCTGGTAGTGGCCCCGGCATCGCGCCAGGTGCTCCTGAGGGCTATGGAGAAGGGCGTCATCCAGAGGCTGGTGGAGGCGGGGGCGGCCCTGGTGACCCCGGGCTGCGGGCCCTGCGTGGGTACCCATAACGGGGTGCCCGCCGACGGGGAGAACGTCATCTCCACCGCCAACCGCAACTTCAAGGGGCGCATGGGCAACGCCAAGGCCTTCATCTACCTGGCCAGCCCGGCCACGGTGGCCGCCAGCGCGGTGGCAGGGAAGATAACCGATCCCCGGCGCATGTTGTGAGGAGAAGGGCGGGTGTCTTGAGATGGCCGAGAACCTGGTCTTGCGGGGCAGGGCCCACGTCTTCGGGGACGACCTCAACACCGATTACATCATCTCCGGTAAGTACAAGTTCAAGACCCTGGACATGGACGAGCTGGCCCGCCACTGCATGGAGGACCTGGACCCGGAGTTCGTGAAGAAGGTACGGCCCGGGGATTTCATCGTCGCCGGGAGCAACTTCGGGTGCGGTTCCTCGCGGGAGCAGGCTCCCCTGGTCATCAAGCACGCCGGGGTGGCCGCCGTGCTGGCTCGTTCCTTCGCCCGCATCTTCTTCCGCAATGCCATCAACAAGGGATTGCCGGTGGTGGAATGCGACACCTCGGGCATCCGGGACGGGGACGAGCTGGAGGTGGACCTGGGGGCGGGGAGGGTGACCAATCTCACCCAGGGAACGACCATGGACGTCGTGCCCCTGCCCCCGGTGATGATGGACATCCTCCGCGAGGGGGGGCTTACGGCCTACCTCAAGAAGCACAGCGGATTCAAGCTGTGATATTCTCATATCCTTCGTTTTACCTTCCCCGGGCTGCCTAAGCGGGGGAGGCCAGGGTGGCCGGAAGAGAGGCCGCTTCGGGACAAGGGAGGTTCGAGGTGGCGAGGAGAGTGACCTTGATCCCCGGCGACGGGGTCGGACCGGAGATCGTGGAGGCCTGCCGCAGAGTCATCGAGGCCGCGGGGGTGGATATCGAGTGGGACGTCCAGGAGGCGGGCGCCGTAGTCATGGAAAAATATGGAACACCGCTTCCGGCCCACGTGCTGGATTCCATCCGTGCCAACGGGGTGGCCTTGAAGGGGCCCATCACCACGCCGGTGGGCTCCGGCTTCCGGAGCATCAACGTGGCCCTGCGCCAGGAGCTGGACCTTTACGCCAACTTGCGCCCCGCCCGCAGCCTGGAGGGGGTGCGCTCGCCCTACCGGGACATCGACCTGGTGGTGGTGAGGGAGAACACCGAGGACCTTTACGCGGGCATAGAACGCAAGCTGGATGAGGACACCGCGGAGAGCGTCAAGCTCATCACTCGCCGGGCCTCGGAGCGCATCTGCCGCTTCGCCTTCGAGTATGCACGCCGCGAGGGGCGGCGCAAGGTCACCGCGGTGCACAAGGCCAACATCCTTAAGTTCACCGACGGCCTCTTTTTAGAGACGGCCCGCGCCGTGGCCGCCGAATACCCGGACATCGAGTTCGAGGACCGCATCGTGGACAACATGGCCATGCAGCTGGTGCAGAAGCCGCACCTCTACGACGTGCTGGTGATGCCCAACCTCTACGGGGACATCATCTCCGACCTCTGCGCCGGGCTGGTGGGGGGGCTGGGGGTGGCTCCCAGCGCCAACATCGGGGACCAGATCCAGGTCTTCGAGCCGGTGCACGGCAGCGCCCCCAAGTACACGGGCATGAACAAGGTCAACCCCACGGCCCAGATACTCTCCGGGGTGCTCATGCTCCGCCACCTCGGGGAGACGGAGGCCGCGGAGCGCATCTACCGGGCGGTGGCCGAGGTCATCCGGGAGGGCAAGCGGGTCACCTACGACCTGGGAGGGGAGGCCGGGACCTCGGAGATGGCCGATGCCATCATAGAAAAGCTTTGAGGCGGCGCGGGGAACGCCGTGGGGTACAGACCAACGCCTTCGGTGTCTTCACGCCGGAGCAGAGTCCGGGAAGGATCTGCGGCCCGAAGGGAAAGAATGCCTTGACGGTTCCCCGCAATATCTAAATAATACAAAGAACAACCACTTTTACGTGGACTCGCGGTATTTCATACCCTCTTTCCAGGAGGAAAACCTTGGAACTCAGGAGCCAAGCCGTAAAGAAAGGCTTATCCAGGGCTCCCCACCGGTCGCTTCTCAAGGCCGACGGCTTCATCGACCGGGAGATAGACCAGCCCTGGGTGGGCGTTGCCTGCGCCGCCAACGAGGTGGTGCCGGGGCACCTGCACCTGCAGCAGGTGGCCGAGGCGGTGAAGGCCGGGGTGCGCATGGGCGGGGGGACCCCCATGCAGTTCGGGATCATCGGCATATGCGACGGCATCGCCATGGGACACGCGGGCATGCGCTATTCCCTGCCCTCCCGGGAGGCCATCGCCGACAGCATCGAGCTCATGGCGCAGGCCCACGGCTTCGACGCCTTGGTGCTCATTCCCAACTGCGACAAGATCGTCCCCGGCATGCTCATGGCCGCGGCCCGCCTCAACCTCCCCACCGTGGTGGTGAGCGGGGGACCCATGCTGGCCGGGAGGCATGCCGGCAGGGACGTGGACTTCATCACCGTCATGGAGGCCCAGGGCGCGGTGGAGGCGGGACTCATGGATTCCGCCGAGCTGGCCCGCCTGGAGGAGGCGGCCTGCCCCGGGTGCGGGAGCTGCGCCGGGCTTTTCACCGCCAATTCCATGAACTGCCTCACCGAGGCGGTGGGGCTGGGACTGCCGGGGAACGGGACGGTGCCCGCCCCCCATGCCCGCCGCATACGGCTGGCCAAGGAGGCGGGATTGGCGGTGATGGAGATGCTGCGCAAGGACCGGCGTCCCCTGGATATTATTACCAAAGCCTCCCTGCGCAACGCCCTGGCCGTGGACATGGCCATCGGCGGTTCTTCCAATACCATCCTCCACCTCCTGGCCCTGGCCTACGAGGCGGGAGTGGAGATCGACCTGCGGGAGATCCAGGAGGTATGCGACGCCGTCCCCAACCTGGCGCGCATAAGCCCCGCCGGCGGGGGCCGTTATCACATGCAGGACCTGGACGAGGCGGGAGGCATCCCGGCGGTGATGGGGGAGCTTTTAAAGAAGGGGCTTATAGACCCCGAGGTTCCCTGCGTGGCCGCCGATCGCTTGGGGGACCTCCTGGAGGGGAAGGGCACCCTGAACCCGGAGGTCATCCGCCCGGTGGAAGATCCTTACATGCCCACGGGGGGGCTGGCCGTCCTGTGGGGGAACCTGGCCCCGGAGGGGGCGGTGGTCAAGCAGTCGGCGGTGCCAGACAACCTCCTGCGCCACCGCGGCCCGGCCCGGGTCTTCGACGCCGAGGAGGAGGCCGTGGAGGCCATGCGTTCGGGAAGGATACGGGAGGGCGATGTGGTGGTCATCCGCTACGAGGGCCCGCGGGGAGGTCCGGGCATGCGGGAGATGCTCAACCCCACCGCCACCCTGGCCGGCATGGGGATGGCGGAGAAGGTGGTGCTGGTGACCGACGGCCGCTTCTCCGGGGGAACGCGAGGCGCGGCGGTGGGGCACGTGTCCCCCGAGGCCGCCCAGGGAGGACCCATCGCCCTGGTGAAGGAGGGGGACGTCATAGAGCTGGACATCCCCGCCCGGGCCATACGGCTGGAGGTTCCGGAGGAGGAGCTCGAGGAGCGCCGGAAGGCCTGGAACCCGCCGCAGCCGCGCGTTCGCACGGGATACCTGGCGGAGTACGCGCGCCGGGTCTCCAGCGCCAGCCGGGGTGCCGTCCGGCTGAGGGAATAGAGCGGCGGGATAACCGTATGACAACTTTTTCCAGTTGGAGAAGCGCCGAGGAGGAGCTGGTAGCGGAGTCGCGCCGGATGGTTTTGCGGGCGTTAAGCCGGGGGGAGGAAGACAGGGAGGGAAGGAAGAGGTTTGACCGGAGGCCCGCCGGGAGGCGCGGGACGGAAAGCGGAGAACGCTGACGGGAAGGTGATGCAGGTGAAGATGACCGGGGCCCAGGCGTTGGTTCGCTCCCTGGAGGAGGAGGGCGTGGAGATCATCTTCGGGATACCCGGAGGGGTCCTCCTGCCCGTCTTCGACGTGCTCTACGACTCCCCCATCCGCAAGGTGCTCACCCGGCACGAGCAGGGAGCCGCCCACGCCGCCGACGGGTACGCCCGGGCCACGGGCCGGGTGGGAGTATGCATGGCCACCTCCGGTCCCGGAGCCACCAACCTGGTCACTGGAATCGCCACCGCCTACATGGATTCCATACCCCTGGTAGCCATCACCGGGCAGGTGGCCACCAACCTCATCGGCACCGACGCCTTCCAGGAGGCGGACACCACGGGGATCACCATGCCCATCGTCAAGCACAACTACCTGGTCAAGGACCCCGCGGACATCCCCGACGTAGTACAGGAGGCCTTCTACATCGCCCGCACCGGACGCCCGGGGCCGGTGCTCATCGACCTGCCGGTGGACGTATCGCGGGGAGAACTGCAGTACCGGCGCCGTGAGCACCCCGTGCTTCCCGGCTACAAGCCCACCCTCAAGGGGCACAAGAAGCAGATCCGCCTGGCGGCGCGGGCCATCCTCGAGGCCCGCAACCCGGTCATCTACGCCGGGGGCGGGGTCATCACCTCCGGGGCCTCCGCCGAGCTCAAGAAGCTGGCCGAGGAGAACGGCATCCACGTTACCCACACCCTGATGGGCAAGGGGGCCTTCCCGGAGAGCCACCCCCTTTCCATGGGAATGCTGGGCATGCACGGCACGCGCTGCGCCAATTACGCCATGTGCGAGACGGACCTGGTCATCGCCGTGGGGGCCCGCTTCGACGACCGCATCACCGGCAAGCTCTCCGAGTTCGCCCCCAAGGCCCGGGTCATCCACATCGACGTGGACCCGGCGGAGATAAGCAAGAACGTGCGGGCCCACATCCCCATCGTGGGGGACGCCAGGCAGGTCCTCAAGGACCTCAACGCCGCTATCCGGGAGATGCGTTCCGAGGTGCAGGCCCCGGACCGCTCGGAGTGGAACGCCCTCATCGAGGGATGGAAGAAGAAGTATCCCCTGACCTACGACCGCGACTCCGGGACCCTCAAGCCCCAGTACGTGGTGGAGAGGATACATGCCCTCACCCGGGGGGAGGCCATCGTGTGCACCGAGGTGGGTCAGAACCAGATGTGGGCCGCCCAGTACTACAAGGTGGACAAGCCCCGCCGCTTCATCTCCTCCGGGGGGCTGGGGACCATGGGTTTCGGCCTCCCGGCGGCCATCGGTGCCCAGCTGGGAAAGCCTGGGGAGGTGGTCTTCGACATCGCCGGGGACGGGAGCGTGCAGATGACCATCCAGGAGCTGGCCACGGCGGTGCTGGAGGGCGCGCCGGTGAAGGTGGCTATCCTCAACAACGGTTACCTGGGGATGGTCCGCCAGTGGCAGCAGCTCTTCTATCACGGCAAGTATTCCTGTTCCTGCCTGGAGAGGGAGAGGACCCCGGATTTCGTGCTCCTGGCCGAGGCCTACGGGGCCAAGGGTATCCGGGTCAAGGACCCGGAGATGGTGGACCAGGCCATCCTGGAGGCCCTGGAGGCGCCCTGCCCGGTGCTCATCGACTTCTGGGTGGACCCGGAGGAGAACGTCTATCCCATGGTGGCTCCCGGGGCGCCCCTCTACGACATGATCGGGGACCTGCTCTACCCGGTGGAAAAGGTGCACCCCGAAAAGGCCGAGGAGCCCTTCCTGTAAGGCAATAAGGGGGAGGCGGAGGCGATGAAACATACCTTGTCCGTGCTGGTGGAGAACAAGCCCGGAGTGTTGGCCAGGGTGGCCGAGCTTTTCGCCCGCCGCGGCTTCAACATCGACAGCTTGGCGGTGGGGACCACGGACCGGCCGGACATCTCCCGCATGACCATCGTGGTGGACGTGGCGGAACACTCCCTGGAGCAGGTGCGCAAGCAGCTGCACAAGCTCATCAACGTCATAGAGATAGTGGACCTGGACCCCGAGACCTCGGTGGCCCGGGAGCTGGTGCTGGCCAAGGTCAAGGTGGACAAGGACACCCGCTCCGAGGTCATCGAGATCGTGGACATCTTCCGGGGAAACATAGTGGACGTCTCCCCGGAGAGCATCATCGTGGAGGTCACCGGGAGCTCCCAGAAGCTGCAGGCCTTCGAGGACCTGGTGCGCCCCTACGGGATAAGGGAACTGGTGCGCACGGGCAAGGTGGCCCTGCCCAGGGGCAAGTGAGCGGAGGACGGAGAACGGAATCGGAGCCGGGAGGTTGGAGATGGCGGAGATCTACTACGATAAGGACGCGGACCTTTCCCTCCTGGAGGGCAAGACGGTGGCGATCATCGGCTTCGGGAGCCAGGGACACGCCCACGCCCTGAACCTGCACGACTCCGGGGTCAGGGTGGTGGTGGGCCTGCGCGAGGGAAGCCCCTCGCGGGAAAGGGCCCGGGAGGCGGGCCTGGAGGTGGCCGGCATCGCCGAGGCGGCGGAGGCCGGGGACATCGTCATGATGCTGGTCCCCGACCAGGACCACCGCGAGGTCTATGAAAAGGGCGTGAGGCAGGGGCTCAGGGAGGGCAACGCCCTCTTCTTCGCCCATGGCTTCAACGTCCACTACTTCCAGGTTATTCCACCCGGGTACGTGGACGTGGTCATGGTGGCCCCCAAGGGCCCGGGTCACATGGTGCGCCGCATGTTCCAGCAGGGCAGCGGCGTGCCCTCCCTGGTGGCCGTGCACCAGGATTACACCGGGCAGGCCCTGCAGCTGGGGCTGGCCTACGCCAAGGGGCTGGGAGCCACCCGGGCGGGGGTCATCAGGACCACCTTTAGGGAGGAGACGGAGACCGACCTCTTCGGGGAGCAGTGCGTGCTCTGCGGCGGGGTTACCGAGCTCATCCGCGCCGGTTTCGATACCCTGGTGGAGGCGGGTTACCAGCCGGAGATCGCCTACTTCGAGTGTCTCCACGAGCTGAAGCTCATCGTGGACCTCATCTACGAGGGAGGCATCTCCTTCATGCGCCATTCCATCAGCGACACCGCGGAATACGGGGACATGACCCGGGGGCGGAGGATAATCACCGGGGAGACGCGCCGGGAGATGAAGCGCATCCTGGAAGAGATTACCAGCGGGGAGTTCGCCCGGGAGTGGATACTCGAGAACCAGGCCGGGAGGCCGGTATACAACTCCCTGCGCCGCCGGGACGCGGAACACCTCATCGAAAAGGTGGGGAAGGAGCTGCGTTCCATGATGAGCTGGCTCCGGGAGAAGTGAGTGGAAGGAACGCCGGATACCAGAGGGATCGGGGAAACGGAGCGGACAAGGTCTTTAAGGGGTTCGGGAATTCGGCGGCGTCAAGGGCCGTGTACCGCGTGGTGGAGCCCGAGGTTCGGGTTGCCGGAATTCTCAAGGTATCCTGGAGGGAGAAGAACGGAAAGGACGTGAGAGAAGATGATCCGCAAGGAGTACCTGCTCACCCCGGGGCCCACCCCCATACCCTCCGAGGTGAGCTTAGTGCAGGCGGAGCCCATCATCCACCACCGAACCCCAGCCTACACCGAGCTCTTCGTGCGCCTGGTGGAGGGCCTTAAGAAGGTTCTGCTCACCGAGAACGACGTCCTCATCTTCGCCGCCTCGGGGACCGGAGCCATGGAAGGGGCGGTGGCCAACTGCTTCAGCCCGGGAGACCGGGTGCTGGTGGCCGCGGGGGGCAAGTTCGGGATGCGCTTCGCGGAGATAGCCAGGGTCTACGGACTGGAGGTGGAGCTCTACGAGTATCCCTGGGACGAGGCGGCGGACCCGGAGGTCATCGCCCGTTACCTCCGGGAGAAGCCGGACATCAAGGGGGTCTTCGTGACCCACAGCGAGACCTCCACCGGAGTGGTCAACGACATACGGGCCGTGGGGGAGGTGGTGAGTGGGACACCGGCCATCCTGGTGGTGGATTCCATAAGCGGGGCCGGGGCCCTCGAGCTGCGCACCGACGAATGGAAGGTGGACGTGCTGGTCACCGGGTCCCAGAAGGCGCTGATGACCCCGCCCGGGCTGGCGGCGGCGGCGGTGAGCCCCAAGGCCTGGGAATACGTGGAAAGGGCGGAGTCGCCGGCTTATTACTTCTGTTTCAAGAAGGCCCGCAAGAAGTACCTGTCCGATTCCCCGGAGACCCCCTTCACCCCGGCGGTGAGCTTGGTCAAGGCCATGTCTACGGCGGTGGACCTGCTTCTTTCCGAGGGACTGGAGGCGGCCTGGGAGCGCCACCGCGTTCTGGCCCTGTGCACCCGCGCCGCGGTGCAGGCCCTGGGCCTGGAACTCTTTCCCAAGGTCCTGGAACGCGCCTACGCGGTCACCGCGGTCAAGGTCCCGGAGGGCATCAAGGGCGGGGACATAGTCCGCCACATGAACCGGGTGCACGGAGTGATCATCGCCGGCGGGCAGGACCGCCTGAAGGGCAAGATCTTCCGGTTCGGGCACGTGGGATACTACCACTTCTTCGACATGGTGACGGCGGTGGCCGCCCTGGAGCTCACCCTGAGGTCCCTGGGGTATCCCGCGGAGCCGGGCTCGGGCGTGGCGGCCATGGAGAAGCTATACTGGGAGTTGACGGAGGGAAGAGCTGGCTCCGGTTGAGAGGCCGCTTTAGGCCGGCGCTCCGCGGGGCATCCGCCTGGAGCTTCCGCGGGCGGAGGCGGGCAGGCGCCAGGGGCCGGGCCGCAAGGCGGCTGAAAGCGGGGATAAGAACGATGGAAGGTATACGCAGTTCATAGGGAGGTACGGAAAAAAGGAGGATGGGTTTGGCTCGCGTCCTGGTCAAGGAGAAGATCGCGGAGAGCGGGATCGAGCTCCTGCGCAGGGATTTCGAGGTGGATTATCTCCCGGACATGTCGCGGGAGGAGATGCTCCGTCGCATCGGGGAGTACGAGGCCCTCATCGTGCGTAGCGCCACCAAGGTGGATGCCGAGGTCATCCAGGCGGCGGAACGCATGAAGGTCATCGGCAGGGCCGGTGTGGGCGTGGACAACATCGACGTTGAGGCAGCCACCAAGAGGGGCATCATGGTCATCAACGCCCCCCAGAGCAACATCATCTCCGCCGCGGAACAGACCATGGCCCTCCTCCTAGCCATGTGCCGCTACATCCCCGACGCGGTCAACTCCCTGCGCGAGAGGTGCTGGGACCGCAAGAGGTTCGAGGGCGTGGAACTCTACCAGAAGGTCATGGGTATCATCGGCCTGGGGCGCATCGGGACCCTGGTGGCCCAGAGGTGCCTGGCCTTCGGGATGCGGGTGCTGGCCTACGACCCCTACATCTCCGAGGAGAAGGCGCGGCGCCTGGGGGTGGAGCTGGTCTCCAGTCTGGACGAGCTGCTGGCCCAGGCGGACTTTATCTCCGTCCACCTTCCCAAGACCAAGGAGACCTACCATCTCCTCGGCGAGGAGGAGTTCGCCAAGATGAAGGACGGCGTGCGGGTTCTCAACGTGGCCCGTGGGGGGATAATCGACGAGGACGCCCTATACCGGGCCCTGGAGTCGGGGAAGGTGGCCGGGGCAGCCCTGGACGTCTTCGAAAACGAGCCGGCCACGGAATGCCCTCTGGTGGTACACCCCAAGGTCATCGCCACCCCGCACCTGGGAGCCTCCACCCAGGAAGCCCAGGACCGCGCCGGGGTGATGATCGCCGAGCAGGTGGCGGCGGCCCTCAAGGGGGAGTTCGTGCCCAACGTGGTCAACCTGCCGGTGCCCGCAGAGGTGGACGAGACGGTGCGCCTCTTCCTGCCCCTGGCGGAGAAGCTGGGCCTGCTCCTCACCCACCTGGTGGAGGGCCACGTGGACGAGATAGAGCTGGAGTACCTGGGCGAGCTGGCCAACCACGAGACCGGGGTGCTCACCGTGGCCACCCTCAAGGGCTTCTTCGAGAAGATCGTCTTCGAGCCGGTCAACTACGTGAATGCGCCCCTCTTCGCCAAGGAGAAGGGGATAGCCGTGCGGGAAACCAAGTCGGAGCAGACCCGCGATTACGTGAATCTGATCATGGTGCGCGGCCGCCGCGACGGGAGCGAGGTGGCGGTGGGGGGGACGCTGGTGGGCCTCTCCAACGCGGAGCGCTTCGTCCACGTCTACGAGTACGACATCGACCTGGGCCCCTCGCGGTACATGGCCTTCTTCCGCTACGCGGACGTCCCGGGGATGATCGGAAAGATTGGCACCATCCTGGGCGATCACAACATCAACATCGCCCACATGCAGGTGGGAAGGAAGAAGATCGGCGGGGAGGCGGTGATGGGGATAAACGTGGACGTCCCCATCCCCGACGAGGTCATGGAGGAGATCCGGCGCGTTCCCAAGGTGCGGGATGGAAAGTTCATCCAGTTGTGGTGAGGACGGGGAGGAAAACCAGATGGCCGAGAGAATCTACATTTTCGATACCACCCTGAGGGACGGTGAGCAGGCGCCGGGTATCAGCCTCAACCAGCGGGAGAAGGTGGAGATCGCCGAGCAGCTGGCCCGCCTGGAGGTGGACGTCATCGAGGCCGGTTTTCCCGTCTCCAGCCCCAGCGAATTCGAGGCGGTGAAGGCGGTGGCCAAGACGGTCAAGGGACCGGTCATCTGCGCCCTGGCGCGCACGGAGCGCAACGACATCGACTGGGCCTGGGAGGCCATCATGTTCGCCGAAAGGCCGCGCATCCACACCTTCATCTCCACCTCCGAGTACCACATGAAGTACCAGCTGAAGAAGACGCCCAAGCAGGTGCTGGAGCTGGCCCGGGACGCCGTGGCCTACGCCCGCAAGTACGTGGAGAACGTGGAGTTCTCGGCCATGGACGCGACCAGGAGCGACCCCAAGTTCCTCTACCAGGTGTACGCGGCGGCCATCAAGGCGGGGGCCACGGTCATCAACATCCCGGACACCGTGGGCTACGCCCTTCCCGACGAGTTCGCCGAGCTGGTGAAGGGGATCATGGAGAACGTCCCGGGCATCGAGAACGTGCTGGTCAGCGTGCACTGCCACAACGACCTTGGGCTGGCGGTGGCCAATTCTTTGGCCGCGGCACGGGTGGGGGCCCGCCAGATCGAATGCGCGGTGAACGGCCTGGGGGAGCGGGCGGGCAACGCTTCCCTGGAAGAAATTGTCATGATCATCAACACCCGCAAGGACTACGTGGACCTCACCACCGGGGTCAACACCCGGGAGATCTACCAGACCTCCCGCCTGGTGTCCATGCTCACCGGCTACAACGTGCAGCCCAACAAGGCCATCGTGGGGGACAACGCCTTCGCCCACGAGTCGGGCATCCACCAGGACGGGGTACTCAAGCACCGCGTGACCTACGAGATCATCCACCCCGAGGATGTGGGCCTGGTGGAATCCGAGATCTACCTGGGCAAGCATTCCGGCCGCCACGCCCTGAAGGCCAAGCTGGAGGAAATGGGCTTTTACCTGGACGACAAGGGGCTGGAGAGGGCCTTCATCCGCTTCAAGGAGCTGGCGGGGAAGAAGAAGGAGATCACCGTCAAGGACCTGGAGGCCATCGCCCTGGACGAGATCCGCACCCTGGAGGAGCTCTTCCAGCTGGAGTACATGCAGTCCTCCTCGGGGACCGGGGCCATCCCCATCGCCGCCGTGAAGCTGAGCCGGGAGGGCAAGAGCTACGAGGCCACGGCCACCGGGGACGGGCAGGTGGACGCGGTGTGCAAGGCCATCGCCAAGGCCACCAAGGTCAAGGCCAAGCTGGTCTCCTACCAGGTGCAGGCCATCACCAAGGGGCTGGACGCCATGGGGGACGTGACCATCAAGCTGGACATCGACGGGCACGAGGTGGTGGGCCGGGGGGTGAGCCCGGACATCATCGAGGCCAGTGCCCGCGCCTACATAAACGCCATCAACCGCGGCATCCAGAAGGGCCTCCTGGAGAAGAAGAAGCTGGCCCGCAAGGCCAAGGCGGGCACGCGGAGCAGGACGGCGAGTAAGAAGGCCGGTTCCTGACCGGCCGGGATGCCGCACCGCGCGAGGAGATCATGGGTCAGACCATCACCGAGAAGATACTCGCCGCCCACGCCGGCCGGGAGGAGGTCCGGCCGGGGGAGCTCCTCAACGTGGCCGTAGACCTGGCCCTGGCCAACGACATCACCGCCCCCCTGGCCATCGAGGCCTTCCGGTGCATGGGGGCGGAGAGGGTCTTCCACCCCGGGAAGGTGGTGCTGGTGCCCGACCACTTCACCCCGGCCAGGGACATCGCCGCGGCGCGCAACTGCGCCCTCCTGCGCGAGTTCGCCCGCGAGCAGGGGCTGGAGTTCTATTACGAGATAGGCCGGGTGGGAATCGAGCACGTGCTCCTGCCCGAACAGGGACTGGTGCTTCCTGGGGACCTGGTGGTGGGGGCCGATTCCCACACCTGCACCTACGGTGCTTTGGGAGCTTTTTCCACCGGGGTGGGCTCCACCGACCTGGCTATGGCCATGGCCCTGGGGGAGATCTGGCTGAGGGTGCCGGAGAGCATGCTCTTTGAGTACGTGGGCGAGCTGCCGCGGTGGATAGGCGGGAAGGATCTCATCCTGCACACCATCGGGATCATCGGTGTGGACGGGGCGCGCTACCGGGCCATGGAGTTCACCGGGCCGGCGGTGGAAGCACTTTCCATGGATTCCCGCTTTGCCATGGCCAACATGGCCGTGGAGGCGGGGGCCAAGAACGGCATCTTCAGGGCGGACGGCAGGACCTTGGCCTGGCTGGAGGGTAGGGCGCGCCGCTCCTTCCAGGTTCTGGAAAGCGACCCCGACGCCCATTACGTGGAGCGACTGACCATAGACGTGAGCGCCCTGGAGCCCCAGGTGGCCCTGCCCCACCTCCCCTCCAACGTGCGCCCGGTATCCGAGGTGGGGGAGGTGGAGGTGGACCAGGTGGTCATCGGCTCCTGCACCAACGGGCGGCTGGAGGACATGGAGGTCGCCGCCTCCATCCTCCGGGGGCGCAAGGTGCACCCCCGGGTGCGGGCCATAGTCTTCCCGGGGACCCAGGCCGTTCTCCTGGAGATGGTGCGCCGCGGCTGGATGGAGGACTTCCTGGAGGCGGGAGCGGCGGTGAGCACCCCCACCTGCGGGCCTTGCCTGGGAGGGCATATGGGGGTGCTGGCCGAGGGGGAGAGGGCGGTGGCCACCACCAACCGCAACTTCGTGGGGCGCATGGGGCACCCGGGAAGCGAGGTCTACCTTTCCGGTCCGGCGGTGGCCGCGGCCTCGGCGGTGGCGGGAAGGATAGTCCACCCGGAGGAGGTGGCGGGATGAGCGAGGGAATGGTCCTGGAGGGCGACGCCTGGCGCTACGGGCGGGACATCGACACCGACGTGATCATACCCGCCCGCTACCTCACGGCTACCACCGCGGAGGAGCTGGGGGCCCATTGCCTGGAGGACCTGGACCCGGCCTTCGCGCGCAAGGTGAAGCCGGGGGACATCCTGGTGGCGGAGGAGAACTTCGGCTCCGGGTCCTCGCGGGAGCACGCCCCGCTGGCCATCAAGGGATGCGGCGTCTCCTGCGTCATCGCCTCCTCCTTCGCTCGCATCTTCTACCGCAACGCCATCAACGTGGGGCTGCCCATCCTGGAGTGCCCCGAGGCGGTGGCGGACACCAGCACCGGGGACCGGCTTCGAGTGGACCTGGAGGCGGGCACGGTGGAAAATCTAACCACTGGTAATAGATTCCAGGCCCAGCCCTTCCCGGATTTCATGCAAGAGATCATCTCCCGGGGCGGCCTGGTGGAATACGTGCGGGAGCGCCTGCAGGAGAGGAAAGCGGGAGGCGCCTGAAAGGAGCAACGGGAGGGCGAGAAGCGAGAGGTTGATAGCGGGGCGGCCTGGTGGAATACGTGCGGGAGATAGGAATCGAAGGCCCCATATAGGAAACGAGGAAAGGAAAGCAGAGGTCATGTACAGGATAGCGGTGATCCCGGGTGATGGCACCGGACCGGAGGTGGTGCGGGAAGGAGTGAAGGCCCTGGAGGCGGCGGCGGAGGTGGCCGGATTCGACTTCCAGACCACCTTCTTCGATTTCGGGGGGGAGCGCTACCTGCGCACCGGCTTAACCCTCACCGACGAGGAGCTGGAGGAGCTGCGCACTTTCGATGCCATCTTCCTGGGGGCCATTGGGCACCCGGACGTGAAACCCGGTATCCTGGAGCAGGGCATCCTCCTGAAAATACGCTTCGGCCTGGACCAGTACATCAATCTCCGTCCGGTCAAGCTCTACCCGGGGGTGGACTGCCCCCTCAAGGACAAGGGCCCGGAGGACATCGATTTCGTGGTGGTGCGGGAGAACACCGAGGGCCTCTACGCCGGGACGGGTGGGTTCCTGCGCAAGGGGACCCCGGACGAGGTTGCCGTGCAGGAGAGCGTGAACACCCGCAAGGGGGTGGAGCGCTGCATCCGTTTCGCCTTCGAGTACTGCCGGCGCCGGGACAGGGAGCGCAAGGTCACCTTGTGCGGGAAGACCAACGTGCTCACCTACGCCTGGGACCTGTGGGAGCGGACCTTCCACGAGGTGGCGGCGGAATACCCGGACATCTCCACGGACTACGCCCACGTGGACGCCATCTGCATGTGGTTCGTCAAGAACCCGGAGTGGTTCGACGTGGTAGTCACGGACAACATGTTCGGCGACATCATCACCGACCTGGGGGCCATCATCCAGGGGGGAATGGGCATCGCCGCCGGGGGGAACCTCAACCCCGAGGGCGTCTCCATGTTCGAGCCCATCGGGGGCTCGGCCCCCAAGTACACCGGCAAGAACGTCATCAACCCCCTGGCGGCCATCTGCGCCGTGCAGATGATGCTGGACCACCTGGGGGAGAGGGAGGCCGCGGAGCGGGTGGAGCGCGCCGTCATGCGGGTCTGCGAGCGGGACCTCCTCTCCCTGTCGGCGGGGAAGATGGGCAAGTCCACCACGGAAGTGGGAGATCTTGTCGTAAAATACATCCGTGAAGGTTGAGCCGGCGGGGGCCGAGATCGAATCCCGGCCGGTTGGGTTATCCCGTGGGAAGCGGCGCCGTGGGAGACCCGGAGAAAGGACGCCAGGATCAGGTAGCGGAAGGAGTAGCCTATGCCCATCCCGGAAGTGGAGAAGATCTGGATGGACGGGGAACTAGTGGACTGGAAGGAGGCCAAGGTCCACCTGCTTTCCCATTCCCTGCATTACGGCTCGGGGGTCTTCGAGGGCATCCGCGCCTACGAGACCCCGCGCGGGGCGGCAGTATTTCGCCTCACCGACCACCTGAAGAGGCTCTTCCGCTCCGCCGCCATCTACCGCATGTCCATCCCCTATTCCCTGGAGGAGCTGGTGGAGGCCACCAAGGTGGTCATACGGGCCAACGGCCTCAAGAGCTGCTACATACGCCCCATCGCCTTCCGCGGGTACGGGGAGATGGGGCTGCATCCCCAGGCGGCGCCGGTCAACGTGGCCATCGCCGTGTGGCCCTGGGGCGCCTACCTGGGCGAGGAGGGGATAAGGAACGGCGTGCGGGCCAAGATCTCCTCCTTCCGCCGCAACGACCCCAACGCCATACCCCCCGCGGCCAAGGCCACCGGCCAGTACCTCAACTCCATCCTGGCCAAGATGGAGGTCACCGAGGCCGGCTACGACGAGGCCATCCTCCTCAACCAGCACGGGTTCGTGGCCGACGGAGCGGGGGAGAACGTCTTCGTGGTGCGCAACGGCTTCCTCTACACCCCGCCCACCTCCTCGGGGGCCCTGGAGGGCATCACCCGGGACTCGGTCATCCGCATCGCCGAGGATTTCGAGATCCCCTTCCGGGAGAAGGAGCTGGTGAGGACGGACCTCTATCACGCCGACGAGGCCTTCTTCACCGGAACGGCGGCGGAGATCGTGCCCATCCGCGAGGTAGACGACCGACCCCTGGGTGAGCCGGGCCCCGTCACCCGGCGCATCCAGGAGAAGTTCTTCGCCATCGTCAAGGGTCAGGACGGGGATTACGACCACTGGCTGGAATACGTGGATTGAGGGCCGGCCATAGCCGGGAAGGAGGCGGGACGGCCTCGGGTCGACAGGACGGGATGTACGAGCCGGGCCGGAGACCATCACCCCGGCGGCCGCTTATGATTCCGGGAAAGCCATGATGGAAAAAACGGTTAAGCTGTACGACACCACCCTGCGTGACGGAGCCCAGATGGAGGGGGTATCCCTCTCCGTGGAGGACAAGCTCAAGATCCTCCATCGCCTGGACGAGTTCGGCGTGCACTACGTGGAGTGCGGTTACCCGGGCTCCAACCCCAAGGACGAGGAGCTCTTCCAGCGCCTCAAGGGGGTGGACCTGAAAAATGCCGTTCCCGTGGCCTTCGGTTCCACCCGCAAGGCCATGATCGGCGCGGACAAGGACCGCCAGCTGGAGGACCTACTGCGGGCCGACACGCCGACGGTGTGCATAGTCGGAAAGACCTGGGAACTTCACGTGCGCACCGCCCTGCGCACCGGGCTGGACGAGAACCTCTTCATGATTGCCGATTCCGTGGAGTACGCCAAACACCACGGCCGGGAGGTCATCTACGACGCGGAACACTTCTTCGACGCCTACAAGAGCAACCCCCGCTATGCCATGGATACGGTGCGGGCGGC
Source organism: Actinomycetota bacterium (assembly GCA_030019255.1). Lineage (NCBI taxonomy): Bacteria > Bacillati > Actinomycetota > Actinomycetota bacterium. Next base: position 39,474 of record JASEFK010000016.1, read on the forward strand.
GGTGGAGGCCGGGGCGGACTGGGTGTGCCTCTGTGACACCAACGGGGGGACCCTGCCCTGGGAGGTGCAGCGGATAATCTCCGAGGTCAGGGACAAGATCCCGGTGCCCATCGGCATCCACGCCCACAACGACAGCGAGTGCGCCGTGGCCGTCAGCCTCACGGCGGTCATGGAAGGAGCTTCCATGGTGCAGGGCACGGTGAACGGTTACGGGGAGCGCTGCGGGAACGCCAACCTGTGCTCCATCATCCCCGCCCTGGTGCTCAAGATGGGCATCCCCGCGGTGTCCATGGAGAGCCTGGCCGGGCTGACCGAGCTCTCCCACTACGTGAGCGAGATCGCCAACATCAAGCCCGATTCCCACCAGCCTTACGTGGGCCAGAAGGCCTTCGCCCACAAGGGGGGCCTACACGTGAGCGCGGTGATGCGCGACCCGGAGACCTACGAGCATATCCGCCCCGAGTTGGTGGGCAACATGCAGCGCATCGAGGTCTCCGAGCTCTCCGGGAAGTCCACCATCATCATCAAGGGGAAGGAGCTGGGCTACGACCTCGGCCGTCACCCGGAGAAGGTGCAGGAGATCCTGGACATGATCAAGGAGATGGAGCACCGCGGTTACCACTTCGAGGCCGCCGACGGCTCCTTCGAGCTGCTCATGCGCCGCGCCCTGGGGATGCACAAGGTCTTCTTCCGGCTGGAGAGTTTCCGGGTGATCATGGAGAAGCGCGAGGACGGAAAGGTGGTCACCGAGGCCACCATCAAGGTGCACGTGCGGGGGAAGCGCATCATCGCCACCGCGGAGGGGAACGGCCCGGTCAACGCCCTGGACAACGCCCTGCGCCTGGCCATCGGACGGGCCTACCCGGAGCTTCAGGACATCGACCTCCAGGACTACAAAGTCATCATCCTCAACCCGGAGAAGGCCACCGCCGCCGTCACCCGGGTACTCATCGAGACCGGGGACGGGGAGAAGACCTGGGGGACCATCGGGGTCTCCGAGAACATCATCGAGGCCTCCTGGCAGGCCCTGGTGGATTCCATCGAGTACGGACTTTTGCACAAGAAAGCCCAACCATGAAGATAGCCAGGTACCTGCACAAGGGACATACACATTTCGGGATCCTGGAGGACGGCCTGCTCCACGAGCTGGAACGCACACCCTTCACCGGCATAAAGGAGGTGGGGAGGACCTGCCGCCTGGAGGAGGTGGAGCTCCTCGCCCCGGTGTTTCCCCAGAAGATAATCGCCGTGGGCCTGAATTACCGCGACCACGCCGAGGAGCTGGGTATGCCCATCCCCGACGAGCCGGTGCTGTTCATGAAGCCACCGTCCTCGTTGCTCGCCCATGGCGGGGAGATCGTCTATCCCTCCATGAGCAGGAGGGTGGATTACGAGGCGGAACTGGTCCTGGTGTGCGGGCGGGAATGCCGTAACGTGAGCGTCGAAGAGGCCACCGCCTGCATCCTCGGTTACACCTGTGGCAACGACGTTACCGCCCGCGACCTGCAGGCCAGGGACGGGCAGTGGACGCGGGCCAAGAGCTTCGACACCTTCTGTCCCCTGGGGCCCTTCATCGAGACGGAGGTGGATCCCGCGGAGCTCACCGTGGAGCTGCGCCTCAACGGGGAGGTACGCCAATCGTCTCCCGCCTCCAACATGATCTTCTCCCCGGCGGAACTCCTCAGCTTCACCTCGCGCGTCATGACCCTCTACCCGGGGGACGTGATCATGACCGGCACCCCTCCCGGGGTAGGGGAGATGCGCCCCGGCGACGTGGTGGAGGTGGTCATCGAGGGCGTGGGGACCCTGCGCAACACGGTGATCTCCGCATCTGATTCCCGGTGATCCGGAAGGCTTCGAGGATCACGCCGTTCCGCCTCCCTTAGGACCTCCGATCGGGAGCGGGTTGGCCGAATCCCTGGCACTTTTTCGTCCTCGGAAATGGCATGGCTGATGTGCATGACGCCGGAAGCGCCCGCTGCACGATCTAGGCATGGTAAATATTCCCTACCTTCATGAATTGAGCTTGATCGTGTCGTTCATTCCAGCCCCCCGGTTTCCGCCGGCGAAAACTGGGAAAGCCGGGCGATCCATGTACGCCACGTTGGTGGAGGTGGCCGGTCCGCGGGAAAGGCGGCAGGAGAAGCCGGTGCCGTAGAGAAGCAACCTGTCATGGTCCCCTTCGTCTTTCCTTACTCCCTTCCGGCGAGGTCGAAAATATGGGCGCCGGAACTTGTCGCTCGAAAGCGGTGAAGCCCTCGTCCCGATCTTCCTTCCCGGATTTCGAATAACGATTCGTGGATTAATATAAAGCGGATGGTATGGATGCACCGGGAGAATTTAGGTGAAGGAAGGGTCGGATTGAGAAACGGGGGGCGCAAGCCGGGAATACCAGAAAACGGCAATTTCAGCGGCGAACTGTCTTCCGGCCGTGACGGAGGATCGTGGAGGCTTGCCATCCACCTGGCCCGGCGGGAGAAGCGACTCTGGCCGGCGGCCATTCTCCTCTCCGTGGGCCTTTCCGAGAGCTGGCGCGTTCTCTTCGGCTGGGAGCCGCAAGGAGTGGGAGAGACGGCGGCCAGATGGGTTAGGAGCGGGGCGGGGAAAGGATTCCCGGACGCGGCCGTCCTGGTGCTCGTGAGCCTGACCATTTTCGTTTTCCTGCGGGCGGGTGGTTACCTAGGGGAGGCAGTGCTGATACGACAGATTGCCGGTTCCGGGGGTGCCGCTGGCGGGAACTCTCCTCCCGGGTATGGCGTGGGTGCGCCGGGAGGTCCTCCTTCTCGGATGGGGAGGGAGGAAGGTAAGGGAGGCGCCTCTCGGGCGGAACCGGGGGGAATTCACTCGGGTGAGGTGGAAACCTTTTTCTGGATCGACCGCATGCCCGGCGCGGAGCGGGGCAATGAAGTTCGGTTCGGCGGCGCGGAGGAAACAGCCGCGGAATGCGGTAGGGCTCTTTTCGGAGCGCCGGGCGAGGAGTTCGCTTCCTCCGAAAAACGGGGCGTCGATCTTACTTTCAAGGATGCCTTGCGCCGGAGCAGGAAGCGTTTGCCTGAACTGGCCCTCACCTTGTTGCCCTGGGATGCCGCCCGGGTGGCGGTCGTTTCCCTGGCATCACTCCTGGTCCTCCTCTGGGGCAGGTGGGATCCCCATCTCCACTTAATATTTCCGTATCTCCTGGCCCTTTTCCTCTGGTTGGTGCTTTTGCTGGCGGTGTACGTCCCCCTGGGAATCCCAGTGATCCTGGCCGCGCGCCAGGTGGTAATAAATGGAATGAAGCCCCCGCAAGCTTGGAGGGAGGGGTGGAGCCTTTTCCGGAACGAGACGCCACGCTGCCTTTTGGTGTGGCTGCAGGCCCTGGCCGCGGATGTCGCCTTCCTTGCCCTGGCCTGGCCCCTTTCCCTTTTGTTGATCTGGGCGGCGGAAAGGGCGGCGGAGGCACTCAACCCCTCCATCCTGGAGTGGCTGGCCCGAGCTCCCCTCTACCTCATCCTGGCCGCCGCCCTACTGCTGGGCCAGGTGGTGACAAAGACCTATAAATCCTCCCTATGGACCATATTTTTCCTTTCCAGATCATCATCTGCGCCTGTGGTATCATAAATCCCGTCGCGCGAACCATTTCATCGCATGTCTTCAGACAGGAGGTGGACGAGGATTGCGCCTGCGTTTCGCGCCCAGCCCCACCGGTTACCTGCACGTGGGAGGGGCCCGCACGGCCCTCTACAACTGGCTGCTCGCCCGCCAGTCGGGAGGTTCCTTCATCCTGCGCATCGAGGACACCGACCTCTCCCGCTCCACGGAGGAGGCCATCGAGGCTATCATGACCGACCTGCGCTGGCTGGGGCTGGACTGGGACGAGGGCCCGGACGCCGGTGGCGACCACTGGCCCTATCGCCAAACAGGGCGCTACGCCCTGTACCACGACGCAGCCCGCCGGCTGCTCCGGGAGGGCTACGCCTACCGGTGCTTCTGCTCCCCGGAAGAGCTCAAGGAGAGACGGGAGAAGGCCTTGCGCGAGGGGCGCAACCCCATGTACGACCGCCGCTGCCGCCGCATCCCCGAGGAGGAGGCACGGCGCATGGAGGAGGAGGGGCGTCCCTACGCCCTGCGCTTCCGGGTCCCGGAGGAGGGGGAAACGACGGTGCACGACCTGGTGCGGGGGGAGGTGGTCTTCCGCAACCGGGAGATCGAGGACTTCGTGCTCCTGCGTAATGACGGCACGCCCACCTACAACCTGGCGGTGGTGGTGGACGACATCGACATGCACATCACCCACGTGGTGCGGGGGGATGATCACCTCTCCAACACCCCCAAGCAGCTCCTCATCTACCGCGCGCTGGGGAAGGAACCCCCCGCCTTTGCCCACCTCCCCATGATCGTGGGCACGGACGGGAAGCCGCTCTCCAAGCGGCATGGCGACGTGGCCGTGGGATACTACCGGGAGGCCGGTTTCCTCCCCGAGGCCATGCTCAATTTCCTGGCCCTCCTGGGGTGGTCGCTGGACGATTCCACTACCCTCATGAACCTGGACACCCTGGTGACCAACTTCAGCCTGGAGCGGGTGTCCTCCAAGCCGGCGGTGTGGGACACGGACAAGCTTTACTGGATGAACGCCCAGTACATCATGGCCATGGGGGACCACGAGCTGGCGGAGGCCATGCGACCCTTCCTGGTGCGGGAGGGGCTGCTCGGGGAGGACGACCGGGAGGGCATGGAGAGGCTGCGCCGCGCCGCTCCCCTCGTCCGGGAGAGGATAAAGGTGCTCTCCGACGCGGTCCCCCTGCTGGCCTTCCTCTTCCGGGAGGTGGAGACGGCGGAGGATTCCCTGGGGTTCCTGGAGGGAGAGGAGAACCGCGCCGTGCTGCGCGAGGCGGGAAAGCGCCTGCTGGAGCTGGAAGATTTTAACGCCCGGGACATCGAGGCCCTCCTGCGTTCCATGGTGGAGGAGATGGGGCTGAAACCCCGCAAGGCCTTCCAGCCCATCCGGGTGGCGGTCACCGGAAGCAGGGTGAGCCCGCCCCTCTTCGAATCCATGGAGCTGCTGGGGCGGGAGAAGTGCCTGCAGCGCATCGCCCGTGCCCTGGACCGTTCCTGAGAGGAAGCGACTTCCACGTCAAGGCCTGGAGGGCCTCCCGCCTCGCGGGTTTGGGAAATCCCCGGCCGGGGAAGGAGCCCCGGGAGCGGGAATTCTGCGGGGGATTCGGCCGGGACCTGTTTTTCGGATGTTAAGAAGGAGAGCCGCATGCGTTACCGGTGGTTGGGAACGGCCGGGTTCGAGCTTCTCAGCGGAAGGACCAGCATCCTGATCGATCCCTACCTTACCCGGAACCCGAGGGCCCGCCCCGAACAACCGTTCCGACCCGAGGACCTGGGGCACGCGGAGGCTATCTTCCTCACCCACGGCCACTTCGACCATACCCTGGACGTTCCAGAACTGGTGGATATTTCCAGGGCCGTCGTTTACGCGTCGGCCGCGGTATGCGCTTCCCTGGCCGCCCGGGGCGTGCCCTGGACCCGGCTGCGCGTCCGGTGGCCCGGGGAAGCGGCCGAGGTGGCCCCCTTCCGGGTGACCGCCGTCCCCGCCTGCCACGTCACCTTCGATGCGCGGCTGGTTCTTACCACCCTGTGGAGGTGTCGCATGGAACTGGTGGACCTGGCGCGCCTGGGAACCTCCCGTTATCCCACCGGTGAGGTGCTGGGCTGGCTGGTGGAGGCGGAGGGCAGGACCCTCCTCCACCTGGGAAGCGCCTGCATGACCTGGATTCCCGACTGCAGGGTGGACGCCTTCCTGGTGCCGGTGCAGGGAAGGACGGACATCTGTTCCGTGGCCGCAGGCCTGGTGGACCGCGTGCGACCGGCCACGGTCATCCCCCACCACCACGACGATTTTTACCCGCCCCTCAGCCAATACGTGGACCTGGAGCCCTTCCTGGCGGAGATGCGAAGGAGGCATCCGCGGGCCAGGGTGAGGATCCCGGTCATCAACCGGCTCGAGGAATTGTAATCCTTTCACGGCCGAAAACGCCGTTTTTGACCACGCGTCCCGCAGCGGGGATAATGTAATTGCGCCGGGTTCGGTGCACACGGCGCAAGGAAAGGGAAACCGGAGAGTCCGGCCGGGAAGTGCCGCCGCTTCCGGGCGTCGGCGCGAGGGGTTCGGAAAGGGCGGTAAGAGTTCGAAGACGTTATAAGTTCAAGGACGCGGAAAGGTAGAGGAGGGGTGAGATGGGCAAGACATTCCGGGCCATCGTGGTTCGCGAGCAGGAGGACGGGACCTTCACCCGCAGCATCGAGACCAGGGACACCGACGAGCTCCCCCCGGGCGAGGTGTTCATCCGGGTGCACTATACCTCGGTGAACTACAAGGACGCCCTCTCGGCCATAGGTAATCGCGGGGTGACTAAAATTTATCCCCACACCCCAGGCATCGACGCCGCCGGGGTGGTGGAGGAGAGCTCCAGTCCAAACTTCAAGCCGGGGGAGGAGGTCCTGGTCACCGGCTACGACCTGGGCATGAACACCTCGGGAGGGATGGCCGAGTATATCCGCGTCCCCGCCTCCTGGGTGGTCAGGCTTCCGGCCGGGTTGACCCTGAAGGAATCCATGATCTATGGCACGGCGGGCTTCACCGCCGCTCTCTCGGTATACAAGCTCACCGGGGCCGGGGTCGGACCGGATGCCGGCGAGGTGCTGGTGACCGGCGCCAGCGGGGGCGTGGGCTCCCTGGCCCTGCGCTTTCTGGCCAAGCTGGGCTACCAGGTGGTGGCCGCCGCCGGGCTGGTGGACGAGTCCGAGTATCCCCAGGTGGAGGAGAAGCTTAAGTCCCTGGGTGCTTCCAGGGTCATCCCCGCCTCGGAGGTGAACGACACCTCGGGCAAGCTCCTCCTCAAGGGGATTTGGCCCGGCGCCGTGGACACGGTGGGCGGCAACGTCCTGGCCACGGTGGTAAAGCAGGCCGCCTACCTTGGGGTGGTGACCACCTGCGGGAACACCGGCGGGCACGAGCTGAACCTGAACGTGTATCCCTTCATCCTGCGCGGGGTAACCCTCATCGGCATCGATTCCGTGGAATGTCCCATGGACCTGCGCCTCAAGGTGTGGGAGAAGATGGCCGGGGAGTGGAAGCCCGACAATCTGGAGGATTTCGCCACCGAGATAACCCTGGAGCAGGTGGAGGAGAGGTTCCAGCTGCTCCTGAACAAGAAGTCCCAGGGACGCGCCGTGGTGCGGGTCCAGTAGTTCCCCCGGATGGAAGGCGGCCTCTCTCGGCGGAAGGCAAGGGAGAGCGCAAGGAAGGACTCGGTGCGCGGTATCGTTTCCACCTGAGAGGTGTCGTAGGATGCCGTATCACGGCGGTTGAGAGGAAGCAGTGCTTGTGTTATCATATCCCCCGGAATTTAGTTGGGGGATCGTCTAATGGTAGGACGCGAGACTCTGGATCTCGTTGTGAGGGTTCGAATCCTTCTCCCCCAGCCAGAACTGAATATGGAATGCGTGGCGCATTAGTCTAGTTGGCCTAGGACGCCGCCCTCTCAAGGCGGAGATCGCGGGTTCGAATCCCGCATGCGCTACCAAGTCCAAGGCCCCAGAAGGGGCCTTATATTTCCTCGGAATAAACCATGGCTATCTCCGGGAATGCGCGCGGCCGTTTGGGACACAAGCGAAAGAGGCGGACGGTGTCCCTTACGGGTGATGACTCGGACGGCTTCGGGGAAGAAGGGGCAGGGCACGGCTACTCGACAAGGGGTCGGAAGGCGGGAGAAGTTTCCACCCGCCTCGTAGGCCACCATATCCGGGAAGACCGCGTAGCCCCCATGCACATTATATCCTGCCTAGCAGGCCATGTCGGCGATATGGCGGGCGCGGCGGCGGCGCTCCCGGCTGAGGCGGTAATAGACCCGCCCCACCGCTTCGATGAGGCGGAACTGGTTCATGGCCCAGGGAACCGGGAAGGCCCAGCGCCCCCCGGCTGGATGGACCTCCCCTTTCCGGCGCGCGGGGTCCATCCGCACCTCCTCCACGATGACCCCTTCCTCGTCACCCAGCCGGGCGAGGATGGAGCCGTCGGAGTCCGCAATGCAGGTGTAGCCGGGGAAGGAAGACCTCTGGGTGAGGAAGGGGAGCCCCGGTATGGGTGAGACCCAGGGCCCGCGCTTGTTGACCATGACCACCGGGATGCCCAGCATGCGGGCATAGAAAGGCGCCAGTTCCCTCAGGCGCCGGTTGTATTCCTCCACCGACCGGCGGGGGAAAAGGGGGTTGGGCATGGGGGAGGGCGCGGAGTGGGGCATGAGCAGGAGGTCCGGCTGGACCGTGCACATCAGCCGGGGCAGGTAGGAGAGCTGGTTCTCGTAGCAGATTCCCACTCCCAGGCGCCCCAGCCCGGTTTCGATGACGTGCGGACCGGCCTCCCCCCGGGTGAAAAAGGCCTCGGCGAAGGCCGGGGTCTGCTTGCGCACCCGGCCCGCCTCTTCCCCATCCGGGCCGGTGACCACAAAGCTGTTGTAGAAGTCCTCGCCCTCCGCCTCCAGGTAGCTGGTTCCCAGCCAGACGCCCAGCCTCCGGGATGTCTCCCGCAGCCAGTGCATGGTGGGCCCCTCCCGGGGCTCAGCGACCTCCCATATCTCCTTCGTGTATACGTATCCGGTGGGCATGAACTCCGGGAGGACCACCAGCCGGGCCCCGCGCTCCGCGGCCTCCTCCACCAGGCGAGTGGCCCGCTCCAGGTTCCCCTCCAAGTCCCCGTTGGCCGATTCCATCTGCACCGCCCCCACCCGAAGTGTCCTCGCCTGCATCCCCATGACTAACCTCCCGTTGACGATGAGCCAGTTTCCGTATACCGCGATTCACAAGAACCTACGTCGGATTTTTCGCCGATCATCGATCTTCTCCCTCGACTGAATTCCAGGCGCCGGGTGGAAGCTCCCGCATGCCGCTCATCTCAACTTGTATAACGGGCATCCGGCCCGCCCTGGAGGAGGAGGTAAGGTTGGGGAAACCGGCGGTGATCGATGCGGTCATCGACTACCAGGTGAACCTGGAGCCGCCGATCTTCCAGACCTACCTCGAGGTGGCCCTCATGGGATGCGATCTTTCCGGCTGCAACCCCTGAACCTACCTCGCCTACGGTTCAGTCGATCATGATGCCGCCGTCCAGGATGAGGGTCTGGCCGGTCATGTAGGTAGCGTCCTCGATCAGGAAGGCCACCGCCTTGGCTACCTCCTCCCCGGTCCCGAAGCGGCGCATGGGAATGCGGGGGATGACCTTGGCCTTGTAGTCCTCGGGCATCCAGCCGATCATCTCCGTCTCTATGTAACCGGGGGCGATGGCGTTCACCCGGATGCCGTGGCGGGCCACCTCCCGGGCCAGGCAGACGGTGAAACCGCTGACCCCTCCCTTGGAAGCGGCGTAAGCTGTCCCCCCGGCCATACCGATCATGGAGACGATGGAGGAAATATTTACCACGCAGCCCGGGGCCTGCCTGCGCAGCATGTCGGCGATGCAGTGCTTGGCCATGTAGAAGTAACTGAAGAGGTTGACGCGCAGGACCCTCTCCAGGTCCCGGTTCTCCAGGGACTGGATGGGGGAGAGGTGGATCATGCCCGCGTTGTTCACCAGGATATCCACTCCGCCCAGCTCCTCTACGCAGCGCTCTACCACCAGGCGGGCGCCCTCCTCGGTGGCCAGATCGGACTGCACCATCAGCGCCCGCACCCCCATGGCCTCCGCCCGTTCCCGGACCTCGTTGGCGGCGTCCACCCGGCTCTGGCAGCAGACCACCACGTTGGCCCCGCGTTCCGCCAGGTGCAGGGCTATGGCCCGGCCGATGCCCCGGGAGGAACCGGTGACGATGGCGTTGCTTCCCCGTATCATCATACGCTCCTTTCTGGTCTACCTTCCTAGACGGATAATATTAAACCTTGCGGGCCAGAGCGGTGAGGGAACTGCCCAGGGGAAGACCCGTCCAGGAGGCCATGCGGGCCTCCAATTCCAGCAGGCGGGCGAGGGCCCGGTTGAGGGGCGGCGGTGGGAGGAAGAGGTCGGAGGCCGCTTCCTCCTCGGGGAGGCCGCGGGTCAGAAGGCGGCGGACGGCGATCACCGGCAGCAGGAAGAAGACGAAGTAGGTTGCCTTTATCAGCCGTAGCTCCGCCGCCTCCAGCATTTCCAGGAGCCGGGAACGCGTGTAACGCCGGGCTCCGCCCACGGCCAGGTCGTGGCCCCCGCGCAGGAAAGGAAGCGCGGGCAGGTTGAGAAGGAGGTACCCGCCGGGAGCCAGGACCCGGCCCATCTCCCGCAGGGCGGCCAGGTCGTCCTTCACCTCGCGGTGGTAGATGACGTTCAGGGAGAGCACCAGGTCGAAGGAGGCGTCCGGGAAGGGCAGGTATTCCACCGAGCAGCAGAGCAGCTCCTCCAGCCCCCTTTCCCCGCAGCGCATGAGGGCCGCTTCGCTGGCGTCCAGGGCCACCAGCCGCCGGGGCCGGTAACGGTTCCGCAGCCAGGCGGTCAGGCCGCCGGTGCCGCATCCCGCATCCAGGACCCTTCCCCGCGCCGCCTCCGGGCAGTGGGCGTCGAGGAGACGGGCGTAGAGCGAGCGGTGCCCCAGGTACCACCAGTGGGTGTCTTCCAGCCGGTAGAGAGCCTCGTATTCCTCCTTCTTCAAGGCCGCGCTCCTTCGCTTGGTGGACGTTCCGAAGAGGCGGTTCGTGTAGCCTCGCGACGGCGCATGGTGTGACCCGGTTGGTTTCCGCCTCCCGGGACACCGGTAGCGTCAAGGATTTTGTGTCAGCCACCTAGCCTTCCTCCTCCCATCCCAG